>JAYEMB010000083.1:0-6859 GCA_034717855.1 Campylobacterota bacterium
TAGTTATGATGTTTCAGATGACAACACTATAGATGCTGGTGATGGCAAGGATGCATTTACAGCAGATGCTACCGATATAGCAGACAATGGATTAAGCCTTGATGGTGGTGAAGGTTTAGATACTCTTGTCGCAACAGGAGATGCAAATATTGATTTTAGTGGACTGTCTGATAATATCTCAAATATTGAAACTATAGATTTAGGGGTTGGAGAGCAAAATATCACTTCGCTGAGTGTAGATGATGTCCTGGATATGACAGATACAGATAATCTTCTTCGTATAGATGGTGATGGTGCAGATAGTGTGAATCTCAATACTCAAGGTGATGATGCAGAGTGGAAACTGGGTGACTTTAAAACAGATGCAGAGACAGGTCAGGAGTATAGAGAGGTGACTAGTGGAGAGGGTGATGAAACTGTTACTCTGGAGATTAGCACTGATATTGAGATTAGCGAGAGCTAGTCTTAAGTAATAACTACTTTAAAAGTAGAACTAAAGAGACTCTATCGTTTACATGAAGTTTAGTAAAAATTGAACTTACATGTGCTTTTACAGTTCTTGTAGTGATATCAAGTTTGGATGCTATCGCATCATTTGTCAGACCCTCTAGAACTAGATAGATAGTCTCTTTCTCTTTAGCGGTTAGTCTAGCGTTTATGAGACTTTTTGCATAAGAGTTTAGTGGGTTTTTGTTTGTCTCTTTTATGAGAGCTGCTGTTAACTCAGGGTATGTCCAAACTTTTTCATCTATCACTGTATCTAGCATCTGTTGGTAGTGTAGAGGAAGCATTCTACTATTTCCGTAGGCCTTTACACCGTGAGAAATAAGCATCTTACCAGTAACTACAGCTGGTGCTCGCTCAAGTATAATAACATTTTGGGGAAGATTTCCTGAAGATATTAGCTGGTTAATCTCTTTAGCCATACTGTCATAGTCAACAATAACTACATAAGAGGATAACTTATTTGTCCACTTTAAAAGTTTATCTACATCATAAAATTTTAAAGGGTTGTTGTTATCTCTTATTAAAAACTCATCTAGCATTTCAAAGTTTGAACTAAAGTATATAACTTGCATTTTATCTCTCCGAGAATACGTACTGCTTAGATTTGAGTATAGGTTTTAAAATATACTGCATTACAGTCTTTTGACCTGTGACAATATCAACATTGGCTGTCATCCCCGGTATGATGTTTAATGGATGCTCAGGTGAGCCTAAATAGTTTTTATCAGTAACTATGTGTATAAGATAAAAGGTGTTCTCTTTTTTATCTGTAATAGTATCCGGTGAGATATTAACAACCTCTCCAACGAGTCCACCATGTATAGCGTAATCATAAGCAGATATTTTAACTTTTGCCTCTGCTCCAGGGTGTATAAACGCGATATCACTCGGCTTGATTTTTATCTCTAAAAAGAGTTTTTTGTTTGTTGGGACTATCTCAAGAAGATCAGCTCCAGGTTTGATAACTCCTCCAACTGTGTGAACAAAAAGTTTTTGCACTATTCCATCAACTGGGGATTTAACCATAGTTCTATCAACTTGGTCTGTAAACTCTATCTGCTGCGTTTTAAGCCTTGCGATTTCAGCACTTACTTTGTTTAGCTCTTGTTTAGCTTTGTTGATGACAAGTTGCTTTGCCTCAACCCTTTTTTGTCTATACTCTTCTATGGCAGAAAGTAGTCTTGGTAGCGAGAGTGAAGATGCTTCTATGTCGTTTTCTATCCCATTTGCTTCACGTTTAAGCTTTAGAAAATCAACCTTAGACTTGATTCCCTCTTTTACCATAGGTTCAGTCATATTTATCTCTTCTGTTACAAACTCAAGTGATTTTTGGAGTGATCTAATTCTTGCCTGTGCCTCTTTATACTCTTGCTTTCTTTGATTTATCTGTTGAACAAGTGAGCTATCTTTAGCCTTCGTTTCTAGCTTATTAGAGTTATAGAGTTTTTTTGCAAGCTCTATCTGCTTTTTGAGTTCATCATCCTCTGTGTCGATTGATTTAAAAGCTAAAGAGTTTGCTTCTGCATGGAGTCTTAATCTTTTT
Source organism: Campylobacterota bacterium (assembly GCA_034717855.1). Lineage (GTDB taxonomy): Bacteria > Campylobacterota > Campylobacteria > Campylobacterales > Sulfurimonadaceae > Sulfurimonas. Next base: position 2,051 of record JAYEMB010000083.1, read on the forward strand.
GCTACAAGCTCTTGGTGTTTCATCTCGTTTGTTCTTGAACTTGAAGTAGATTTTGCGTTAGAGATTTTTAGTATAACTTGACCTGCTGTTACTTTTTGACCCTCAGTTACTAAAATAGACTCAACAATACCACCTTCAAGGTTTTGAATAACCTGATTTTGTCCATAAGGGATAACTTTACCATCTCCTCTAGTAATCTCATCTATGCTTGCAAATGAAGCCCATACTATAAGAGCAAAAATAGTAAACAACCATATCTTTAAAACTCTACTAATATGTGAAGGTGACTGCTCTAAAATAGCTGAACTCAGAGAGTTCATAAACTCATAATCTTTTTCGTTATACTCTATAGGTGTATTAGATTTCTTCATCTACTGCTTACCTCCAGCTTGGAGTTTAAGAAGGGCTTCTTCTTTTGGCGCATCTATAATGATTTTTCCTTCATTTACAACAAGAACTCTATCTACTATTTTAAGGAGGTTCATCTTTTGAGTTACTAAGAGTGAAGTAGTTCCTTTGAGAGCTGTCTGCATGTTATCAAGTAACTTAGCTTCTGTAATCTGATCCATAGCATTACTTGGTTCATCCATAAGCATAACGGGTGCTTCTAGTAAAAAGGCACGAGCTATTCCTATACTCTGACGCTGTCCACCAGAGAGTCCTTGTCCACGCTCACCAATAGGCATTTCATAGCCTTTAGGGTGCTTTTTAATAAATTCTGAAGCACCACTAATTTGTGCTGCTCTAATCATTGCTCCATCACTAGCGTGAGAAGCTCTAAAAGTAATGTTATCTTTTACCGTACCGCGAAATAGCATGATGTCCTGAGAGACATAGCCCATATTTTTACGAAGATCGGCAGGGTCAATCTGGTTGATATCGATACCATCTATAAGAATCTGTCCAGCATCTGGCTCGTAAAGTCCAAGAAGAAGTTTTTGTATAGTACTTTTACCTGAACCGATACGACCTATAATGGCAATATGTTCACCCGGTTTTATAACAAATGAAGCGTTTTTAAGAGCTGGAACACTGGTGTTAGGGTAAGAGAAAGTCACATCGACAAACTCTATATGTCCATGAAAGTCTGGTCTCTCTACAAACTTTTTGCCATCAGGTCTTTCACTTGGCTGAGAGATAATCTCATTAAGTGTTTCATATGAGGTCTTTGTATCTTCATAGTTTGTCATAAGCGAAGCGACTTGTCCCATTGGAGCAAGTGTTCTACCTGTTAAGATAACGATTGCGATAAGTCCACCCATAGAGAGTTCAAAATCTTGAATAAGATAAACGCCGTAAACTATTATCATTACCGTATTTAGTTGGATTAAGAGCTGTGTTATAGTTGGAATAGAAGCAGATAAAAGACGAGATTTTAAACTTTTACTAGCTATCTCGCCTGTTGACTCCTCCCATTTATACTGCGTTTGATTGAGTGTTCCTAAAGTCTTTAAAGTCTCTATATTATTTAAACTCTCAATCAATATAGAACTCTTTTTTGCACTCGCTTCATGAGTACTCTCAATACTTACACGAAGAGGCTTTTTGATGAAGAATGCATATCCAAGTATAAGAGATATAGTAACGAGTGGAACAAGAACAATATTCCCACCGATATAAGCGATAACAGCTAAAAATATTATAGTAAATGGAAGGTCTATAACTGCTGCCATAGTTGCGTTTGTTAAAAAGCTTCGGATATTGTCAAAATCTTTTAAATTACTTGCAAATGAACCAACTGAAGCAGGGTGATTCGCCATCTTAAGGTCAAGTACTTTTTCAAATATGATAGAGGACATAATGATATCGCTCTTTTTTGCTGCACTCTCAAGAAGGTATGTTCGGGCAAACTTTAGTGTTGTATCGATAATATAAACAATCATAACACCTATGGCAAATACCCAGAGAGTTTCTATTGCGTTGTTTGGAACAACTCTGTCGTAAACATTCATGGTAAAGAGTGGAGAGGCTAATACAAAAAGGTTTATAAGCAGTGAAGCGTATAAAACATCTTTATAGATACCTGTTGATAGTTTTAGAGTACTCCAAAACCAATGTTTTTGATCTATATGAAGAGTTCTTGAAGTCTCATCGGTATATTCAAAGGCTTTTTTAACCATAAAGCCAAAGCCGATATACTGATCTTCTAAATCTTCTATATCTACCCACTGCTCAATTGCTTCTTCAGCAGGCATTATTATCTTAACCTGAGTACCATCTTCACTATATCTGTCTAATATACAAGCACTCTGGTTTGAAAGTAAGACAATCATAGGAAGTTGAAGAGGAGATATTTGAGAGAGAGGTCTTTTTATGATAGATGATTTTAATCCAGCTTTTGCTGCTGCACGAGAAAAGAGTCCTTTCGCGTTGTTAATAGAAAACAGTTCAGGTGATTCAGCACCAGGCTCTATAGGCAGTCCGGCTGTTAAAGCTTCTGCTGAATAGGGTTTGTGATAGAGTTTTGTGAACAGAACCAAGCAATCAAGCAGGGCATCCATTCTTAGATTATCAGCTGTTGTTATGAGCATTCTAGTTCTCTTTTGTTTTAGTTACAATAATATCTACACGTTCGTTTAGAGTCTCATCGGTTGATATTGGAGCCTGGTCTGCGTTTGATATGATAGATATATTCTCTTGGGATACTCCTGCGTTTAGAAGAATGTTTGTTACTACAGTAGCTCTTTTTTTAGATAGCTCTTGTGTTTTAGCATTCGCTAAAAGAGTAAAGCTAGTATTTTGTACTCCCTCAGATTTTAGCTTAACTAAGAGGCTTTGAAGTTTTTTACTTGACTCCTCTTGTATCTCTTCACCATCAAATAAAAACCCTCCATGTCTGTGCATCTGAGCAATGCTTGAATCTACTAGTTTACATCCATAGATATTTTTCATTTGAGTCTCTAGCGAGTTGTTACATATATCCATCTCATCTACAATTAAATCTCTGTCTTTATCAAAACTAATCGGTAGTTCATCACTATTTTTAGGAACTTGACTCACTAAACCAACATTTGAATGAATTGGCTCTGCATCTCCAATAACAGTTTGAATAAGTGTTCCCATAGCATCTAAGATTCTATATTTTGCAAAAAGCATACTGTACTTTGTAGAGATTATTTGAGCCTTTGCCCCTATAAAATCATTTTGAGCTGAGAGTAGGTCTAGAAGTGAACGACGACCTAGGTCATACTCTTTAGAGTAGAGTGTTAGTGTTTTGAGTGAGTACTTTTTATAGTTTTCAAGATATACTAACTGCTCTTGAAGTTTTGTGTTTGCTGCCCAAGCGAGATTGATTCCCTCTATGACTTGACGTCTGAGATCATTTTTGCTCTCAACTTCTTGATGGATTTGACTCGTACTTTTTTGAATTGCTGCAGTGTCGGAAAAACCGTTGAAGATATTATATGTTAGGTATGCCATAGCTCTAAATCTATCATCCTCACCTTCTACTCCACTAAGGTTTTTATTCATAGATCCTGACACTTCAATATCTATCTTTGGGTAAAAAGGAGAGAGCTTCTCTTGGTTTGTAGCCTGTGCTAGCCTGATATTGTATTCGCTAACTAAAAGTGATGGGTTGTTCTTCATAGCAAACTGTGTAGCTTCTTCCTGACTTGATGGAAGTGTTATTTCTACATCTGGTTTACTCATACTAGTTGGATCCATATATCTTCCTAAAACTCTTTGAAAGTTATATGAGACATCTAAAATACTATTCTCTTGTACAACAAGGTTTGATCTCGCTAGAGAGAGACTAGATTTTATCTTGTTTACTTCTGAGAGAGTTGTTAAACCAGCCTCATAAAGTTTCTCAACCTTATTTAGAATCTCTTCATTAATCGTGACATTCTCTTTGGCAGTTAAAAGAAGCTCTTGGTTTTTCATTACTTGAAGATATTGGTTGACCATATTAAATGATGTGTCATTTGCTTTTTCTATATAACTGTAAGCTGAAGAGAGAGTCCTGTGCTCTTGTTCTTGAATTTGATAGGTTGTACTAAAACCGTTAAAAAGATTGTGAGTGTATTTTAAAGAGTTTTGATACACATTGTAATGTCCATAATCATTTAATGGAATATTATTTCCATCTGCATCTGTTTTATTAGTTCTTTCGTGTCCAACACCAAGGTTCAAGTCAAGCTTTGGGTAGTATCCGGACTCCGCACTTGTTATATCCTCTTTTATTGCATTATAGTTCTTAAGTCTCTCTTGAACAATAGGGTTTGTAGATAAAACTTCCTCAACCGTAGTTTTAAGGTCTTGGGCATTTAAGCTTGTGATTAGTAGTAGGCTAGATAGTACTCTATACATAAAGTCTCCGTAGTGTCTTTAATAGTGAGATATTATAACCAGTTATATAAAAATTGCAATAAATTTTTATGTTATAATCGCAATATATTAAGCAAAATGGGCATATTTTATAATGAAATCATCAGACGTAAGTCACATACTCAATACTAAAGAACGATTACTAACGCAAACTTACTTTGACTTGCAAAGGTATTTTGAAGAGAAGTATGGTGAAGACACTGTTGTTTTTATGGAGATTGGAACTTTTTTTGAAGTTTATGAGGTCAACAATGATGATGAGCAGATAGGTAAAGCTAAAGAGATAGCTGAACTTTTAAATATCCAACTTACTAAAAAAAATAAAAATATAATCGAAAATTCTGATAAAAATCCTCTTTTGGCAGGAGTACCTGCAGTATCATTTGAACGTTATCTTAACCGTTTAATAAGTGAGCAAAAATATACTGTCATTGTTGTAAGACAAAAAGGAAATCCACCGAAAATCAGTCGCTATATTTC
>JAYEMB010000083.1:6959-14485 GCA_034717855.1 Campylobacterota bacterium
CATACGAGATATCTCGATGAGATGATGCGGGGTGTTTATGATTTAGAGAGACTCTCCCGTCGTCTGAACTTAGGACGTCTTCATCCATTTGAGATGAACCACGTTTATGAGTCGATGCAGTCAGTTAAAGAGTTGATGCTTTATGTAAAAAAACATAAAATTCAGCGTACCCCTTTTCATGAGAGTGAGGTGGATGAGTTTTTAAGAGATATTGACAAAAGTATAGATTTGGATGTATCTCGCCGCTTTACAAACGCAACTGTTGATGAGAACTTTTTAATGAATGGGGTTGATGAGTCTATAGATACTCTTGTCAAAGAGAACTCTATTATGCTTATTGCGTTTGAGGATATTATTGCAAAGATTGAAGATATCTTAAAGTCAGTAAACGCAGGAACTTCAAGCCGTTTAGTTACTTTGGGTCTTTTAGAAAAAGAGGGCTACTATATTTCTCTGAGTAAAAACAGATTTTCTCTCATAGAGAGTGAGTTTAAAAAAGATGAAAACTTTTCACTCTTTAGTGTAAAAAAACTTACAAACAGTGTGAAGATAACCTCTGCGTTTACAGATGAGCTCTCAGACAAAATCATGAAAAACCGCCGTAAAATTGTCTCGCTTGTAAAAGAGAAATATATCCAGCTACAGGGAGTTTTTGAGAGACGATACTCACTTCTTTTTGATAGAGTTATAGCCTATGTTTCAGACCTTGATGTAGGGGTGAGTTCTTCAAAAATTGCACAGATGTATAAACACTCTCGTCCTATGATAGTTGAAGCTAAAAACAGTGAAAACTTTATGCAAATTATGCAGCTTCGTCATCCTCTTATAGAGATACAAGAGAGAGGTGGAATCTACGTTCCAAATGACATAGTGATGGGAAATCGTGAGTATATGGACCTGCCACACCCTGAAACAGTGATGCTTGAAGTCGGTGTGCATGATGGACATGACATAAACGGCGTTCTACTCTACGGAATCAACTCTAGCGGTAAAAGCTCACTAATGAAGAGTATAGGGATAGCTACACTTATGGCACAAAGCGGATTTTTTGTGAGTGCTGCAGTGATGAAGTTCTCTCTTTTTGACTCACTTTTTACGCGTATAGTCTCAAAAGATAACCTTGCTAAAGGGCTCTCTACCTTTGCTGTTGAGATGCTTGAGCTTAAAAATATATTTAACCGTTCATCTGCACGCTCTTTAGTTTTAGGAGATGAGATTAGTCATGGAACAGAGACGCTCTCGGGTGTTGCAATCGTTGCGAGTGCCATCCAAAAACTCTCAAAAACGAGATGTCTTTTCCTCTTTGCAACGCATCTTCACCAACTCTCAACTATGAGAGAGATTACGAGTTTGGATAATGTTGTTGATTTGCATCTGAGTGTTGAGTATGATGAAGATAGAGATGCTCTTGTCTTTAATCGCGTTTTGCAGTCTGGAAGTGGTAGCAGTATCTATGGTTTGGAGTTTGCAAAATCACTTCATATGGATAGTGAGTTTTTAGATGTGGCAAACAGTATTAGAAAAAGACTTGCGAATGATTTTGATGAGTTAGAGCTTTTAGTAAAGAAGAAAAAGAGTAAGTACAACAAAGAGCTTTACGTGACAAAATGCGTTATTTGTGGAGCTATAGCAGAAGATGTCCACCACATCTCTCAACGCTCTTTAGCAGATAAAGCAGGCTTTATCGGACACTTTCACAAAGATAACAAGCACAATCTTATACCTTTATGTAAAGAGCATCATAATCAGATACACGATGGAAAACTCAAAGTCGATGGTTTTGTAATGACATCAAATGGATTAGAACTGCAGTTTGAAGAGCAGATGAGTAAGCCTAAACAAACGCAGGTAGAAGAGCCTGAGATAAATGCACCAAAAGAGCAGGTTCAAACCAAAGAGAGTGAACCTAAAAAATTTGTTTTAGAAGATTGGTAGGGTGAAGTTTCTCTTTGTAATCTCTCTGCTGAGTTTAACTCTATCTGCTTTTAATACCAAAAGCTATCAATCAGCACTGTTGTTAAAGAAGATGACAGTCAAAGAGAAAAAAGCTAGGTTTTACGCTCTTGTAGAGCCAGCAGTACAGAAGGTTCACGCAGAACTTACAGTTCAATATAAAAGAGTCAAAAGTGATATAGAAGCTGATAAAGAGACTCAAGAGATGGCAAGGTTAAAAGAGATTTATAAAGTGGAGAGTGATGAAAAACTTCTTTTGGCGCTTAAGCCACATCCACAGAGTATAGCTATAGCACAGGCAGCTATGGAGAGTGCTTGGGCAACATCAAGATTTTTCGTAAAAGCAAAAAACATCTTTGGAATGTGGAGTGTCAATCCTGATGAACCACGAATAGCTGCAAGTGAAATGAGAAGTGGAACAAGAACTATCTGGCTAAAAAAGTTTGCTACCATTGAAGAGTCGGTTCGAGAGTACTATAAACTTATGGGTAGAGGGTTTGCCTTTGATGAGTTTAGGCGAGTTCGAAGTGAAACGGAGGATGTTTTTTTAATCATAGAGAAGTTAGACAGGTACTCTGAGATAGGGGATAAGTATGCCGAGGAGTTGGGAAGTATGATTCGCTACAACAAACTACTCAAGTATGATAAATAAAATACTTAGTAGTTTTATCTGATAGAGTTTAAGCTAAGAGCTCTTTAACAGCACCGTTGATGCGTTTACCATCAGCTTTGCCAGCTAGCTCTTTTGAAGCCATTCCCATAACCTTACCCATATCTTTCATAGTTGCAGCACCGACCTTAGTGATTATCTCTTTAAGAGCAGTTTTTAGCTCTTCATCACTCATCTGAGCTGGTAAATAGATTTCGTAAAAAGCTATCTCATCAAGCTCTATCTGTAGTAAGTCATCACGACCTGCATCTCTGTATTGAGTCGCTGCGTCATTTCTGCGTTTGACCTGTTGTTGGATGATTTTGATGACATCATCATCAGTGAGTTCTTTTCTCTCATCTACTTCTATCTGCTTAAAAGCGCTTGTTAGTAAACGCAGTGCATCGCGTTTCTTTGTATCTTTTGCTTTCATTGCGTTTTTTACATCTGCGTTTATTGTCTCTTTTAATGACATGAAATAATCCTTATATATGGAACTAAAATTGCTAGAATTATATCTAAATATATAAGAGATGAGATTTAAATGAAAAAAACTGTTTTAACTACTTTAACACTTCTATATGGTATCTTTTTTCTGAGTGGCTGTACTGCAAAGTTGACAGACCCAGAGATTGATTTTGAACCGCCTGTCTATGTAGAGCAGATGCCTGCTAAGGAGGATGAACAGGACTTTGCGTCAACTGGAAGTATCTTCGGTCAGGGAGATAATCCTCTCTTCTCAGATCACAAGGCTATGCATGTAAATGATATTGTGACAGTAGTTATCTCAGAGACAGCAAAGAGTTCCAACACGGGTGCTAAGTCACTTTCAAAAACAGACAGTTCAGCTCTTGGCGGCGGTGCTTTTACATCTGCTGGTGCAAACTCAACAATGACAAGTGCTGCTGATAGACTGAATGGCTTTTCAAGTATTGGCTTTGAGAGTGACTCTACTAGTAGTTTTGAAGGTGCAGGAAGTGCCACTAAAGATGCAAGCTTTACAACAAAAGTATCAGCGAGAATTGTAAAAATACTTAGTAACGGAAACTATTTTGTATCGGGGAAACGCGAGATACTTATAGATGATCAAAAGCAGGTTATACAGATAAGTGGAGTTATTCGTCCCTATGATATCGACCAGTATAATAATATTGATTCTGCTAAAATGAGCGACGCTAAGATACTATACAAAACAGAGGGAGATATGGATCGTGCAACGAAACAAGGATGGGGAACTAAGATGGTTCAAGCTATTTGGCCATTTTAGTCTATTATTTTTACTTTTAACATCAATAGTTACTGCTGAGAGTTTTAAAGATTTTAAGCGTGTTCAAACGCAAGCATTTAGTGAGTATAAAGACAAGAGAGATAAGGCTTTTAACAACTACTTAAAAGAGCAGTTCAAAGAGTATAAGGCTCAGATGGAAGCACCGCTTTATGAGGTGCCTAAACCAAAAAGTATAACTCCTGCATCCAAAAAGAAGATGAATAGTGTTGGTCCTGTTGTAAATATAAAGGTGACTCCTTTAGTTGAGGCTGAGATTAAAGAAGCAACTATAGCTTTAGTGACTCCCAAAGTAAAAGATATAAAATTTGGCTTCTTTGGTACAGAATTAGGTTTTGATATTGACAAGAGTCTAAAGGTCGCAAGGTTTTCTCCTCAAAATCAGGAGGGAATATCAAAGTTCTTTAATGCAGCTGCTAAGAGTGAGTATGAGGATATTGTACGTTCACTATCAAGTATAAAAGAGTCTATGAATCTCAATGACTGGGGACTATATCTTCTAGTTAGGAGTTTTTCCCAGCAGCTCTATGAAAATCAAAATGAGTCAAAACTATTCTCTTGGTTTCTTTTTAATAAACTAGGCTACGATGTGAGAGTCGGGATAGCTAAAAGAGAAGTGACTCTTATGCATTACAGCCAAAAAAGTATATACTCAACTCCAAGTTATACTTTGTCAAATAAAAAATTCTATGCTCTTTCTCACTACGATAAAGGCAGAATAGGAAGACTCTACTCCTATGAAAAAAGCTATCCAGAAGCGACTAAAGCCTTTGATCTTTCACTCAAAGAGTTACCAAAGTTTAATACAAGTGTAAAGAGTAAAACGCTGCGTTTCAATCATAATGGGGAAGAGTTTACAACGTCATATAGATATAATCAAAACCTTATCGACTTTATGGAGACCTATCCGCAGGCTGATTATGAGACATTTTTTAATGCACCGCTTGATGAGATGACATATGCCACTATCGCTAGAGATATGAAAAAGCGTATTGATGGGATGAAAGCAAGTGTAGCTATAAACTTTGTTCTCAATTTTGTACAGAATGCCTTTGTGTATGAGCAAGACAATCAGCAGTTTGGTCGAGAGAAGGTTATGTTTGCACAAGAGACGCTCTACTTTGAAAAGTCAGACTGCGAAGATAGAGCTGTACTTTTTTCCTACCTTGTAAAAGAGCTTTTTGGTTATAGCGTCATAGGTGTAAAATATAGAGACCATATGGCAACAGCGCTTTACATTCCACTAGAAGGTGACACTGTTAAGGCTGGGAGAAAAAAGTATGTGATAGCAGACCCCACTTACATAAACGCAAATGTAGGTCAGAGTATGCCCAAGTACAAATCTGTTAGACCTGAGAGTTTTATAGCAGTGCGTAACTAGTAGTTAAACGCAACTTTGTAAGTTGGATCATCCTCTTCATAAGTACAGTGTGGACCAGCCTGTTTTAAAATAGCTTTACAGTCAGCACTCAAGTGACGAAGAAGTAGATTTTTGCCAGCATCTTCATACTTTTTAGTGATAGCATCAACAGCCTCAACACCACTAGAATCCATAACTCTTGCGTTTTTAAAGTCTATAACTACTTTTGGAGGGTCACTTGGGATGTCAAAGTTGTCTGCAAATGTAGTTGCACTACCAAAGAAAAGAGGACCATCAAGCTCGTAAACTTTTGTTCCATCTTCTTCAACATGTGTTCTTGCCCAGATACGAGCATGTTTCCAAGCAAAGGCAAGAGCAGAGATAATCACACCTGCGATAACTGCAATCGCTAAATCTTCAACAACTGTGATGATTGTAACAGTAACCATTACAAAGGCATCTGTACGAGGTATTTTGTTCAGTCTAGAGAAGCTTGACCACTCAAATGTACCGATACTTACCATAAACATGATACCAACTAAAACAGCTACTGGGATAGCGTTTAAAACACCACTCATTGAAACAACAAGAATGATAAGCGCAACTGCCGCTACAAAAGATGAAAGACGACCGATACCACCAGAAGTGTAGTTGATGATACTCTGACCAATCATAGCACAACCAGCCATACCACCAAAGAAACCACAAGCAACATTTCCTGTACCTTGAGCGATACACTCTTTGTTTGCTGAACCGCGAGTATTGCTTAGCTCATCAAGAACTGAAAGAGTAAGTAGTGACTCGATGATACCAACAAGAGCAACAATCACAGCGTAAGGGAGTACTAAAATAATAGCATCAAGACTAAAGATGTAGTCTGTCACTACAAATGAAGGGAGTTGACCTGCAAACTGACTCATGTCTGATAGACCACTAAGTAAAAGTGTATCTGCGTTTGTAAAATAGACACCAAGTGTAACAAATATGATTGCTATAAGACCGGCTGGAACTGCCTTTGTGTACTTTGGAAGTAGATACATTATAGCCATTGTTACAGCTACGAGAATATACATCATAGAGTTTTGTCCCTCAAAGAACTTAAACTGTGCAGTGGCAATAACAATTGCAAGACCATTAACAAAGCCGTGAATAGCAGGAGTTGGAACTAGACGGATAAATTTACCAAGTTTCAAAGCACCGATACTAATCTGAATAAGACCTGCAATAATAGTAGCAAGTAAAATGTAGTGCAAGACACCCATAGCGAGAGCTTCTCCATCTACACCTTGTGCTGAAAGGAGAGCACTGGCTTCTAATGATAGACCAACAAGAACGATAGCCACTGCACCTGTTGCACCTGAAATCATACCGGGCTTACCACCGATTAGAGCAGTGATAAGACCTAGAATAAACGCAGTGTAAAGACCAACAATAGGGCTTACTCCTGCGATAAAACTAAACGCGATAGCTTCTGGAACAAGAGCAACGGCAACAACTAGACCAGATAAAATATCATTTTTGATATTTGCTGATGAGTATTTTTTTAAATCAAACAAGTCTTAAACCCTTAAAAGTAGTGTTTTTATAATTTTGGAATTATAGCTAAATGCCAATGAAGCTTTACTTGAATTTGAAAAAAACTATTATATAAATTTATTTTGTTATTAACATAATAAAATGCTGTTAAAATTTATTTTATTTTTATTGTGATAACTGTATAATTTCAAATACAAATAATAAAAGGAGAACTAAATGAAACACACTTATCTGTCTGAAACAACTGTAAAAGAGGCTCTTCAAGAGGGTGCAATCACAGCTCAAGAAGCTGATTGTTTAATGGTAAAGATTGAAGACCAAGTATCTATTTTTAAAGCTATGAGTAAATAGATTATTGAATATTAGATAGATTCCTCATAAATGTGATAAAGTTTTATCACATTTAGAGTTGAAGATTAAGATTGAAGGGAGTTTAACTGCTCTTGAACTTTAACTGATTTAGCCTCTGCATCACTAAGTGCTTCGCGATTTTTAGCGAGTACATCTTCAGGTGCATTTGCAACAAACTTCTCATTTTTAAGCATACCATTTAACTTGCCAATCTCTTTTTGTAGCTTTTCATCTTGTTTAGTTAGTTTAGAGATGATTGAACTCAAATCAATTGAGTCAGTTGGAATGAAAGTCTCACACTGGTCTGAGATATCACTTACTGCGTTTTCTATTTTACTCTGGGTAAACTCAACATCTGTAACTTTTGCAAGCTTGATGATAAATGGAAGCAT
>JAYEMB010000084.1:0-3614 GCA_034717855.1 Campylobacterota bacterium
GCTGGAAAGAAGTTTATGGGTGTAATTAAAAAATGAAAAAAATAGCCAACATAGTCTTTAATCCTTTTACAAACGATAGCCGAGTAATCAAAGAGTCAGCTTCTCTGGCAAATAATGGTTATTATGTGGAAGTGATAGCCCATTTAGATAAAGGTTTAGAGAAGACACAAGTAGAAAACAGTTTTATAGTCAAGCGCTTCTCTTATCTTGATAGAATAGTAAGTAAATCAAAGCTTGCAAAGCTCAAGGCTTATCTACTTTATGTTAAAGAGGCCTCTTTGTACTGTAAGGATTTTGATATCCTCCACTGTAACGACTTAAACGCACTCCCGATAGCTTTTATAATAAAAAAACTTTATAACAAAGATGTTAAAATAGTTTATGATGCCCATGAGTATGAAACAGAGGTAAATGGTCTTGGTGGTTTTCAAAAGTACATTACAAAAAAGGCAGAACAGTTTTTTATAAGATATGCAAACGCAGTGATATGTGTAAGTGATGCAATCGCAGATGAGTATGTGAGACTCTATGATATACCTAAGCCTTCTCTTGTACTAAATACTCCTGCGTTTAAAAGCGTAGAAAAAAAAGATATTTTTAGAGAGGTGTTTGGTATCAAAAAAGAGCAAACAATTTTTTTATATCAAGGTGCTTTGAGTCAAGGAAGAGGGGTTCAAACAGTTTTAGATACCTTTAAAATGATGCAGAGTGATGAGAGTGTAATTATTTTTATGGGGTATGGAAATTTAGAAGCAGAGATACAGAAGCTATCAGCAGAGTGTTCTAATATCTATTTTCATAAAGCAGTAAGTCCCGAGGTACTTTTAGATTATACGTCAAGTGCAGACTTTGGGATAGCAACGATAGAAGATAGCTGTCTAAGTTACAGATATTGCCTACCAAATAAAATATTTGAATATACAATGGCAAATCTACCTGTGATAGTTTCAAACCTTCCAGAGATGAAAAAACTAGTCCTTGATAACTCTATTGGGGTGGTAGTAAAAGAGGATACCTCGTCAAGTTTGAAAAAGGCAATTTTAGAGGCTGTAACGTTGGATAAAGATAAGTTGCAAATTAATATACAAAAAGTAAAAGAGATTTATAACTGGGAAGAGCAAGAGAAGGTACTGCTTGAGCTTTACACCAGGTTGGAAGAGTAGTTAAATGAATATATGGATACTGAATCATCATGCATTAAACCCTTCGATGAGTGGAGGTACAAGGCACTATGACTTTGCAAAAGAGTTAACTAGAAGAGGACATAAAGTAACTATTGTTGCTTCGAGTTTTCACTACGCCAAGCTGCAGGAGATGAAAGAGTACAATGATACAGAGTATTTACAAGAGGAGAGTGAGGGAGTAGAGTTTATATGGTTCAAAACACCTCCCTATTATAACAATGGTATTAAAAGAGTCTTTAATATGCTTAGTTATATGTTCAGAGCCATAAAGATAGTGCCAAGATTAAATTTAGAAAAACCTGATGTAGTTATCGGTTCATCAGTACATCTTTTTGCAGTATATGCTGCGTTTAAGTTGTCAAAAATATATAATACTGCGTTTATTATGGAAGTGAGAGATCTATGGCCTCAAACTCTGATAGATATGGGTATATCAAAGTGGCACCCTTTTATTTTACTACTAGCCAGGCTTGAAAAATTTCTGTATAAAAAAGCAGATAAGATAATTACAACTCTGCCAAAAGCACATCTCTATATAGAAAGTTTAGGAGTAAATAAAGAGAAGATAGAGTGGGTTTCTAATGGAACCGATATAAATAGTTTAAAAACGCAGTATGAGCAAAAACTTGATACTTCAAAGTTTAATATTTTATATACAGGAACACATGGTTTAGCGAATAACTTAAATATACTTATAGATGTTGCAGAGTACTTGAGAGATGAAAAAAATATACACTTTACACTGCTTGGAGATGGTCCTTCAAAAACGCAGCTTATGGAGAGAGCCGATGAGTTACAACTGCAAAATATAACTTTTTTATCCTCCGTTGCAAAAAATGAAGTCTTTGATTATCTCAGCAGTGCAGACCTCTTATATGTAGGACTTAAAGATTCACCCCTTTATAAATATGGAATGAGTATGAATAAGGTATTTGATTATCTTTTAGTAAAAAAACCAATACTTTTTGTCAGTAGTATAGAAGATAATATTGTCGCAACTGCCAAGGCAGGCAGAGTAATAAGAAAAGATGATAAAATAGCAATCTCAAACGCAATAAAAGATTTTTCTACAATGGATGTTTTAAAATTGCACGAGTATGGTGAGAATGGATTTGAATATCTAAAAAACCATTTTTCGATTGAAATATTAGTAAACAGACTTGAAAATGTACTTCAGAGTACTCTAAAGGAAAAAAGTGTTTAAGATACAAGAAGAGAATATAACAAGAAAATATATGTTGTTATTAATAGTAATAGCTTATGTTTTTAGTATAGCTATTAGAATGATTTGGGTTTACCAGTTTGATTCTTATGAAGCTTTTTATTGGAAAGATCAACTGATGATTAATACAAACGATGGCTATATCTGGGGGAGCAGTGTTTTAAATGCCTTAGGTAATGAATTTGAAAACAATCCAAGAGTAGTTGATCTATTTAAATATGGAACAGTATTTTTTACTTACTTAGCCGTTAAAATCCTCCCCTTTAGTCTTGATACTATTATGCTTTACATGCCAGCAGTTATATCAAGTCTGGTAGTTATCCCAATCATATTAATTGCTAGACTCTATAAGCTGACTCTATGGGGTTTTTTCGCAGCACTTATCGGAAGTATAGCTTGGAGTTACTATAACAGAACCATGGTAGGCTACTATGATACTGATATGTTCTCTGCTATGGCACCTATGTTTATTCTCTACTTTTTAATAAAAACTATTGAAGATGAGAGCCTTAACAATGCCTTACTCTCAGCTCTGTCAATTTTAATATACCCTTTTCTTTACGATTCAGGACTCTCTATTGTTTACGCGATAGGTCTGATTTATATGTCGTATATGGTCTTTTTTCATAGAAAAGATAGCTTTACATATGAATCAATTATTTTAATCTCTATAGCTCTTATGGGGATACCTTGGTTTATCAAACTAGCCTTAATTTTTGGTGCTTTTTTTCTGTTTCGCTCTCAATCAGTTGCGCTAAAGCAGTTAGTAGTTATATCTGTCGTAGCAGTTGCTGCATTTTTAGTAAGTGGAAATGTTATCTCAATTGTTTGGGCAAAAATAGCTGTTTATACCATCAGGGGAACTGAGTCTGAGGGTTTAAAGTTTTTTCAAGTTGCTCAAACTGTAAGAGAGGCTGGGACTATCCCTTTCTCAACTATGGCAAACCGTATCAGTGGTAGCTCAATAGGTGTTATAGCCTCTCTACTTGGATATATTTTACTTGTAATCAAGTATAGACCATTTATATTGGCACTTCCTCTGATTGGTATAGGAGTCTTTTCTTTATGGGGTGGGTTGAGATTTACTGTTTATGCTGTTCCTGTTGCTGCGATGAGCAGTGTTTTTCTATTTTATGTAGTAGCTAGTTTTGTTCAAAACAGAAGTATGAGATACTCTCTTATAGCTCTCTTGACTTGTGCAATGTTAT
>JAYEMB010000085.1:0-14386 GCA_034717855.1 Campylobacterota bacterium
CAAGTAAGGTTTATTTAGGTAGTGATATGTATTGGGATACAAAAGAGAACAGACTCTATTCAAACGCAGAGCATATTATTCTAAAGGAGAGGGAATCTATGCTTATGACTCTTTTATGTTCTAAAGGTAATCAGGCATTTTCAAATGAGACTATTTTTGAGTACCTCTATACAAAAAGTGATAAAGCGTACTCTGAGTATGCGATTACTTCACTCATTAAACGCTTACGCTCTAAACTTCCAAAAAATATCATTCATAATGTGTATGGAAGTGGATATAAAATTAGAATCTAATCCTTTAAGTTATATCTTTCTCAAACTTGTTTGTTAAAGTCTAATACATTGAAAGAAACAATCTTATCAATTTTTCTATATTATGGTGTGACGATATTAAACCAAAACTCAAAGTTATCAAACATAGTTTGTAGTTCTGCAAATGTTCCCTTTTTGTCAGCAACTACTATATCACCACTCTTTAGTGCATCTGGAATTGGTTTGGGATTAGACTCTACTATGATATATGTTAAGAGCGATGATGGTGATAATAAAATAGAAGCCGAAAACAAACTTGTTGGATTAATGTTTTTTGTCAGTTATGTGTACTAAAATATAAAACTTTTAGCTTGATTCATCTCATTTAAGAATTTCATATCAGAGGGTTCAACAATTTATACATAAAAGAATCAAACTAAAAATAAGTACTACGTTCGTCCACTTCCTAAATGTTTAATAGTTTAGCTCTTTTTGTAACATAAGATTACCTCAGTATCTCAGCATAGCGACAAAAAAACAACATTTATTATATTATGTTTTTATTAAGATTTCCCCTTTTATAATGCTTCAAAACTATTCCTTTCACAATATCTAGACAAAACCAAATCCTTTGAAAAAAAGGATGAAAAGCTACGAGTTTTCTGCTTAGATAGTCAGGTTACTACAAGAGGATAAGTTTGTTAAATGGGTTTTCTAACTGCAGTTGTCTTATAAGACCAACCATTCTATTATAAAAATATAAAAGGGAAATAATGCGTAAAATAACTTTAGCATTATCTATGCTTCTTGGTGCTAGTTCTGCGTTTGCTACTTGTAACGATCTATTCTTTTCAGAATATATTGAAGGTGGTTCATATAATAAAGCTATTGAGATTTACAATGAAACTGGTTCAAATGTAGACTTAACAGGATACTCACTTGAGCTTTACAGCAACGGTGGTGCAACTCCAAGCTACACAAAACAACTTTCTGGTTCTGTAACAAATAATGATGTATTTGTTGTATCTCATCCAAGTGCTTCAGATGCTATTAAAATAGTAACAGACCTAGAAGCTAGTGTAATCAACTTCAATGGTGATGACACTATCCTTCTTTTAAAAGATGGCTCTGTTGTTGATTCTATTGGTCAACTTAACGTTGATCCAGGTACTCAATTTGGAAACTCTACTGTAGGTACAAAAGATCAAACCCTAGTTAGAAACTCTGGATATTGTGGAAGAGTAGATGCCTCTAGCAATTTCGATCCATCATTAGAGTGGCTTAGCTTTGCTAAAGATACTTTTTCAGAACTTGGTAGCCATAATGGAAATGGTGGCGAAGATAATGGTGATGAAGATATTGAAGAGCCTCTACCTTCAATTACAAAAATTCACGCAATCCAAGGGAGTGCAGATACAACTACAATGTATAACAGCGAAGTAACTGTTGAAGCAGTCGTTACAGCCGACTATACTACAAATGGTTTTAAAGGTTTTTACATCCAAGAAGAGGATGCAGACGCAGATAACAACACTGCAACTTCAGAAGGTGTCTATGTTTATTGTTCAAACTCTTGTCCAACTCTAAGTGTAGGTGATCTTGTGCAAGTAACTGGTACTGTTACTGAGTACAGTAATCTTACACAGATTAAAAATCCAACTATAACAACTCTCTCGAGTCAAAATGCTTTACCAGCTCCAGTATCTCTTACTCTTCCAGTCGCTTCTGTTTCTGATTTTGAAGCTGTTGAAGGTATGATTGTGACGCTTAATGCCGGCAGTGAACCATTAGTTGTAAATGAGGTTTATAACCTTGGTAGATACGGAACTTTTCTTGTTGGTTCTGAGCGTTTAGTTCAATACACACAAACAAACACTCCTGACACTGCTGGATACGCAGCTCATCAAACGCAAAGAGAACTCAAAAGCATCGAAGTCGATGATGGCAAGTCTTTCCAAAACCCTGAAGAGATTATCTATCCAACAGATGGTTTAAGCTATGAGAACACTTTACGTGCTGGATATACTCTTAACAACATTACAGCAGTAATGGATCAACGTTATGGTTCTCACCGTCTTCAACCACTTGCAGATGTAAACTTAGAGTTTATGGATGAGAACAATCCTCGTGTTGGCGTAGAAACAAAAGAGTTTACTAGAAAAGACCTTCGTGTGGCTAGCTTCAATGTTTTAAACTACTTCAATACATTTGATAACTGTACAGGTGGCGTTAACGGTGACATTATGAGTTGTCGTGGTGCTGATGACTCCCTAGAGTTTGAGCGTCAACGCGTAAAGATTATCAATGCTATGCTAGAGATTGATGCTGATGTATATGGTCTTATGGAGATTGAAAATGATGGTTATGGTGAACTAAGTGCTATAGCTGATCTCGTAAATGCTCTTAATGATGCTGTTGGAAAAAATATCTACAAGTTTGTAAATGTTGATTCAAAGCTGGAAACTGAAAACGCACTTGGTACAGATGCTATCAAAGTTGCTATTATCTACAACAAAAAGCGTATAAACCCAAGAGGTACTCCACACGCAGTATTCTTAGATGAAAATGATAAAAATCGTCCATCACTTATTCAAAAATTCAAAAGACGTGGTGCTAAGAGAAAAGATGTCTTTGTAGTATCTGTGAACCACTTCAAATCCAAGGGAAGTTCTTGTGACTCTTTAACATACGAGGGTATAGCTGATGTGGACCATAGCGATGGTGCTGGAAATTGTAACTTAACTCGTACACATGCCTCAGAGGTGCTAACTTCTTACATTGCTACTGCTAAAAAACTTAAGCGTAAAAAGAATGTTATCTTACTTGGTGACTTCAATGCTTATGCAAAAGAGGACCCAATTGTGGCTATGGAAAATGCTGGCTATACAAATATCATTACTGATGAGTACTCTTATGTATATAAGGGTGAGTCTGGAACATTAGACTACACTATGGTAAGTCAAAATCTTGCACCAAAAGTAAGATCTGTAACAGTATGGCACAGTAATACTGATGAACCAAAAGTACTTGACTACAATTATGATTATAAATCTTCTTCACAACACGAAACACTTTACGGTGATGGTGTATACCGTGCATCTGATCATGATCCAATTATATTAGATATTAAATTCTAATTAAATCTATTTTGGCACTTTGTGTCAAAATAGTAATATACAGCTCTTTGATATTCTCATAAACACTTTCCTACTCTTTATAATTTATTATTGTTAATTTATGTATTTATTGTAACTCAGTAGTAATGTACGAGTAATCTATACTTTATAAAATACAAAAATTTATTCATATAAGGAATTCCAATGAAACTAGCATATACATTAAGTACATCTATAGTAGCAGCTGCATTACTTTTGAGTGGTTGTGATGATACAAAACCTGAACCGATAAAAAGTCATAAAGCAATTTCCGCAAGCTTTATACATATAAATGATCACCATTCACACCTCTCAAGTGAATCAAAGAGCCTCTATTTTGACGGTATAAAGACTAAAGCTCAAATAGGTGGTTTTTCTCGTGTAGTAAGCAAAATAAAAGAGCTGCAGGCATCAAGAACTAATCCTATCACTCTCCACGCTGGTGATATTATACAAGGTACGATGTACTACACAATATTTAAAGGTGAAGCGGATGCTAAAATGATGGAACAAGTGATTTGGGATGCTGTTGCTGTTGGAAATCATGAATTTGATGATGGCGATGAGGGCCTAAAAGCACTTCTTGATTTAATGCCAAATGTACCAATGGTAAGTGCCAATGTTGTTGCTGAGCCTGGTAATATACTTGAAGGCTATTGGGAACCATACAAAATTATTGAAAGAGAAGGTGAAAAAATTGGTATTATCGGATTAACAATAGCACAAAAAACCAAGGTATCTTCATCTCCTAGTGATGAGATTACTTTTTTGGATGAGATTGAAACAACACAAAAATATGTTGATGAACTTCGTGAAAAAGATATCAATAAAATAGTTTTACTAAGTCACTACGGCTTAGATAATGATATTAGATTAGCTCAAAATGTTGATGGAATTGATGTTATTATCGATGGAGATTCTCACTCTTTAGTTGGTGATTTCTCTATGGTCGGCCTTACAAGCCATTATGATAGCTATCCTCAAAAAATCACATCAAAATCAGGTGAACCAGTTTGTGTTGCATCTGCTTGGCAATACAGTTATGTTGTTGGTGATATGCAAGTTGATTTTTCTAAAGAGGGATTAGTTGAAAAATGTTCAGGATCCCCAGTCTTGATGATGGGGGACAGTTTTACCATAGATGGTGTTGAAGTCAACTCTACAATGTACAGCTCAATTATGGCGACAATTGACGCTAATGAGCAATTGGCTATCGTAACACAAGATAGTGATACTGAAGCTAAACTAGCTCCTTACACCGCTGAACTTGATGCCAGCCAAAATGAAGTTATCGGTTTGGCATCTGAGTACCTTGGACATAACCGCATTCCTGGTGATACTAAAGATGGTGTAAGTACCTTAGCACTTGGTAGTGACATCGCTCCTGTAGTTGCAAAATCATTTTATGATAAAAGTTTACGGGCTAATGCTTGTATCCAAAATGCTGGAGGAGTTCGTATCGCTATCGATGATGGAGAGATTACTATTGGTGAAGCTTACACACTCCTTCCATTTTCAAACACTCTCTTTGAAATCGATATGAAAGGAAGTGAAATTAAGCAGGTTTTAGAAGATGCTTTAACAAACTACCTTGATAATGGTGGTTCAACAGGTTCATTTCCATACGCTTATGGTCTGCGTTATGATATAGATGTAACTAAAGCAACAAACGCACGTATCTCAAATCTTGAAATTATGAATAGAGATACTAAAATATTTTCAGAAATTAATGATGCTACTATCTACGTTATAGCTACGAATGACTACATAGCAGCTGGACGTGACGGTTACACTACTTTTAAAACAGTTCAGGATGAACGTGGAGAGGGGGTTAATACTTATATCGATTATGCATTAAGCTTTGTAGATTTTGTGCGTAACCTTGAAGAAAATGCTCAGACTTTGACTAAGTTGCCTCTATCAGAACACCCTATCAAAAGTTATACAGATGAAGTAAATTCCTCATCTGTTCCATTAGAGGGAAGTGACCTGCCATACAGTGTTCTTCGAGATGATATTGAAGATGGTTCAAATCCAGGAAACACTTTTGAAATTCGTAATGGTGGATATGGCTCAGCAGCAACTGCACACCCATCACGAACAAATTTTTTCTACGCACTAACAGACCGTGGTCCAAACGCAACATACACAGGTGTTGATGGTAAAGGTAAAATATTCCCTACGCCTGAATATACAC
Source organism: Campylobacterota bacterium (assembly GCA_034717855.1). Classification (GTDB taxonomy): domain Bacteria; phylum Campylobacterota; class Campylobacteria; order Campylobacterales; family Sulfurimonadaceae; genus Sulfurimonas. Next base: position 5,604 of record JAYEMB010000085.1, read on the forward strand.
CTCGTATCGGCTTATTTGAACTTAACAAAGATGGCTCGGTAACTAAGGCAAAAGATATTTTACTAAAAGATCGTGATGGAGAGAATATCACAGGTCTTCCAAACTCTAGCGCATTAGGCGGAACAGGTGAAACACCTTATGATGCTGATGGAAACACTTTAAAAGATGCTTCTAATAACATTCTTATAGATGATTATGGCTTAGATGGAGAGGGTCTTGCAGCACTCAAAGATGGAACTTTTTGGGTTAGTGATGAGTATGGTCCTCACATCGTTCACTATAATGAAGAGGGTGTTGAAATAGATCGTATCAATGCGTTTGCAGACGATACACGTGTAAGCATAAACCTGCCAGCAGAATTTGCCAATCGTCGTGCAAATCGTGGAATGGAAGGCTTAACTATCACACCTGATCAAACAACTCTAGTAGGTATCATGCAATCAACTATGTATAATCCAAGCTCAGCAGTTAAAACACTCGATATCACTCGTATTGTTTCTGTGAATCTTGAGACAAAAGCTGTAAAACAGTACCTATATAAACAAGAGCTTGCAGCGAATTCAAACTCTGAGATTGTTGCACTGGACAATGAGAAATTTTTAGTCATTGAGCGTGATGGGAACTTCTTAAATGGTGGCTCAAAAACAGCGACACCTACAGCACAAAAACATGTTTATAAAATTGATCTCTCAACAGGGACAGAGCTTGAGGGTGTTACTTTAAACGCAGGTATGGAACAAAACGCAACACACGGTTTAACTATTGATGGGGAGACACTTGAAGAGGTGGTTTTAAATCATACATGGACGAAACTAAGTGCTAACGGTATCACTCCTGTATCAAAAACTATAGTTGTTGACATGGCTGCTGCAGTCGATTATCCACATGACAAGATGGAAGGCTTGATTGTAATCGATGAGAGTACATTGGGTGTACTGAACGATGATGACTTTGCTACATGGTCATCAGGTGGAGTTTTGGAGAAAAAAGTAATAACTGTTGATGATGTAAACATTACAGATAAAAATACTCTCTATATCGTAAAAGAGTTAGACCTTAGCACAAACTAGTGCTAAGCGAACTTGTAACCACTAGGTAATTAATAGTTTTTATAATTTTATTGTAAAAATATAAAGGAGGTAAAACTATGAAAAAAATAGAACTTAGCGCATTAGAAAGACTAAAACTAAAATCATTAAAAAGTAAGAAAGCAACTAGTTGGATGGTTAGATAAGTTCTTTGAACACTCTACTGTTAAATCAAAAAAAGAAGGAGTTTGTAATGAGTTTAAGTATCGAAGAGATGAACGAAATTATCAAATACATTTCAAAAAGCTCAACATAATTAACCCAAGTAATGACTGTCAATTACTGACATAAAATTCTCAACGACCCCCATTTCATATATGTCAAGTAGCTACTCAGCTACTAAGTCAAGGCATCGCCCCAACTTCATAAACAAAATTGATAATAAATATCATAATTAATCAATAATTAAGATTTTGTCCGTTAAACTTCTTTCATTGAAAATGATTATCAATACAAGGATATAAAATGTTCAAAACTATACTACTACTCACTACTCTTCTCATCTCGTTAAACGCAGTAGAGTTTACAAAAGAAGAGAAGTTGGTACTAAGTGGTCCAATGGCTTCAGTATCACACCCACTACTACATATGATAGAGACGAATGCTCTCGCAGATGTCACCAATAAGCTTGAGTTTGTTCTATGGAAAAACCCTGATGAGCTACGTGCTTTAACCCTTAGAGGAAGAGCAGATTTTATAGCGATTCCAACAAATGTGGCTGCGAATCTTTACAACAAAAAAGTCGATATTAAACTCATAAATGTTTCTGTTTGGGGAATCCTCGGAATGATTACAAGAGATAAGAGTAAAAAAACTCTATCTGATTTTAAAGGGTGTGATATTGCGATGCCATTTCGAGCCGATATGCCTGATATTGTTTTTGAAGAGATTATAAAACAGCAGGGCTTAGACCCTAAAAAAGATTTTAATCTAAAATATGTAGGCTCACCGATAGATGCTATGCAGATGTTAATAATGAGACGAGTTGACCATGCTCTTTTAGCAGAACCAGCAATCTCTATGGCACTGAGAAAAACCGACTCTTTTCCCTTAAAACTTATAGCACCTGACCTCTATAGAAGTTCAGACTTAGAAAAAGAGTGGGGAGAAGTGTTTAAAATAGAGGGTAAAATTCCTGAAGCTGGTGTGGCTATAGTAGGCAAAAAAGATTCATATATTGTCAAAAGATTTAATGAAGAGTATAAAAAATCATTACAATGGTATAAGTCTCATCCACAAGAGGCAGGAGAGCTTGTTAGTAAGTATATACCGATGTTAAACGCAGATGCCGTAGCTGATAGTATGGAGCATGTTCAGTTAAATGATATAACTGCTTATGATGCCAAAAAAGATTTAGATTTCTTCTTTGGGATTTTAAAAAATAATAATCCTAAAAGTATAGGTGGAAAAATTCCTGATAATGGTTTTTACTACTAAACTCCTACCTTCTCTCTTTGTTACACACTCAAGCTAACAAAGAGGTTTACAACTATATTTCACTACTACAACTTTTACCCTTGAAATATTGATAAATATCAATGATAATCAATATCAAATATGTTACTATTTCAATAATAATTATCAAATAAGGAGTCAATTTGAATTTTGTGATTAAAATTATTAAAGATTTTCCAGCTTATCTTTGGAGTGGTTGGGGAGCGATTGCTTCAATTCTGCTCTTCATTGCGTTTTGGGATTTTGGGAATCAAGTATATGGAGATTTAGTTCTACCCTCTCCTCTTGAGACCTTCAAAACACTTGTTTTAATGCTCAATGATGAAACTGTATGGCTTGAGATAAATACTACTCTCTATCGTGCATCTGTAGGTTTTGGAGTCTCTTTACTTCTTGGTTCTGCACTTGGGCTTATAGCTGGTTTTTTTGCAACTGCTTCTATGATGAGTCGTCCTATAGTAACTATACTCGTTGGTATGCCTCCTATCGCATGGATAGTTTTAGCGATGATTTGGTTTGGAATGGGAGACGAAACTGTTATATTTACGGTTATAATCGCCTCTTTTCCTATCATCTTTGTTGGAGCTTTGCAAGGAACGCGAACACTTGATGGAGATTTAAAAGAGATGGCGGATAGTTTTAATCTTCCTTGGCATATGAAGTTTGTAGATGTATATTTTCCACATATCTTCTCATACATCTTTCCTGCATGGGTAAGTGGTCTTGGTATGGCTTGGAAGATAGTTATCATGGCTGAACTCTTAGCTACAAGTGATGGTATGGGAGCATCTTTAGCCGTTGCAAGAAGTCAGCTAGATACTCCAACAGCCTTAGCACTTGTTGTCATAATGATAGGCTCACTTATGTTTATAGAGTACATCATTTTAGAGCCGATTAAGAGAGAGGTTGAGTTATGGAGAAGTTAGAAGTAAAAAAATTAAATCACCACTTTGGTTTTACAGAGACCTTACGAGATATTAATTTTACGATAACAAAGGGAGAGATCCTTTCAATTGTTGGTCCAAGCGGTGGTGGTAAAACTACACTTATGCACCTTTGTGCAGGTCTTTTAGATGTTGAAGAGGGAAGTATAAAAAATAGTTTTGAAAGTACCTCTTTTGCATTTCAAGAGGGGCGACTTCTTCCTTGGAAAAATGTAATAGATAACATCGCCATCGGTCTCTCAGCAAAAGGTATTTGTAAAAAAGAGGCAATAGAAAAATCACAAAAGATTGCTCTTAGATTTGGTTTAGAAGAGGAAGATTTTGACAAATTTCCTAAAGACTTAAGTGGGGGAATGAAGCAGAGAGTTAGCTTTGCAAGAGCCTTAGTGGTTGAACCCTCACTACTATTTTTAGATGAGCCATTTTCGGCTCTGGATATTGGGCTAAAAAAAGAGTTACAAACTGTACTCATTGAGATGATTGCCAACAAAGAGATAAGCATTTTATTTATCACACATGATTTGATGGAAGCTATCAGACTTAGTGATGAGATTTTACTTTTAAAAGCAGACCCTGGACATATTGTGAAAAAATTCAATTATTCTCTTCCTCAAAATGAGAGAGATGACAAATATGTTTATGGTGAGAGTGCAAAGATACTGCAAGATGCAGAGATAATTGATACATTTGAATTGGAGCTAAAATAATGAGTGAAAATAAAACAGAAGATAAGTTACACGCAACCAATCACTATCTATACTATCCGGATGAAAAAGATGTACCTACCTATTTAGCTTACGGTTTTCGTCCTGTATTTTTACTACTTGCTCCATATATGATTATCAGTATGCTTTTATGGGGACTTGTTTGGAGTGATGTTTTAGCTATTCCATTTATGAATGATACTCTGACATGGCATGTATATGAGATGCTTTTTGGAATACTTACAGCTGGTGTCATGGCGTTTTTAACAACTGGATTACCGGAACTTTTCCCTGGAGCAGTACCTCTCATAGGTAAAAAACTCAAATATGTAATGATTTTATGGCTTGCAGGACGAGTTAGTTTTTGGTTTATAGATATCACTGGTGTTTATGTAGCGGCAATTTTAAACCTCTCAATGTTAGTTTGGCTTATATGGTTTGCAAAAGATGTTGTCTTAGATAGACTCCAACGTCACGCTAGTTTAGGCTATGCCTTGGTTGCTCTTTTGATTATTGAGACATGGTTTTTTGCAGCTCAGGCAGGTTTTGCACAGACTTCGGCAATGGACATACTAAAAATTGCACTAGGCGCACATGTTGTACTTATTTTACTCGCTATGAGAAGAGTAAATATGGAAGCTATCAATGAGCTGATGGAAGATAAAGAGATAGATGATATCTATATCTCACGACCTCCTCTAACTAATCTCGCTGTTTTTAGTGTTATAGTTTTTACACTTGTTGAATTTCTATACCCAGAAAACTCTGCCTTAGGTTGGTTGGGATTAGCTGCCGGTGCTGCTATTTTAGCAATTACAAGTGACTATAATTTAGAAGATAAATTTATCTGGAATCAGCCTTATGTACTCTACTTATCAGCTATTTTTGTATTGATTAGTCTTGGATATGCTCTCATGGGTTGGGATATTTTAAATGATGATATTTATGCGATTAATCACTTTAGACACTTTATAACTAGCGGCGGGTATGGGCTTACCTACCTTATGATTATGGTTGTAATAGGGTGGATACATACAGGTCGTCATCTAACAGCAAATATCTATACGCACATGATGGTGATTTTGATAATAGTTGCAACTCTCATGAGAGGACTAATCCCGTTCTTTGAAGAGTACACTAGTGAGTTATATCTCTACTCAAGTATTGTTTGGACTATACCATTTATACTCTACATCAAAGTATTTTTTGGCTTTTTACTCTCTCCAAGAGTTGATGGAATTAAAGGTTAGAAAATTTATTAATCAGCTACTGACACAAAATCAGAATTTAGATTCTGATTTTAATATACGTAGATTGACTCTTCAATACCTTGATAAGGCTTGATAATATCTTTTGTAGTTATGTCTAGTTTTTTAGCAATTTTAGGGTTTACAATATAACTTATCCAAGTTGTTGTTATCTCATCACCATGCTTAAGTCCTTCGACTTTATAGTGAACTGTTTTACTCTGTGAAGCTTTTAAATTACGGTTTAACTTATAGCCTATCGCTTCATGAGGCATAGCGGCATTACCTTGATCATCTTTAAATACTATAATAAAAGTAGCTTCTTTATCTTCAAGAGGAGTCTCTTTAAAATTACTCCAGATTATTTTTCCATCTCTTGTAACAACAGTTTTAGCAAATTTCAGACGCATTGGATGAGTTATAATCGCGTGACCCATTCTATTGTCAATAGTAAGTTCTATAACACCATCTTTATATGAAAGCTCTAACTTAACAGCTTTTTTAATCATCTCTGCAGAGTGAACTCCTAAGAACTCATGAGAAGCGTACTCATCTCGTATACCCTTATCTTCTTTTTCAATCGTTCCAGATGTTTTTGGCATATGACAACCGATACAGTCACTTGTTTTATCATACTCATTCTTGGTATTACAAACTTCAAACTTTTTAGCATTTTGTTTATGAGAGTGGCAACCCATACAAACTTCAGAGTTTTTATATATCTCATTACTCTGTGAGTTATGCTCATTACTCTCATATGGCTTTTTTAGATTCCCAAAAACTGTTGGTTTCTTCTCGCCTTGGTAATTTGAAAAGTTGATTTTATGTGCATCAGAGTTGTAGATTTTACTTATTTGATGACAGAAGAAACAAGAGACTCCATCTGCTTGTCTATGCTTCTTGTGATTTGGTTGCTCAGTACCATTCATTAAAGCTCTTAAGTTTTGAGCCCCGGGCATATGACAGATAGCACATTTGTATTTATCTTTATCTACTGCGTTTTTAACTTTTCTATGCACTTCATTTTCAAAAATTGTTGATTTATGGTGCATAGACTTTGTATGTTCACGGTAGATATTCTCATGACATTCGTTACAAGACTCAGAAGTTGGATAGGCTGCTACTGCGTTTGTAGCTAAAGTTAGTAGAGCTAATATACTTAGAATAAGTTTCATTTTAAATCCCCTAAATTTAAAGTAAACTTATTATACTCTATTTATTCTTATAATTAATATTTTTCTAAATTATACTTCAACCAAAGAAGTTCTGCATCTGCATTTCCGGCATCTTTTGACATCTGCGCCCATTTTTTTGCTTTTATAAACTTCTCTTGCGTACAGTAGATCTCTGCTAAAAGGTAATATGACTCAACATCACCTTCATAAGCATTTAACTCTAACCATTGAGCTGCCTTATCAAATTTGAGTAGTTGCATATAGATTCGACCTACATTTTTTTGAGCCTCAACATGTCCACCTATTGCAGCTTTTTCTAAAAGAGCTACACTCTTTGTTACGTTTTCATCAACTCCATCACCTCTATAGTACATTAGAGATAGATTATACTGAGCCTTTGCGTTCCCTAAGTCAGAAGAGCTATCGAGCCAGGTAAAAGCAAGTGTAGTATCTTGCTTAACATTATTTCCTACAAGATACATCATCCCTAAGTCATACTGAGCAGTGGAGTCCATTCCATGAGCTGATTTTTCTAACCAAGCTATACCCTTAGCCTTGTCTTTATCAACACCAATTCCATTAAAGTAGAGATAACTAAGAGCATTTTGAGCAGTAGTATCCCCTGCTTTAGCACTCTCTTCATATAGCTTAAACGCAGTCACATAATCTTTCTTCTTAAAAGCTTCTAGGGCCTCTTTTGTATCTGCGTTTAGTAGTGATGAAACAACTAAGATCGAAAGTATAAGTTTTAACATTCTATTCCTTTTATTTTTGACGTTTTTGCATCTGATCAACTATCTTCACAACAACCAAATCAGATGTAATATTCAGAGATGTTCTGGCCATATCTAAAATCCTATCTACTGCTACGATTACTGCAATATACTCAACAGGAAGACCAATTTGGTTTAAAATCACGACCATCATAACCAAAGAGGCACTTGGCAGTGCTGCGACACCTACACTTAGTGAAACAATAGTAATCCCTAAAAGAACCTGCTCCATAAAGCTTAAATCAACTCCGGCTAAATGAGAGATATAAAGTATAGCGATTGTTAAATAGGCTGCTGTTCCATCCATTGAGACTGTAGCACCAAGTGGCAGAACAAAAGATGCATTTTTCTTATCAACACCGCCAACCTCTTCAACGATTCTCATAGATACCGGCAGAGTGGCTGCACTTGAAGCAGTTGAAAACGCCATTATCGGAGCTTCACGAACACTGCTTAGGTACTTAAATGGACGAATACGACCAAAAATAGCTAAAATAGCAGGAAGAGTTACTATCCCGTGAATCACAATAACTACCAGTACCATTAAGATATATTTCCAGAGTCCTAAAATAACAGATACGCCCTGCTCTGCTACCACATAAGATATAAGACTAAAAACACCAATTGGAGTCAGTTTTATAATCCACTCTGCCATCGTTAGCATTGCATTTGTAACTGCATTAAAAAAATCCATCATTGTTATCTGCATATGCTCTTTCATATGCAGAGATGCTATCCCAAAAAATACTGCGAAAACTATTATCTGCATCATAGCACCCGAAGAGAGAGCTGAAAAAATATTTGTTGGAATAAAACTCAATATCATAGCAGAGAAGGAAAACTCAGCAACTTGAGAAGCTTTGGCATACTCCAGTCCCTCAAGTGCTCTAGCCTCACCAATTGGAAACATATTCATCACTACTATTGCTAAAACAACTGCGAGTGTAGTTGTTAGGAGATAGAGACCAATAGTTCTAAGACCAATTGTTTTAAGATCCTCTAAGCTACCCAAACCAAGAATTGCCACATAGATACTTGCAAATACTAAAGGGACAACCAACATCTTTAAAAAACTTATAAACATCTGCCCTATTACCTGCTGTTTTAGTGCCAATTCCGGTAAGAAACTTCCAAACGCAACACCTAAAACGATTCCAAGAATAACCAGGGTGTTGGTAGTAGAGTATTTTTTGATTTTTTGTATCATTTAGCTCTCCAGTTTAATTATGATGATTTTACATTTTTCTAATTAAATACTTGATTAAATATAGACTGAGCACTTAATTTTCACATTTACTAGACATTTTTTGCTATAATCACATAATTCTACAAAAGGTAACCTATGTCGCTATCATCTAAAGCTGTCACAACCCTACTTCTCTCTTCACTTATATTTT
>JAYEMB010000086.1:0-22608 GCA_034717855.1 Campylobacterota bacterium
CCTGTCATATGTTTACAGCAGGATATGACATAAGAACAAGAGAAGCATATGATAAAACATGGGATGAGTTTGAGAAGATAGTAGGTTTTAAGTACTTGATGGGAATGCATATAAATGACTCAAAACCACCTTTAGGCTCTCACGTAGACAGACACCACTCACTTGGAAAAGGTGAGATAGGCCTTGATGCCTTTAAGTTTATAATGCAAGATGAGAGAATGGATGATATTCCACTTGTACTTGAGACGATTGATGATACTATTTGGAAAGAAGAGATAGAACTTCTCTACTCATTTGTAAAATAATTAACATTTTTATGTTTTTTTAGTTAGACTAATTCTAATTTATTTAAGGAGTTAGTTTTGATTAAACATATAAGAAAAAGCTCAATAGCTTTTGCTCTAGTCTCTTCTTTAGCACTTTTTAGCGCTTGTGGAATAGATAATACGGATGAAAATACTGTTTCTGGTGCAAACGAGTTTGTAGACGCAGTGATAATTGATGATATTAACACATCTGTAATGCTTCAGGTTGTTAGGGGCTCTATAGATGAAAATGCAACAAATGCCTTCGGTTACAAGGCTGTAAAAATAACCTATAATACTACAAACCAGAATGATGAAGCAGTAGTCGCCTCTGGTCTTCTTGTTATCCCTACTGCTAGTCCGGAGTATCAAGCATACAGAGCTGCAATGGGACAAAGCCCTTTTTCTGTTTCAATGATTTGTGAAAATCATATTACGAACTTTGAAGATATTGAAGCTCCATCAAATGTAGAAGTTCCAAGCGGTTTACCAGAGAACTCTACAGCTGTATTAATGAGTGGGTATGCTGGATTTGCAGCAGTTATACCTGACTATATTGGTTATGGATCTTCAAAAGATACTCCTCATCCATATATGCTAAAAGAAGCTTCAGCCAGAGATTCATTAGATATGGTTAAAGCAAGTATATACTATATGGAACAGAGTGGCGTTGCATTAAATTATCAACTCTATATTTCTGGATACTCTCAAGGTGGATATACTGCTATGGCTCTAGCTCAAGAGGTTGAAGAGAATTTTGATAGTGTTAATTTAATGGGCGTAGCTCCTATGGCTGGACCATATGATTTAGAAGCCTTAGCAGATATTGAGATTGATGCTAGTAATACTATGATTTATCCAGCATTTCTTGGTTATTTAGCAGACTCTTATGCTTACTATAATGATGAAATCTCTTTATCAGACGTTGTTCTTGAAGAGGATACTCAAATGTATCATAATCTGTTTTTAGGTTCTAATAATAATATCGCTATTCACACATCTCTTGGTTTGACTGAAAACTATGGTTTTGGAACTTATACAGCCGATGCGCTTTTTAAGACAACACTTATTGATGATTATAAAAACAGTATAAATACAGGTGGCGTATTTAGAGAAGCGTTAGTAGAAAATAGTACGGATGATTGGGTTCCTCAGGCAAAAATGAATTTAATTCATTGTGATGAAGATGAGATTATTCCTTTTAGTATAGCTCAGGATACATATAGTTCAATGGTTGATAATGGAGCAGAAAACATAACTTTAACTTCAATTCCAACGGATGTAATAGCTCCTGCGACAGAATCGGCCCCATTAGTACATCAAAGATGTGGTAGTACGGCATATGGTGCCGCAGTGCAGTGGTTCGCAGCAATAAGAAATGGAGATTTATAATATGAAAACACAATTATTAAAAGTAACTACGCTCTCATTAATCGCAAGTAGCGTTCTGTATGCCGGTGGGTATGATATTCCTGAAGCATCATCAAACTCTGTAGCACTTGCTGGAGCAAATATTGCACATGCAAAAGATGCGGATGTAGCTTTTGACAATCCTGCTAATATGATGTTTATGGATAATAGAAATCATCTAGAAGCCAACTTAATGTATGTAGGTACTTCAGCTACAAACTTTGAGGGTACAGCACAAGGTATAACTACACCCTCAGGTGGTATTGATGCTGAGGAGCAAACTGCAATTGTACCCTCACTCTTTTATGTATCTCCAAAAATTGGAGAGAGTGGGATTAAGGTAGGTTTTGCGATGTTTGTTCCAGGTGGACTAACTAGAGAGTGGAGAGAACAACCAGCACAATCTACAGCAGAAAAATTTTCTCTTGCTGTGATTGAGATGAACCCAACCCTTGCTTATAGTATTACGGATAAAGTTGCCATTGCCGGTGGTGTGAGAATGCTTTACTCCTCAGGTGAAGTAGTAAGTTCATCAACTGCGTCACGAGATATGGAGGGAAATAGTGTAGATTTTGGTTATAACCTTGCGCTTTCATACAAACCAACAGATAGTATAGACTTAGCTCTTACATATCGCTCTAATGTTGATTTGACTACAGAGGGTAATGCTAAGTTATATATTGGTGATGCAAAAGCATATGATGGAGGAGCCTCTTTAACAGTTCCTATCCCTGCTGCACTTAATCTTGCTATGGCATACACATTTCCTACAAAAACAACAGTAGAGTTTGTATATGAGAGAACATTTTGGTCAGCTTATGAATCGATAGATTTTAACTATGTAAGTCCTATTCCTAATGTCTTAGTAGCTTCGTTTGATGATCCGATTGCTAGAGACTGGGTAGATACTTCAGCATTTCGCTTAGGGTTAACTCAAGAGTTAGATACCTATACTCTTATGGCTGGTTTTGTTATAGATGAAACGCCAACACCAGAAGCCACTTTAGGTTTTGAATCTCCTGGAAACGACTCTATTGCATTCTCTTTTGGTGGTCGTTATACAATGAACGATAGTATGGATATTGGACTTGGTGTTCTTTATACTATGAAAGAAGACCGTATAGTGAAAAATGACAGTATTGATGGTGAATTTAGCAACTCAAATGCACTTCTTATCTCTGCTGGTTTAGGTTATAAATTTTAAGGAAAAAATTGCAAACATTAGTTAATTTTTTATCAGAGAAAAAAATAGAAAAATCTGATATTTTCATACATTTAAAATGTAGCAATACTGAAGGGAAAATGCTTCAGTATTTAGCAAAAAAATATATTGAAGGACAAGATGATGTTCTAGTTTTAGAACTTCTTCAAGACCTTTATGAAACGCAGAACTATGAGCACTTAGCACATCTCAAAGAGCTTAAAAATTTGCTTGAACTTGGTTGGTTACATCAACAAAGTTTCACTCCTTTGAAAATTTCCGAAGTAACTCCACTTGAACTTTTAAATACTGCAGTAGGTTTGACACCATCATTTTTAAAACTTTTACAAGATGGCACACTTGATTTGGATCTGCCAGATATTAAACCTTATGGTGATCATTTGGAGTATCTTCAAGATCAGTTCTTTAGAATAGAGTTGTATCAAAAAATGTCAGTAATACGTCAAAATGTTCATGAGCACTCTTTAGGAATAGATAGAGTTCAAAATAAGCTTAAGCTTCTTGAAAAACGCATAGAAGAGCGTGTGAGTGAGACTTCAGAAGCATTAGTATTAGATAAGTTTTTTAAACAGAAAAAGATGAGTGACTATGAACAGGTTATATTTATAGCGCTACTTCGTGAAGAGTATAGTGCCTCAGACACTTCACTTCGTGAGATGAACTCCTTAATTGAGTTAATATCGATAGATGAATATGAGCGTATTAAAAATCGCTCTCTTTTAGAAGATGGCTCAAACCTTTTAAGTGCTGGAATTATTGATTACGAGGAGATGCTTAACCCTTTTGGTGGAATTTCACGCTCTTTTTATATAGTGGATGATGTTCTTCAAAGTATAATTCATCCGCAAAAGAGAAAAAAGGTAACACGACTGAAGCTAAATGCACTTATCGAAGAACAGGATATTTTTGAACTTATAGATAGTGAGACCTCTTTGGAGGATGTTGTCTTAAATATGAAAACGCAGGAGACACTTGATAACCTTATGAAACAGGTTGATAAAGAGGTTGTATCGCGTTTAGTTAAGTGGGGTATAAAAGATAAAAAGAGTGGTATTGATGCTAGGATTATTTTTTACGGAGCGGCTGGAACAGGTAAAACTATGACGGCTTATTCACTTGCAAAATCACTTAAACGACAAGTTCTTGCTTTTGATTGTTCGAAAATCTTATCTATGTATGTTGGAGAGAGTGAAAAAAATGTTCGTAAGATTTTTGATACTTTCTATGAACTGAGTGAGAAGACTAAAACAGAGCCTATTTTGTTACTAAATGAAGCAGATCAGTTTTTAGGAGCCAGAAGCAGTGGAAATATTACTGGCTCAGACCAGATGCATAACCAGATGCAAAATATCTTTTTAGAGCAGATAGAGAACTTTAGAGGAATGCTGATTGCCACTACAAACCTTTTAGAAAATATAGATAAAGCATTTTCAAGGCGCTTTAACTACAAGATAGAGTTTAAAAAGCCTGATAAAACGCAGCGTGAACAACTCTGGAAAAAGATGCTTCCTGTTGATGCTCCTTATGAGAAAAACTTTGACGCTACGGAGTTGGCAACATACTCTCTAACTGGTGGTCAGATAAACTTAATAGTAAAAAATACCGCTTATAAAGTTGCAGTAAGCGATAATCCAATCTTTAAACTTAAGGATTTCACAGATGAGATTCAAAGAGAAAAAGATGCAAATTTTGATAGTGAAAAATCTATGGGGTTTCTAAACAAATAGTAACTCTATTTAGAATAGATTACGATACTACACACTTGTTTTCTACACAAAAAAGTCAATGTTGCGATAAGTGACATTTGATTTTCTTTTTTTAATCAATAACTTTTTTTTAATACTCTTTTTGATATAGTGCAGTAACTGTTATTTCTAATAATTAATTCATAGTTTTCCCTAACGGAGGCTGTTTGAAACTGTTAGAGAACAAATATAAAAAAAGGTTATATCTTTTATAGATATAGCTTTTAAATTTAAAGGTAGGTTATATGGATCATATTGCTACAGCAAATCCGTATTTTGGGGTATTTGTACTTTTTATAATCACGTTTGGAGCATTCTATGCAACAACAGTGATAGCTCGTTTAGCTTCTCGTGCATTAGCTGCAAAAGATAGCGAAAAGATTAAACTATCGGTTTACGAATGTGGACCAGAAGTAACTAGACAACCAAATAGAATCTCTCCGCAGTTTTACCTGTTCGCACTTCTATTTTTACTATTTGATGTTGAAATCGTATTTATGTTCCCATGGGCAGTAGATTTTAAACTTCTTGGATGGTTTGGTTTTGCTGAGATGTTAATGTTTATTTTACTCTTAACAATTGGTTTCGTATATGCATGGAAAAAAGGAGCCCTAGAATGGCACAACATAAAGTAAATTATACACAAGATGGTGGTTTACCAGTAGCTCTTACAAGTATTGATAAAATTGTAAACTGGGGTCGATCTAACTCACTATGGGCACTAACATATGGTCTTGCTTGTTGTGGTATCGAGATGATGGCATCTGGTGCTTCTAGATTTGACTTTGACCGTTATGGAACAATTTTTAGAGCATCACCACGTCAAGCGGATGTTATGATTGTTGCTGGAACTCTTACAAAAAAACACGCTGAGTTTATTAAAAGACTTTATGATCAGATGACTGAGCCTAGATGGGTAATTTCTATGGGTTCATGTGCAAATACTGGTGGTATGTTCAACACTTATGCAACAGTTCAAGGTGTTGATAGAATTATTCCAGTTGATCTCTACCTTCCTGGTTGTGCTCCTCGTCCAGAAACACTTCAGTATGGTGTGATGCTGCTACAGAAAAAAATTCGTGCTAATCATGCTTCTAAAGCACAAAAAGCTAAAAGGTTAATGTAATGAGAGCCTATACACCTAAAGACAATGTACAAGCAAAATCGTACTATACAGATAGATACTATGTTGCACCTCAAGTACCAAAGCAAGAGGTAGAGAGCGATGAAGTGTTTGCAGCAGACTTAACAGCTATTAAAGCTAAGTTTGAAGTAAAAGAGGCTTTCATTCAAGTTGAGCAGATGGTTGTTTATATCAATGCAAATGATATTTATGGCGTTTTAGAGCTTATGAGAGATGAGCTGGAATATACTCAACTTTCAGAGATGAGCGCTATTGACTGGTTGGCAAAAGATAACACTTTTGAAATCTTTTATCAGATGCTAAGTATGAATAAACGCAAGCGTATTCGTATCAAATACTTTATAAACAATGGTGAGGCTGTTGACTCTGTAAATGAGCTTTTCCGCTCAGCTGATTGGTCAGAGCGTGAGATGTTTGATATGTTTGGTATTGAAGCAAATGGACATCCATTTATGAAAAGAATTCTTATGCCTTATGACTGGCAAGGAAATCCACTTCTTAAGACTTATCCTTTAGAGGGTGATGAGTTTGCTGCGTGGTATGAAGTAGATAAGATTTATGGTAAAGAAGCAAGAGATACAATTGGACCAGAGATTCGTGATACTGCTAGAGTTGACAGATATGATTCAGAGCGTTTTGCTCGTTTAGGTTATGAAGTGCCTAAGGGAACTGAAATTACAGACGACATGGAAAAAACAGAACAATCTTACCAAGAAGATGGTGGCGTGTTCTTAATTAAAAAATTCGATAAAGAGTCATCAAAAATTATTGATGATCCACAAAGATAGGGTGGTATAAGATATGGCACAAGTAACAAACAGGTTAACACCGTTTTTTGAAAACATTACTTTTGATAGAGATGATAATGAGCTCATATTAAACTTCGGTCCTCAGCACCCTTCTGCTCACGGGCAGTTGCGTTTAATGCTTCATCTTCAACAAGAGCAGATTGTAAAAGCACACCCAGATGTTGGATATCTTCACCGTGGTATGGAGAAGATGGCTGAAAATATGATTTATAACGAGTTTATGCCTACAACAGACCGTATGGATTATATCGCCTCATCTTCAAACAACTACGGTTTTGCACTTGCAGTTGAAAAGCTTATAGATGTAGAAGTTCCTCGTCGTGCGAAAGTAATTCGTATGATGCTTTTAGAGATTAACCGTCTTATGTCTCACCTTTTCTGGTTAGCAACAACTGCTCTAGATATCGGTGCTATGACAGTATTCCTTTTCGCATTCCGTGAGAGAGAGTATCTTATGGATATCATCGAGGGTTATTGTGGGGCACGTCTGACACATGCGGCTATTCGTATTGGTGGTGTTCCTTTAGATATTCAAGACTCATTTATTGAGCAGTTAAGAACTTTCTTGAATAAACTTCCTGCAAACATTAAAGATTATGAAGATCTTCTTGATACTAACCGTATCTGGTTAATGAGAATGGAAGAGGTTGGTACTATCTCAAAAGAGATGGCACTTTCATGGGGTTGTACAGGTCCAATGTTAAGAGCTTCAGGTGTAGCTTGGGATATTCGTAAAGAAGAGCCATACGAGTTATATGACGAAGTAGAGTTCAACGTTCCTTGGTCTGATAAGGGTGATAACTTCGCTCGTTATCGTGTATATATGGAAGAGATGAGAGAGTCTGCAAAGATTCTTTATCAAACAATAGATATGTATGAAGAGTGTGTTAAGAATAATGAGACTGAACTAATGGCCCACTCTCCTAGATATATCTCAGCTCCAAAGCTTGATATTATGACTCAGAACTATTCACTTATGCAGCACTTTGTACTTGTAACACAAGGTATGAGACCACCAGTTGGTGAAGTATACATTCCAACAGAATCACCAAAAGGTGAACTTGGGTTTTATATTAACTCTCAGGGTGGACCATACCCATATAGACTCAAACTACGTGCTCCATCGTTTTGGCACACGGGAATCTTAACTGACCTTTTACCTGGTCACTATATCCCGGATGTTGTTTCTATTATTGGTACTACAAATATCGTATTTGGTGAGGTTGACAGATAATGAAAAGATATGACTTAAGACATTTAAAAAAAGATTTTGAGCCTCGTATGAAAGAGATTTTGGGCGAGCATAAAGCGGGTGAAGTTGCTATCTTTTTATTTGAGATAGGGGATTTTTCACCTATTCAAAAATCTGCAGATCTTGTAAAAGAGTGTGGATATGAGTTAGTGAACTCTTTAAAGTTTAACGAAGTCGATTGGACTATCGTAACTAAGAAGTAAACAGGACTAGATGAATGAGTAAGGTCTATTTTTCTACTTGGAATGGGGAGCACATCAATAATGTTGGCAAACCAGAAGAAGAGTGGGAAAAATCAGCATATAATCTACCGGCAACTTATGATGATCATCGTGATTCTAAAGCCTTTATTGGCTGGGATGGCGTTGCATTATTTAATGCTGATGTAGATGTGATCCGTTTAGCAATGGAGTATGCTGCTCAGTATCAAGAGTATTCAGAGGCTTGTGGACGATGTGCTCCAGGTCGATGGGGTGGTCGTATTTTATATGACCAACTTGATAAAATTGCACGTGGTGAAGGTGCAGTTGCTGATTTAGACCACTTAAGAGAAGTAAGCAAAAGTATGCAGATGACATCTAAGTGTGAGATTGGTAAAACTGTACCAAATCCAATCTTAGATCTTATGACGCATTTTGAAGATACATTTATGGAGTGTATAGATGAGCAGAAGCCATCTAAGCACTACAGTGAAGATGTGAACTATATCGCCAAAATAACAGCACCATGTACGGATGCATGCCCTGCACATGTTGATATTCCTGCTTATATAGAGGGTGTTAGAGACCTAAAGTTAGATGAGTCTCTTAAGGCTACTCGACAAACTATGCCTCTTGCACACACTTGTGGTCGCGTTTGTCCTCATCCATGTGAGGATGCTTGTCGTCGTGGTAATCTTGATGAGCCTATCTCTATTATGGAGTTAAAACGTATCGGTGCTGATTATGAGACTGATCACGGTTTTGGATTTTTTCACCCTGGAAAGGGGAAAAAGAAAAAGTCTATTGGTAAGAGAGTAGCAGTTATTGGAGCGGGACCTGCTGGTCTTACAACTGCTTACTACTTAGCACTTGATGGTATTGATGTTGATGTATATGAAGCACTTCCCGTTCTTGGTGGCGAGGTTACGGTTGGAGTTCCTCAGTATCGTATGCCGTGGGATAAGTATCAACAAGATATCGAAGCTGTTAAAGATTTGGGTGTTAACTTTATCATAAATCATAGAGTTACAGCTGATGAAATGAGAGAGTTCGAGACATCTTATGATGCAACAATGATTGCATCGGGTACTCGTATCTCTAAAGCAGTTAGATGTGACAATGAAAACCCAGAAGTTAAGGGTTACTGGGGAGCTATCGATTTTCTCGACAGAGTAAACCTTTATGAGAAGTTTGATATTAAAGTACCTAAAGAGACTCAAGAGCAGCAGATGTTACCGAGTGACCATGTAGATTTAACTGGTAAGACTGTTGTCTGTGTAGGTGGTGGTTTTACCTCTATGGATGTTGTGAGATGCTCTATTCGTGCAGGGGCTAAGAGAGTTATCATGATTTACCGTCGTGATGAAAAGACTATTATCCGCAATACGACCTATGAAGAGTACCACGAAGCAGTTGAAGAGGGTGTAGAGTTTATTTTTCACTCAGCAGTCGAGAGAATGAATGATGAAAATGGGACTCTGAAGTCACTTGATTTTAACAAGTTTGAACTTGTTCCAGATCCAGATGGTGGCCGTGCGCAGTTAGTTAAAATAGATGATGATGATTTTAGCCTAGATGTTGACTACCTAATCCCTGCAGTTTCTCAGTCTGCTGATTTAGATTTTATTCCTGAGGAGTGGGAATTAGCTATGACTTCATGGGCAACCCTGAAGACAAACGGAAAAGACTATATGACTTCTCGTAAAGGTGTCTTTGCATCAGGAGATTGTGAATATGGTCCGATGACAATTGTAAACGCAGTTGGTCAGGCCAAACGCGGTGCTTCTGTTATATCTAGATATGTCCAGAGTGGAGAAGTAACTCTAAGTGATGATGAGATTATGGAGGATCATCTTCGTAAGATGAAAGTCTATAATAAGAATGAGAAAATTACCGGTTGGTTAGCTGGTGTACCTCGTGCTCACTCTGAAGTACTTGATATAGACATTAGAAAATATAACAACGAAGAGGTGAATTTTGGTTTCACTCAAGAGCAGTCTATAAGCGAAGCTCAAAGATGTATGCGCTGTTATTACATAGCTATGGTAGCAAACTAAGGAGGTATGATGAATGATAAAATGATAAATTTTAAAATTGATGGTATC
Source organism: Campylobacterota bacterium (assembly GCA_034717855.1). Lineage (GTDB taxonomy): Bacteria > Campylobacterota > Campylobacteria > Campylobacterales > Sulfurimonadaceae > Sulfurimonas. The sequence goes on from JAYEMB010000086.1 coordinate 10,193, forward strand.
TCAGTAGCTGCTGCTCAGGGTGAGTCTATAATAGAAGTGGCTAGAAGTGTTGGAGCTTATATTCCAACCATGTGTTATCTTCCAAAAACAACACCAAACGCATCTTGTAGAATGTGTTCGGTTGAAGTTAAAGGACAGAATGGTTTTGTCTTGTCTTGTAATACTCCTCCAGTTGAGGGAATAGAAGTTATTACAGATTCTGAGGCTCTTTATACAGAGCGTCAAAATATTATGAAGATGTATAATGTAAATCATCCTCTTCAGTGTGGTGTTTGTGATAAGTCTGGTGAGTGTGATCTGCAAAATAAAACTTTAGACTTTGGTTTAGATGAGCAGACATTTGCAGTTCGTGACCAAGCACGTAAAAAGAAAAAATGGGGTGTACATACATATGATCCGGGTCTCTGTATTATGTGTGAAAAATGTACAGCTGCATGTAATGAGATTATAGGTGCTGAAGCACTCTATATAAAGCCAGGCGGTTATAAGTCTGAGATTGACATTAATATGAAGAGCTGTATTGAGTGTGGTGAGTGTATCGCTGTTTGTCCTGTTGGAGCTATGGCGAGTACAGACTTTAAGTATGTCTCAAATGCTTGGGAGCTTAACAAAGTCCCATCAAGCTGTGCACACTGCTCGAGTGCTTGTGCTTTATATTATGAATCAAAACATATAGGAATTGATGGTTTGGAGAGAGAGGGAAAAATTTATAGAGTAACAAATGATGCAGATTTTACAACACTCTGTGGTGCCGGCAGATTTGGATTTGATTATGAGAACATTGGAGTTGTAAAAGATGAAAAAGCTTTTATATCTGCAATCGAAAAATTCAAATCTGCCAAGAATGTAATGTTTAACTCAACAATAACAAATGAAGAAGCGTATCTACTTCAAAAGCTCAAAAGTAGATTAGGCTTTAATCTTGTAAATGATGAGGCTAAAAAGTTTCAATCTTTTATGAGGGCTTTTGAAGAGACTGCAGGTGAATCACTATACAACGCAACATTAGCTGATGTTGAGAAGAGTGATTTTATTGTAAGTGTGGGATCTTCTTTAGCGAGTGATAATCCTATGGTTCTATTTGCTATTGCTAAGGCGGTGAATCATAAAAGAGCATATGTCTCTTATATCCACCCAGTAAAAGATGCAAATATTTCAAACCTTGTTACTCAGTTTATAAAAAATGAGGTTGGAAGCGAAGAGGCTGCTTTAGCTATGATTGCTGATGCTTTTGTTGAAGATAAATCTGCTCAAGAGGAGTTCTTTGAGAACTTAGACCTTGGCTACTTAAGTGGTGAGAGTAATATAGCAATCGAAGAGATTGAACTGCTCAAATCATTTTCAAAAAGAAAAAAAGCTCCAATGTTAATCATTGGTGAAGATATAATTAATCACCCTAAGGCAAAAAACATAGCAAAAATAGCAGGTTATTTGCAAAAAATGGGAACTTTTAAAGTGCTTATTATCCCCCCAGTGACGAACAGTCTGGGTGTAAGTCTGATTTGTGACTTAGATGATAAGGTTGAGGGCTCAACTATAGGTTATAATTCTACAGCAGATTTTACTTTAAGTAGTAAAAGTGAGGGGGATTTAGATATGCCTGCTCTGAATCAGCAAGAGGGAACATTTGTTAACATAGATAAAAATCTAGTAGTTCTCAATCCCGCTGTAGGATATACAGGCTATGAATTGAATGACCTTGCAAACTCATTAGGGTTAGAGGCTCAAAACGTAATTGATTACACATCTGAATTGGGTTTTGAGAATATAAAATTTGATGATTTAGAACAGAGTATTGATAACTCTGGAAATATAACACGTGGTTATACTATAATGTCAAAAGTAAATGGAAGTAGTAGTTTGATTGATGATGTGGATGATTTGAGTGAATATAACGGCAGTGTAGTTTACAGCTGTAATTCACTCGATCAGTTTAATCAAAATACAAAAGATTGCAAGCAGATAGAGGAAAAAATCCACCTCATTGGTTCAAAACAGTTTGCGACTGCTTCAAGAATAAAACCAGGTGACACAGTTACATTTAATGTAAATGGTCAAGACTTTACAAGAAAGTTTAAAGTTGACAAAAATCTTATAGGGACTATCGCACTAAATCCAAACTTTGATTTAGATGTAAAAAGTCCACATTATAGATACACACAAGTTAAAATAGAGGTTGTAAATGGCTAACGTAACAATAAATATAGACGGAAAAGAGATTCAAACACAAGAGGGAGAATTTTTATTAAACGCAGCTCGTGCGAATGATATCTTTATCCCAGCAATATGCTACTTGACAAGATGTAGTCCTACTTTGGCTTGTCGTATATGTCTTGTTGAGGCTGACGGTAAACAGGTGTACGCTTGTAACGCTAAAGCTAAAGATGGAATGAACATCACTACGACGACGGAAAACATTGAAAAAGAGCGTCGTGCAATTATGGAAGTTTATGATGTAAATCATCCTCTTCAGTGTGGTGTTTGTGATCAATCAGGTGAGTGTGAGTTACAAAACTATACTTTAGAGATTGGTGTTGATTCACAGAGCTATGCAGTTGCTGATGTAGATAGAAGTTCTCACGACTGGGGACATCTTCACTATGATCCGGGCTTATGTATAGTTTGTGAGCGTTGTGTTACAGCTTGTAAAGATATGATAGGTGATAATTCACTTAAAACTATCCCACGTGGAGCTGATGCTCTTAATGCAGAGTATAAGGCTGAGATGCCTAAAGATGCTTATGCAATGTGGAATAAGCTGAACAAATCAGTTATCGGTTTGACTAATGGTACAGATGTTCTTGATTGTACTTCTTGTGGTGAGTGTGCTTCTGTTTGTCCAGTTGGAGCTCTTGTAGATACTGAGTTTATGTACAAATCAAATGCGTGGGAACTAAGCCAAGTTCCTGCAACTTGTGGTCACTGTTCTGCTGGATGTCAAATATCTTATGATGTAAAACATACAAGTGTAGAGAATCCAGAAGATAAGATTTACCGTGTTATGAATGAGTGGAACTATGTTTCACTTTGTGGTGCTGGTAGATATGGATTTGATTATCAAAATGCAGATGTGACAAAAGATGAGGCTGCGTTTGACAAAGCAGTTGAAGCGTTCAAAAAAGCTGATACAATTAACTTCACTTCAACTATCACAAATGAAGAGGCTCTTATTCTTCAAAAGATGAGTGATGAGTTTGGTTATAAGCTTGTAAATGATGAAGCACTATCATTCCAGACTTTCTTAAATGATTATTCTCAAGTGAGTGGAACTACTCTTTATGGAAGTGACCTTAAAGCTGTTGCAAACACTAATTTCATAGTATCTGTTGGTACTGCTATTAAGAGTGATAATCCAAACGCAAGATATTCATTAAACAACTCTTTAACAGTAAACAAAGGTGCAGCACTCTACTTTCACCCTCTAGCTGACCCTGTTGTTGATGAGATGAGTAAAAATCTACTAAGTATCAACCATAAGCCATTACAAGAAGAGAGTGCTCTGTATCTTATTTTAGATCTATTTGCAGATAAAGAGAAGTTACCGACTGATGTTGTTGACTACTTAGCATCTTTTCACACTATTGAAAACATTACAGTTGAAGAGACTGTAAAAGAGAAAGTTATTGAGACAGTAATGGTAATTGAGATGGATCCAGATACTGGTGAAGAGAAAGAAGTTGAGCAAGACAAAACTAAAATGGTGAGCAAAAAAGTTTCTAAAGAGGTAGTTGTAGATAACAACAGACTTGTTGAGATACTAGGTATGCCTGAAAACTTTAGTGAAACATTAGAGAAGTTTATGAAGAAAAAAGATAGTTTCTCTCTAGTTGTTGGACCAGACCTTTATAACCATCCAAACTCTAAAAACTTAGCTCGTTTAGTTGCTCTTATTGAGAAGTACAGTAAGTTTGAACTTGTGATGATTCCTACTCTTACAAATACACTTGGTGTATCTTTAATTAACAGACTCTCAGCAGAAGCTGGAGAGTACTCAATCGGTTATAACACTAAAGGTGACTTCACTCTCTCTGCTTTAGGTGATGGAGATTTAGATATGCCAGCTATTAATCAGCAAGAGGGAACTCTTACTTCGATTAATAAGCGTGTAAACCCTACAAACGCAGCTCTCTCTTATGGTGGATATGAGTTAAATGATATAGCTAACGCTTTAGGACTAAGTTCTGAGCTAACGATTGATTATACTTCAGAGTTACCAACATCAAAAGGGTTCAAATCTGAAAATTTTGATGATCTGCCAAACCACTACACTAATGCGGGTGAAGAGATGCGTGGATACGAGTTAGAAAATATAGCTGCAAAAGCATCAGATGATGAAAGTCTTGAAAAAATTGACGAAGCACTAGTATTAACTGATAGCGTGATTTACTCTGCTAACCCTGTAAGACAGTTCAGTGAGTTTACAAATAAAACTACAAACCTTGATGAGCAGAGTGGTGTTTATCTTAGTGAAGAGTTCCTAAATGGTTCTGAACTTAGCGTTGGTGATAGTGTTAAGGTTAAGAGTGACAATGGTGATATAACAGCTAAGATTGTAAGTGATAACAAAATTGCTGGAGATATCATAGTTATTCCAACTTTTGATTCTAAATTAAATTCAGAGGCTCTGTTTAGCGGCTACCGCTTTGCTTCAGCTTCGATTGAAAAGGTGTAATATATGGAAGTAGCATATTTAATAGAAACGGTTATAAAAGTCGTTGTTGTTTTACTTGTATTTTCTGCTTTAGCAGGTATAGGGACATACTTTGAGCGAAAGATACTTGCGTTTATGCAGCGTCGTCTTGGGCCAATGAATGTTGGTCCTTACGGTTTACTACAGGTTGCAGCGGATGGTGTTAAACTATTCACTAAAGAGGATATTATCCCTACAAACGTAGTGGGTCCAATCTTCAAAATTGCACCTGTAATTACTGCTGCTACTGCGTTTATGGCTGCAGCTGCGATTCCATTTTTACCACAATTTACAATCTTTGGATACACAGTTCATCCAATTGTTGCAGATATTAATATCGGTATTTTATATATCCTTGGAATCATGGGAGTTGGTCTTTATGGTCCACTTCTAGGTGGTATGGCTTCAGCAAATAAGTTCTCACTTCTCTCCGCTGCTCGTGGTGCTGCTGTATTTATCTCTTACGAGGTAGTTACTGGTCTCTCAATCTTAGCTCCAATCATGATGGTTGGATCACTTTCACTGATTGACTTTAATGAGTATCAACTAGAGAATGGTTGGATTATATTTAATCTTTACGGAGTTGGTTTCGTTGCGTTTATCCTTTTCTGGATAGCTGCGTTTGCTGAGACTGGTCGTACACCATTTCACCTAATAGCAAATGATCATGAGATTATTGATGGTTTTGGTACTGAGTACTCTGGTATGAGATGGGGTCTTTTCTTCATCGGTGAGTATGCAAATATGTTCTTTATCTCATTTGTAATCCCTCTACTTTTCTTAGGTGGTTATGGTGATGGTAGTTTCTTAGGTGCTTTAGCTCTACTAGGTAAAATGGCGTTCTTCTTCTTCTTCTTCTTATGGACAAGAGCAGCATGGCCAGATGTAAGACCGGATCAACTTATGTGGTTGTGTTGGAAAGTACTTATGCCTATAGCAGTGATTAATGTTGTAATCGCTGGCTTTATGATGATGTTTTAAGGGGATATGAATGAATAATGAGCAATTTAATAACAGAAATGTTAGTGATAGCTACTACTTAGTAGATATCGAAGATTATCCTACCGATGGTTGGGGTAAATTTAAACGTGTTGTAAAAAGAACTTTTAGAGGCGAGCTTTTCGTTGGTCTTTGGGTTGTTATGAGAGAGATGATTAAGTTTGATATTCATACGATTTCATACCCTCAAGAGAAGATGCCAATTGGACCACGTTATCGTGCAGTTCATGAGATGAAAAGACTTTGGGAATCTGATGCTGAGAGATGTATCGGGTGTGGACTTTGTGAAAAGATCTGTATCTCTGACTGTATTCGTATGGATACTAAGATAGATAAAGATTCTCGTAAAGAGGTTTCAGAGTACACAATTAACCTTGGTCGTTGTATCTTTTGTGGATACTGTGCTGAAGTTTGTCCAGAGCTTGCAATTACACATGGTGGTGAGTATGAAAATGCATCTGATCAAAGAGAACACTTTGTGATGTATGAAGATATGTTAACACCTATAGACAAGATGAAGGCCGGAACTCAGAAAGAGTTTGAAGGTTTTGGTGCTATTACACCACATGAAGATGAGCGTGTTAAAACAACACCTCTAGCATATTAAGGAGATTGGACTATGTTTGAAGCGATAGCATTTTATCTGTTTTCATTTTTAACGATTACGATGTTTTTCATTACGGTTACAACATCACAAGCGTTATATGCCCTAACTGCACTTGCAGCAGGGATGATTTTTATATCAGCATTTTTCTTTATTCTAGGTGCTGAATTTTTAGGTGCGATTCAAATCGTTGTTTATTCAGGTGCTGTAATGGCACTTTATGCTTTTGGTATGATGTTTTTTGATACAACAAGAGAAGTGAAAGAGAAGCAGGGTAACAAGTACATAGTTGTTGGTCTTAGTACTTTAGCAGCTCTTCTAGTAGTTGCTATCTTTGCAGCTCCAATTGTATCTGATAATATCACTGCTCTTTATCCGATGACTGAGGGTGTAGGTAATACTCAAGATGTAGGTATGGTTCTTTTTACTAAATATCTTATTCCTTTTGAAGTAGCGGCTGTAATGCTTTTAGTTGCTATGATTTCTGGTATTGTGTTGGCTGGTAAGAAGATGGATTTATCTCTTTCTTTATATAGTAATGCTGAGATCAAAGATATGAAAAAAGATCAAGATAAAAAGGTGCTTTCATGATGGAAATTGGATTAAATCATTACCTAGTACTTTCAACTATCCTGTTTGCTATAGGTTTAGTTGGTGTAATGCGTAGAAAAAATCTTCTACTGCTGTTTTTCGCAACTGAGATTTTACTAAACTCTGTAAATATCGCTTTTGCTGCGATTTCACACTTTTACGGTGACTTAACTGGTCAGATGTTTGCATTTTTTGTAATTGCAATCGCTGCATCTGAAGTTGCTGTTGGTCTTGGACTCTTAATTGTATGGCACAAACGCCATGGCAATATTGACTTAGATACATTATCAACGATGAAAGGATAAAAGAATGGAAAAATATTTATATATTGCACTATTCGCACCACTTGTTGGTTCAATGTTCGCTGCATTTTTTGGTGCTAGACCAAAAACTCTGATTGCTGGCTTAGTTCCAAGTACTTTACTACTTGTTTCTTTGATATCTAGTACTATTCTTTTAGTTCACATTTTAAATGGTGGAGATATTGTTCATGTTGAGATGATGACATGGATGGCTACGGGTGACTTATACATACCATTTGGTTTTGTAGTTGATCAAGTATCAGTAACGATGATGATGGTTGTAACACTTGTATCAACTGTTGTTCACTACTATGCTATAGGTTACATGGATCACGATAAAGGTTTTAACCGTTTCTTTGCATGGTTATCTGCGTTTGTGTTCTCGATGTTAATCCTTGTAATGAGTGATAACTTTGCTGGTCTATTTATAGGCTGGGAAGGTGTTGGTCTCTGTTCTTGGGGTCTTATCGGTTTCTGGTATCACAAAGAATCAGCTACATGGGCAGCAAACGAAGCGTTTATTATGAATCGTATCGCTGACCTTGGAATGTTGATCGGTATCTTCTTAGTATATTGGAACACAGGTACACTTCAGTATGCTGAAGCTTTCGCTGCAATGCCAGCTTTAGATTCTGAAACTCTGACTTGGATCGGTATCTTCTTATTTGTTGGTGCTATGGGTAAATCAGCTCAATTTCCACTCCATACTTGGCTTGCTGATGCGATGGAAGGTCCTACTCCAGTTTCTGCACTTATTCACGCAGCGACAATGGTAACAGCGGGTGTTTATCTTGTAGTTCGCTCAAACGAACTTTACGCTTTGATTCCACATATTGGTCTATTTATCGCTAGCCTAGGAGCATTTGTTGCAATTTTTGCAGCTACTATGGCTCTTGTTAATCGTGATATTAAAAGAGTTATTGCTTACTCTACACTTTCACAACTAGGTTATATGTTTGCTGCTGCTGGTCTTGGAGCTTACTGGGTTGCACTATTTCACCTTATGGCTCACGCATTCTTTAAAGCACTTCTTTTCCTTGGTGCTGGTAATGTTATGCACGCTATGCATGATGAGCTCGATCCATTTAAGATGGGTGGACTTGGAAAGACAATGAAGGGTACAATGATTCTTATGACTCTTGCATCTGTTGCTCTTGCTGGAATCTTCCCACTTGCAGGTTTCTTTTCAAAAGATTTAATCTTAGAGGTTGCATTTATTGATGCACACTACATTATTTACGGTGTACTTCTTTTTACTGCTGGTCTGACTGCGTTTTATTCATTTAGAATTATCGCACTTATTTTCCACGGTGAAGATAGACACACTGCATTAGGACACCATCCACATGAAGCTTATACTTTCATGTTATGGGTAATGGCACCATTAGCTATACTTGCAGTAATTGCAGGTGCTATGAAAGGCACTTATTTTGATATGGTGACTGCAGTACTTCCTGCTACAGAGTATCACGTTCATTCAGCTGCAGCATACTGGACTATGACAATTGGTACACAACTTTTTGTTCTATTAGCAATTTACTTTGCATATAAAAAATATATGAGCAAAGATATTAAAATACCAGATGGGACAAGTGCAATGGAAAATTCACTTCCTTATAAAGTACTAAAAAACCAATACTATATTCCATATTTTTACGAAGAGTTTTTAGTAAAACCATACAGAGAGTTATCAACTATCTTCTGGAAACAGGTAGATATGAAAGTTGTTGATGCAACTGTTGATGGAATTGCTGGAATTGTTTACAGTACCGGTGAGAAAACTAGAGATATGCAGAGTGGTAATTTATCTACGATGTTAAAATGGATGGTAGCAGGTACAATTGGTATGCTGTCATTAGCTGTAGTTTTCGGACTAGCAGTAAGATACTCTGGTGAAATCAAGACGATTTTATCAGGTTTAGGAGTTTAGTAGATGATTGATCATATTTTATCGATTTTAATTTTCTTTCCTGCAGTAGCTGCAGTGTTTGGATTTATGATTCACAAAGATAGTATTCGTGCTTATGGTGTTGCAGTCTCTGTAATAGAATTCGCACTATCTTTATGGCTTTGGTTCGCATTTGATGCAAACGCAGCTGGTATGCAGTTTATGGAGCAGATAGCTTTAGTTCCTGCATTTGGAATTAACTATATTTTAGGTGTTGATGGTATCTCACTTTTCATTATTATTTTAGCTGCGTTTTTCACTATGATTGGTATCGCTTCTTTGACTGATACTAAAAATGTTAAGAACATGATTATTACACTCCTTATGTTACAGATGACTATGGTTGGTGTATTTGCTGCTTTAGATGCGATTATATTCTACGTATTCTGGGAACTCTCACTAGTACCAATGTTATATATCATTGGTGCATGGGGTGGTCCATTACGCGTTTACGCTTCAGTTAAGTTCTTCCTATACACATTTGCTGGTTCACTAGTAATGCTCGTAGGTATTCTTTTCATGGCATATTTTTATTTCCAAGCAACTGGTGTATGGAGTTTCGCTATTCTTGATTGGTATAGACTTATCCTACCAGAATCGTATCAGCTTTGGTTATTTGTAGCATTCTTTTTTGGTTTTGCTATTAAAGTACCAATGTTTCCATTTCATACATGGTTACCATATGCGCACGGTCAAGCACCAACTATCGGTTCTGTAATACTAGCGGCAATCCTGCTTAAAATGGGTACATATGCATTTATCCGTTTTTCACTGCCACTATTCCCAGATGCTTCAGTGTTTTTCATGTTCCCGATAGCAATTATTGCTATTATTATGATTATCTACACTGCAATGGTTGCTTATGCTCAAGAGGATGTTAAACAAGTTGTTGCATACTCTTCAGTTTCACACATGGGTGTTATCGTTCTTGGTACATTTGCTCTTAATGTTGAAGGTATTACTGGTTCAATCTTCTTAATGATTGCTCACGGTGTTGTTTCAGGTGCACTCTTCTTACTTGTTGGTGTTATTTATGACAGACGTCACACTAAGATGATGAGTGAGTTTGGTGGATTGGCATCAGTTATGCCTAGATACGCAACTATCTTTGGTATTATGTTGATGGCTTCAGTTGGTATGCCACTGACTATTAACTTCGTAGGTGAGTTTTTAAGTCTGCTTGGTTTCTATCAGCAGTCACATATACTAACTCTTCTAGCTGGAATTGCAATTGTAGTTGGTGCTATCTATATGTTAGCAGCATACAAAAAAATGTTCTTTGGTGAAGTTACAAAAGAGGAGAATAAAAACCTTCCTGATGTAAATAAAAGAGAGCTTGTAGCACTGATTCCATTGACTATTATTACAATTTGGTTAGGTGTATATCCTAAACCTGTATTAGAACCAATTAACAACTCTGTAGAGTCGATTGTGCAGTTAATGCACGATAAAGCTATTACAGAAGAAGCTAAAAAAAGAATTCCTAATCTTGCAGGCAAGATAGAGATTACTAAAGCTTCACAAGAGGAGGCACACTAATGTTAGAGCCAGTAAACGTTTCTTTAGAGTCATTAAACTTAATGACTCTGGCACCAATGCTTATTCCAATAGTTGGTGCGTTATTAATTTTAGTTGTTGATATGTTTAAAAGTGGACTTGATAAGACTATGTATGTAGTCTTAAGTATGCTTTTCTTATTAATGGATTTTGGTGCATTAGTTGATTCTGCCGCAGTTTTTTCTGCTGAAGGTACAGTTATGGGTGTATTTGATGTAATGCTCATAGATGGTTTAGCGATTCTTTCACAGTTTATTATTGTGGGTGCATCACTGCTCTTTATCCCTTTAGCGCTTACTCATAAGCGTTTCCATGAGTTTACATATCCTGAGTTCTTTGCACTTTTCTTATTTATGATTAGTGGATTCCAGTTTATGGTTGCAACAGATAACTTAATCCTTATCTTTGTAGGACTTGAAACTGCTTCATTAGCATTATATACACTAATCGCTATGCACAACCGTGACAAATCATTTGAAGCTGCTGTTAAGTACTTTACTATGGGTGCTTTAGCTGCAGGTTTTTACTCTTTTGGTGCGATGGTGTTTTACGCACTTACAGGTTCAATCGAGATTAACCAAATAGCAAATGTACTAGCTGCAAATAACTATGCTGATATCGGTTTTGTACTTGTTGGTGTAGTATTTTTGCTTGCATCATTTGCGTTTAAACTCTCTTTAGTACCATTTCATACATGGGCACCAGATGTTTATGAGGGTTCATCAGCAGCAATGGCAGGTTATATGTCAATTGTTCCAAAGATAGCTGCGTTTATTGTTGCTATGAGACTCTTTGAGTTTTTAATTCACTCTGGAGTTGTTTGGTTAGAAGTTGTTCTTTATATTTTTGTTGTTGTAACGATGACTGCGGCAAATATGTGGGCACTTGTTCAAACAGATGTAAAACGTATGCTTGCATACAGTTCAATATCTCATGCAGGTTTTGTAATGGCTGCAATTTTGATTGGTACTACTCAGTCAAACTCAGCACTTTTCTTGTACTGGATTCTGTTTAGTTTTACTAATCTTGGGTCATTCTCTATGTTATGGATGTCTCGTCAAAGACACCTTCCAGAACATCAAACGAGTGATCACTCTTATGATAAGTTTGCGGGTATGATTAAAACAGCACCAGTTGCTGCGAGTATTATGGGTCTATTTATGTTAAGTCTTGCAGGTCTGCCACCATTTGCACTATTTTGGGGTAAACTTTATATGATTAGTTCTGCTGTAACAGGTGGATATACAGTATTAGCACTCATTATGGCGCTTAACTCTGCTATAGCTGGTTACTACTACTTAAAACTAATCGTTTATATGTTCATGAAAGAACCTGTAGTAGGTAATGATGGACATGTATATGTTAGTAATGCAACACTGTCGTTGAAGTTTATTATTGGTTTTGCAGCTGTGGGAACTATATTTGCTTTTATAGTACTAAACCCAATACTTGAGTTTGTTACTGCGTTTGTATACAACAGCGGATACTAGTTATTTGTACAGATAAGGAACTAGTCCCTTATCTTACGCTAACGCTTAGTTTCCCTCAGCGGGAAGCTCACGCATAGCAAAGCTATGCTTTATGAAACTACACGTTGGAAAGGAGAAGAGGATTTGTTTAAATGGATACTCTTCTTTCTTCTTCTATCTACTAATTTTCTTTTTGCACTAGAGATATCTATTAATGGTGCTCAAGAGAAACATCAAAAATTCTCAACACTTCATA
>JAYEMB010000086.1:22708-38571 GCA_034717855.1 Campylobacterota bacterium
AAAGGAGAAGAGGATTTGTTTAAATGGATACTCTTCTTTCTTCTTCTATCTACTAATTTTCTTTTTGCACTAGAGATATCTATTAATGGTGCTCAAGAGAAACATCAAAAATTCTCAACACTTCATATACAAGATAAAGAAAAATTTGTCTGCCAAGCAATAAAAGATGAATTTGAAATAACTACAAAAATAGTTTGTGCATTTTCAAAAAGACCTACAAAAAGTATACAAGCCCTACAAAATGATTTTTTTAAAGTTGATACTTTGATAAAAAGAGGAACTTTTTTTCTAATTATTACTCCTTTTCATAAAATTAAATTGATGCCAGTTCTCTTTGATTTAGTAAAAGATGAAACAATTTATCAAGCAGATGTGGATATTGCAAATCACTGGATGATGATAGGTTATGAAGATAAACTACCACTGATAAACAACAGGGCAAAGCCAGAAATCGCAATTAATTTTCCATACTACTCTGAAAAATCTAAACTACCATATGTTGGTGGTCTTGATATAAAAGGTAATCCAGTATATATTAAAAAAGTAGATGATGTGACTGATTATCTAAAAATAAAAAAGTCTTTTAAAGAGGCTAAGTACGAGTACGCGCTTGAATTGATTGATGAGATACTTGAGGCTTATCCAAATACACTCTTTAAAGCAGAATTGATATATCATAAAATCAAAGTGTATGATAAATTGAAAATTTATGAAAACTTACTAGATATATCTAAAGTATATCTCAGGGAGTACTCATCAGATGAAAATATTCCTGAAGTTCTCGCTCTAACAGCTAATGCATACTCGAAGATGGGACAAAATACAGATGCTGATTATTTTTTTGATAGACTCTTTAGCGAACATGAAAATTCTATTTATACGCAATGGGGATATGTATATTTAGGTGAAATGCTAGAAGCATCTGGTGGGACATCTAAAGCAGTAAAGTTTTATAAAAAAGCTTTAAATGAGACTGAGAATATTGATATAGCAACAACTGCAGCATATAATTTAGCACAACTTAAAATTACTACTTCACTCAAAGATTCTGCTCAATATATTGAAAAAATTATAAAAGTAAAACCGAGCCATTTTGCGAATAATATTAAAATATCTACAGAGATGATGTACACATTTAGTGATGGCTCTAAATATGATACAGCAAGTCTGATTGCGAAAGCTATTTTAGATGAGATGAATAGAGATGATGATGAGTATGAAATGCTTATGCAACAGAGAGCTTTATGGTTAGCTAAAACAGAGAATAAAACAGAAGCTCTAAGTGCTCTCAACGAATACATCAATATCTATCCTGATGGAACTTTTATAGATGAGATAGAAGTGGCCAAAGATGAACTCTTTTTTGATACATCTGACTTAAATAAAAGTGTAAAACTAGCTGAGTATGATAAATTGATTTCAGAGTATCCTAATGACACTATCGGAGATAGAGCAATATATGAAAAAGCAAAACTACTTTTACAAAACAGTATGTTTAGTGATGTTTTATACTCTGAGAATCAGCTTCTAAACCTTGATGAAGAGATCTATAGCGATGTAGATAATATTATTTTTGATGCAGCAGTTGGAGTAATGAAAAATTCTCTTGAAAATAGAGAGTGTCAAGAGGTGTTAAATATATCTAATGAGTACAATATCACACTCTCTAGCAAGTGGGATGATGGAATATATGAGTGTTCTATGATGGGTGGAGACTATCAGTTAGCTAAAAGAGTTGCAAGTAAAAACCTCAAATCAAAAGAGTTAGATGAGCGAAAAAAGTGGTTATATAGACATATTAAAATAGATTTTGCCATAGGGAACTATAGTGATGTAGTAGATGCATCAAAAGATCTTATCTCTCTTGCAGAGGCTGTCGAAACATCAGAGTATCAAGATGTTTATAGATATCTTTTTGATACATATCATAGACTAGAGAAGAGTGAGGATATGATAACAGCTATAGTAGATGTTCAAAAAGTTTTTGGATTGAATTATAAAGATTTAGACAGGTATGCAGCTGTTATGGCAATAGGCAGTGATAGGAAAGATGATAATATCGTTATTAAGTATGGCGAAGAGGTCATGAAAATACAAAAATCATCTTCATCAAATCCTCAAAGCCCCTTTGTAGAGTTTACTCTCTATCAGTCATATACAAATAGAGAAGATTACAATAGTGCATTAGATATTATTAAATCACTAAACGCAGTAGAGTTAAGAAAATCTGACAGAGCAAGACAGAAATATCTCTTAGGAACTGTATATAGTAAGCTTTGGAGAGATGAAGAGGCTGTGCAAGCATATCAGGAGTCAATAGATGCTGATAGTACTTCAGCATGGGCAAAACTGGCAGAGGATGCTAAAGAGATTTAAGATACTCTGTAAGCTTAGTTCACAATTGACTCACTCCTATCTTGTATACTTCTAGATAAAGAGGGGAAATATGAATAAGTATCTTGTTTTATTTTGTATATTAATCACAACAAATCTCTTTGCAAAAGAGAACTCATTTACAACATCTGTTTCATTCGTTGGAATGAGCATGGACTACAGAGAGTATGATAAAAGTGGAGAGTTATTAGATACTGAAACTTCCAACTACTGGGATACAGGAGGAGTTGAAGTGAACTTCGCTTATATTATAGACCAAGGAGAATCTTCTCACTCTACAATAAGCTATAACTTTATGATGCTCACTGGAAACACAGTATATAGAGGATCACTTCGTGATAGTGATGAAGGATTTGGTAGTTATATAGGTAGCACTCTCAACACAATCACCGATAAAGATATCTCATATAAACAGAGTAAAATGATAAGTAGTGATTATGAGCTTAGCTATGGCATTGGTTTAGGGTATAGATACTGGGAGAGAGTCTTAAGTATGCGTCAGATTGAGATATATACTTGGTACTCGATTAGACCTATGATTGGAATAAGCACTCTACGTAAAGATGGTTTGAGTTTTGGTGCGTTTTTAGAGTATCAGTATGGTTTTGATACAAAAATGTCAGCATCTGAACCTGAACTCAATCATACTTTTACGCTGGGAGGAGCTGATATTTTAGAAGTCACTATTCCAGTAAAATATAACTATAAAGAGGATGTGGCTTTTGTTTTTGAAGCAGTTTTTCAAAAGCAGATGATAGAAGAGTCTGATAGACTCTACACACTTAGCGGAGACGCTTACTATTATGAGCCAGATAGTACGGCATATAACAGCTATCTGAAAATGGGAATAGAACTAAACTTTTAGTTAAGTTCTAAACAGTCACTTATAGAGTAAAGACCAGCCTCTTTAGATGCTAACCATCCAGCAGCTCTGATAGCACCTTTACTAAATGTACTTCTTGAAGTTGCAGTGTGGTTGAGTTCAATAAACTCACCATCATTATAAAAACCAACTGTGTGACGGCCAACTATGTCTCCACCACGAAGAGCCATAACAGCGATTTCATCTTTTGTTCTCTCACCAATATTTCCATCACGACCACTAACGCGAACTTTATTTATGTCTAAGTCCCGACCAGCTGCAGCAGACTCACTTAGAGTTAGAGCAGTCCCGCTAGGCGCATCTTTTTTGTGTTTGTGGTGCATCTCTACGATTTCGATGTCAAAGCCCTCTAGTGCAGCAGAAGCCTGATATACAAGTTTGTTTAAGAGTGCAACACCAAGAGACATATTTGTAGCATAAAGCACAGGCATAGTTTCACTTGCATTTTTGAGAAGGTTTAGTTGATGAACACTTAGACCAGTCGTACCAATAACTAAAGGCTTAGGAGTTGCTACAGCAGCCTCTAAGAGTGTCTCACAAGCATCAGGAAGAGAGAAGTCTATAATCACATCGCTTGCGTTTAGGAAAGACTTCATATCTGCAGTTACCAATACAGATGGGTCTATAGAAAAGTCTAATTCACTTCTTACATAAACGCTGCTAACACTCATGTTCTCAGTCTCTTTTAAATTTTCTAAAAGTAACTTTCCAACTCTACCACTCGCACCAAATACGCCAACTTTAATCATAATGATATGCTCCAATTATATTAATATAAATTATTTTTAGAATGATACCAAATCTTTGCTTGTGAGTGTATATAAGTAAGTGAGTTCCCAAGCTGAACTTGGGAAGTAGGGAAAAGTTATTAGTCGTTTAGAAGTTCATCTACGTATGAGATGACTTGAAGTGCTGCCACTGCACCATCACCAGCTGCACTTACAACCTGTTTTGGAGCTGCAATTCTCATATCACCTGTTGCATAAAGACCAGGAACTGAAGTAGCCATACTGATGTTAACAATCACTTGACCCTGTTCATTCATGTCACATAAGAAGCTGCCATCCTCTTGGAGTAGCGTTTCATTGTTGACATCGTTTCCAACAAAAGTAAATACACCAGGGACAACTATATCACGTATCTCGCCATCTCTGTTTTTTACTTTAAGCCCTTGAACACCCATTGCATCACCATAGACTTCATGGGGAGTAGAGTTTAAAACAAGTTCAATATTTTCAGTTTTTTCAACTCTCTCTATTGTATTTGGAGCTGAACGGAAAGTGTCACGTCTGTGAACAAGATAAACTTTTGAGCAGATTTTAGCTAAGTAGAGAGCCTCCTCCATAGCAGTATCTCCACCACCAATTACAGCAACCTCTTTTCCTTTATAGAAAAAACCATCACAAGTTGCACAGGTACTTACACCCTTACCAAAAAATTCCTCTTCCCCAGAAAAACCTGCACGACGAGGAGATGAACCAGTACCTATAATAACACTATGAGCATCAGTTGTAGTCCCATCTTCTTTGTGTATAGTAAATGTCTCACCCACTTTTGTAACACGAGTCACATTCACCATCTCATGTTTGAGACCAAACTTTTGACACTGAGCAGGCCATGGAGTCATCAAGTCCATACCAGTTATCTCACCAGTAACACCAGGATAGTTTTCAATCTCTGAAGAGTTCATGATTTGCCCACCAGGCATACCCTTTTCAAACATTGTTACATTCTCTAAACCACCACGAGTCGTATATAAACCTGCAGTAAGACCAGCAGGTCCACCACCAACAATTGCACAATCTAAAATCATTAATTTTCCTTATTATAAAGTATTGACTTCTTTTGAAAGCTCTTTTAAATTATCTAGTTTACGTATCATACTATCTTGTTTATAAAGAGACTCTTTGTGCTTTTTTATAAAAAAGATAGAGGGGGATTCGTATATATTAAATCTCTGAATAAATGAGAGTGAAGTTTTTGTACCAGCTCTTAAAAAGGTGGTGTTTTTACTGTTTTCTCTTACACTATTATAGTAATCTATAGCGAGGACAGGAAGAGTTAGGTCTATTTTTGCAAGCTTATCCATAGTACCTCTCTCTTTAGAAGAGTAAAATACTACAATATACTTCTGCGCGTTTGGAGTAAAAATATCGCTTTTTTCATAGAATGTCCACTCTTTAAAGTTGATAAACTTGTACTCTGAAAATTTGTAGTTGAAGTAAGCAAAAGCGGCAGCTATCATAGCCGCGCCAAAGAAAGATGCTAAAAGAGTGGAGAGAGAAAAGAGACTTTTGCCTCCTTTACTAGCCACTCTTTAGACTTTTTAGATTACGCTAAAAGAGCGTCTATTTTGTCAGCTAGAGCTTGTTTTGATTGTGCTCCAACAACTTGGTCTACCATCTCACCATCTTTAAAGAACATGATAGTTGGGATAGAACGGATACCAAATTTAACAGCGATATCTTGCTCTTCGTCAGTATTCACTTTACAGATTTTAGCTTTCCCATCGTAATCTTCAGCTAACTCTTCAATGATTGGAGCGATCATACGACAAGGTCCACACCATGGAGCCCAAAAGTCTACAAGAGATACACCCTCTGAAAGTGTTGCTTCGAAATCTGCACCAGTTAATTCTAAATATTTACCCATTAGTAAATCCTTTTGATTTTATTTTATAATTGCGAACATTATACATATGTAATGATTAAAGCTAACTTTATACTAAAGCTAGATATCTATTTTTAGGATTTTATTAATCCTAGTGAGAAAAATTGGACCTAAAATTTTATGAGTTGCATCTTTCTGTTTTTAAAAAAGGCACACTCTGTGTAACCGATATCTTTTGCCATTTTTACTATTTCACTCTCAAAAAGTGAGACTTGTTCTGGTTTGTGTGCATCTGATGCAAAGGTTATGGGAATACCAAGTTCATAAGCCTGTTTTACAAGTGATGGGGATGGGTAAGCCTCTTTAACCGGTTTTCTGTAGCCTGACATATTTAACTCTAATGCCATTTCTGCGTTTTTTATAGCTATGAGGGCATCTTTTGCCATTGCGTTTATATCGCCTTTGGGCATAAATTTGAAAACTTTTATGAGGTCTAAATGACCAACAATATCAAAAAGCCCACTTTGTGCCATCTCCTCTATCGTGTCAAAGTAGTTCTGCCATATCTCATCTATATCTTGCGTTTCCCATCCGCCTATAAACTCTGGGTTATCAAACCCCCAACCCTCTAAGAAATGAACAGAGCCTATGAGGTAGTCAACGTCTGCGTTTAATACTCTCTCATCCATATGATTTTTAAGATAATCAACCTCATAGCCTAAAAGAATTTCGATTTTATCTTTGAATTTCTCTTTTGCATTTAAAACATCTTTTTCATAAGCTTGCATATCAGAAAACTTCATACGATATTTTGGATCGAAATCCATAGGGGCATGATCTGAAAAACCAAAATATGATGTACCTGATTTTATAGCTGCGTTTATGTATTCCTCTATCTCGCCTTCAGCGTGATTACAGAGGGGAGTGTGGTTGTGTAGGTCAACTATCATATTTTCTCGCTTTTTAGAGTATAACTATATATTTTATGATATTATAGTGACAATAAATAAATTACACGAATTTTATATATGGAGAATCTTTTATGACACAAGAAGAACTAGATGCATTAATGAGTGGTGATATAGATGAGCTTGAGGATGAACTTTCTGAGGAGAGTGAAGAGCTAGAGGAGCCTGAGGAAGTTGCAGTTGAAGAGACTCAAAGTAGTTCTGCTGAGAGTGATGACACATCACATCATCTACCATTTCCTGCAACAGATGAAAATAAGATGGTTCATCAACTAGATGATGTTACAAAAGAGAGTGAAGAGAAAGCAAGTGAGATTTTTGACATTATTGAAGGAATTAGCAGTGATTTGATGGAGAAAGAGGAGAATGCCAACAGTGTTATTGAAGTGTTAAATTCAAATGTTGAACTCTTTACAACTCTTGGTGAGAAGTTTCCAGATGTTGAAGCTTTTCAAGTCCAACTTGAAAAAAATGAACAAGCTCTAAATGATGCTAAAGAAGGTCTTGAGACTCTTCAAAATAGTGGTGATGCTATTATGAGTGTCATGGATATAATGCAGTATCAAGATATTCACCGTCAAAAAATAGAGCGTGTTATTAACGTAATGCGTGCACTTTCTAAATATATGAATACTCTTTTTGAAGGCAAAATAGAGGATGATAAACGCGTTTCATCCGCAAGACATATTGCAGGTGATGAGAATAACGATGTGGCTTCTACCGATGATATCGAAGCACTTTTAGCTCAGTTTGGACAGTAATGAATAAAGTAGAGTTACTCTCTCCCGCTGGGAATTTAGAAAAGTTAAAGATTGCACTCGATTTTGGCGCTGATGCTGTTTATGGCGGGGTGAGTCACTTCTCTCTTCGTATCCGCTCTGGAAAAGAGTTTAGTATGGAGGATTTTAAAGAGGGAATAGAGTATGCGCACTCTAAGGGTAAAAAAGTCTATGCGACTATAAATGGCTTTCCTTTTAATTCTCAACTCTCACTGCTAAAAAAACATATAGTAGCGATGGCAGAACTTAAACCTGATGCGTTTATAGTTGCAACACCGGGTGTTTTAAAGTTGTGTCACGATTTAGCACCAGAAATGCCTCTTCACCTCTCTACACAAGCAAATGTTATGAACGTTTTAGATGCTCAGATTTATCATGAGATGGGTGCTACGCGTATTATTACAGCTCGTGAGATATCACTCAAAGATTTAGTGGCTATAAAAAAAGAGCTTCCGGACTTGGAACTTGAAGTCTTTGTTCACGGTTCTATGTGTTTTGCTTATAGTGGGCGCTGTCTGATCTCTACACTACAGAGTGGACGTGTCCCAAACCGTGGATCTTGTGCAAATGACTGTAGGTTTGATTATGAGTTATATGCAGCAAATCCTGAAACAGGAACTCTCTTTAGACTTGATGAGGAAGAGGGTGTTGGTACTTACATTATGAATGCTAAAGATCTTAACTTGGCTTCACATATGAAAGAGATACTCGATAGTGGGGTAGTTGACTCTGTAAAAGTAGAAGGGCGTACTAAAACAGCTTATTATGCGGCGACCACTGCAAAAGCGTACAGAATGGCGATAGATGATTATTATGATGAAGAGTTTAACCATGAGAGGTATCAGTACGAGCTTCAATCACTTCAAAATCGCGGATATACTGATGCTTATTTAGTCTCACGTCCTTTTGAACGACACGATACTCAGAGTTTAGACTTTACTATGCAACTTGGAACGCATCAAGTGAGTGGTGTTGTAAACGCAGAGGGAACACATTTTTTATGTAAGTATAAAACTCTTCCAGATGATGAGATGGAAGTTGTCTTTCCACTTGGCTCAGAAGTAGAGATAGTTGATAATGAGATAGGTTCAACTTATGAGAGAGATGGAAAGTTTTTTATGAAGCTAAAGCAGTTAAAAGCTCAAAATGGAAAGATTTGGGAAGAAGTTCACAGTGGAAATATAAACCCAATAGTTCTGCCGACACAGTTTCCTCCATATACATTTTTCAGAATTCCAGCAGATGAAAATATGGGCACATATCCAAAAAAATAAAACTAGTGTATAATTCAAAAAAAGATAAATTAGGATTAAGTATATGAAATTTGTATCGATTGTATTAGGTTCAAAAAGTGATTACGAAGTTATGAAGTCGTGTTCGGATACATTTGAAGCATTTGGCGTTAACTATGAGATGATTGTCTCTTCAGCGCATCGTTCACCAGAGCGTACAACCGAGTATATGAGAGAGTCTGAGGCTAAAGGGGCGCAGGTATTTATCGCTGCTGCTGGTATGGCTGCACACTTAGCGGGTGTTTTATCTTCAAAAACTATAAAACCAATAATAGGTGTTCCAATGAGCGCTTCTGCTCTTGCGGGGATTGACTCTCTTTTATCAACAGTTCAGATGCCAGCTGGAATGCCGGTTGCTACTGTTGCTATAGGAAAAGCTGGAGCAATAAACTCAGCATATTTAGCTATGCAGATATTAGCTTTAGACAACGAAGAGTTAGCTATAAAACTAAAAGAAGATAGAATAGCAAAAGCAAAAAAAATTGAGATGGACTCTTTAGAGATAGAGACTATTATTAAGTAAACTTCCAAGAAGAAAAAGGCTTAGCATGCAGTGGATGAGTGAAGAAGAGTATAGCGAGTTAACTGGTTTAGAGATGTCAGCGATTGAAGAGTTAATAGAGCGCGGAAAACTCACTGTAAAAGATGAAGATGGAGTGAGATATATAGACCCATCTAAAGGTACTGGAGAGGTTGTTCCTGCACAGCTAAGTGAGCTCTCAAAACGCAACACACATGAGATGGTAGTGCAACCTGCGTTTGTTGAAAAGACTATAGGTACTATTATAAACCTCCACGAAAAAGTACTCGATGCTAAAGATGAGACCATAGAGGCTGTAAAGGTTGAAAATGAGTTTCTACGCGAAGCTCTCGCCTCACTTCAAGAGCTTTATGATGAAGATAGAAAAACAATAGCAACTCTAACAGAACAGTTAAAGCTTTCACAAGAGGAAGTAGAATTTATGAGACGTAAATATAAACTAATGTGGAATAAAGCCATCGAAGAACACACTGATAAATAATGCTGATAGATGAAGCCTGCGTTTCTTGCATAATTAACCAAAGCGTAAAAGTAGCAGATGCTATAAACGCAACTCCTTCCCTAAAAAACAATCTTACTTCAACAGTTGAAGATATGAGTCAAACTTTCTCCTTTGAAAATAATCCCCCAGAAATTGCTGCTGATGTTTATGAAAAGATGGCTCAAATAGCCAATAAGAGTGACCTCTATGATGAGGTAAAAGAGTTATCCACTAAAAAAGCACTCTCCTTTGTGCCCCTTTTAAAAGAGAAACTCTCAAGTAGTGAAGAGAAACTTTTAACAGCCACAAAAATCGCAGTAGCAGGGAATGTTATAGATTTAGCTGCAGAGGTTGAGTTTGATTTAGAAGAGGAACTTACTAAAATATTTGATACTGATTTTTCTCATGATGATTTTGCAAAACTTAAAGGCGCTCTCTCAAACGCAGTGAATGTAGTAGTTCTTGGAGATAATGTGGGAGAACATATCTTTGATTATATGTTTATTGAGGTTTTAAAAGAGTTATATCCAAACGCAGCTTACTCCTACTTTGTAAGAGGAAATCCAATCATAAATGATGTGACTATGAAAGAGGCAAAGGAAGCTGCGTTTGATGAGTTGTGTAATCTCGTAGATAGTGGAGTGAATACCCCAGGGTTTACATACTCTCGTGCAACTAAAGGGGCTCAAGAGCTTTTTGATAGTGCTGATTTAGTTATATCAAAAGGGATGGGAAACTACGAGTGTCTTAGCCCGTCACATAGAGAAAGTATCTGTTTTTTACTCAAAGTAAAGTGTGGTGTGGTCGCAAACTCTTTGGATAGAGAGATAGGTGATATTGTCTGTAAGATGGTTTAAGCTAATTTTAGAGCAAGTTTACTATGTTAAAATATTTTAACATTATAAATAGGAGTTGATTAGATGATTAAAAAAATATTAATAAGTTCACTATGTAGTGGAATACTGCTACTGAGTGGATGTGGGGATAGTGAGGGCGAAGAGCGTCTCTCAGTTCAACAGATGTTGGATAAGGGTGACTATACAGGTGTAATTTCTAAATTAGAAGCTGGTGCAGATAGTAATGTTGACTATATTGCATTGGGTGCCGCATATATGGGAAAAGCTGGAGTTAGTTTGACGAATATTGTAAGTGCAATGGCTTCTGGGGATGATACGAATGATGATGGCTTTGTTGCTTTTGTTAAGAGTATTGCTGGTGTAAGTACAGCTACGGCAATAAGTGATTTAGGTAAATCTGCAGATTTTTATAAAAAAGTTGTTGGGAGTTGTACTGCTCCTGATCTTAGTGACGCTGCTAAAGATATCTGTCTCTATATTGGTTTGGGTGCTACAACAAGAACCGCAGTGACAATAGATAACTTAGTTGGTGATATCTCTACATTTGGTGGTGATACTAAAGATGATAAATTAACAGCATCTCTCTGTGCTATGCAGTATGCAGTTAATAATGAGTTTACAGATGAGGATTGTACTATAGTTGAAGATGCAAATGTTGAATTTGCAACTAAATCATATACACCTTTAACGATTACCGTAAACTCAGCTGACTACTATCACTTAATGATTAACAGTCAAAGTGTAATAACAGATGGTTACTGTGCAGAAGATGATTTCTCATCAAGAGTGGAGAGTTATGATATTTCTACTGCTCCATACGCTTGTCCAATGAGTGAAGACCCTACTGCAGATGAGTTGACAACAGCAGGTGTCCTGGTTGAAGTGCTTAATGAAGGAATGGAGTCAGTTGGTGTAGTAGATACTGAAGATATTCAAGAAGATGTAAATGAGTTTAAGTGTGAAATACTTGGTAGCACTTATAATGGTATTGATGATTGTACAGACCCAGATGTAAGTATAGATACAGATATCTCAGAAGAAGATATTATAGATTATTTAGATGCACAAAACAGTGGAGTTTAAGATGAAAAAGAAAATTATATCTATGGCGCTTTTAGGTGCTACGACTTCATTGATGGCACTTGGTGCAGAACACGCTTATCTCTATAAAGATTCACGAATCATGGGAATGGGTGGAGCAAATGTAGCAGTTGGTGGTTACTCAACTTCTGTTTTTTCAAATCCGGCAGGTCTTGCAAAAATCGAAAAAGATCATGGTTTTGTAGTTGATATATTAGGATTTGGAATTGCAGCAAGTGAAAAGACTTCAGATTTTGCATCTGATATAAGTGATGCTGCTGATAGTGATGATACGGACGAGATGACGGCTGTTCTTGAAAAGTATGCAGGAGAGCACTTTAATGTGAGTATAAACAACTATAGCGCGGTCTCTAAAAATTCCGATATGCTTGCATGGAGTGTAGGTATCTTGGCAGCTTCTGATGTAAATTTTCAGACGCATCCAAATGGAAGTCCTGATGGTGGGCTACTAGCTACCACTTCAAGAGCCTATGGAGGAATTGTACTAGGAGTTGCTAAGCCATATGAGACTGAATATGGTCGTGTTGAGGTTGGTGTTGGTCTGAAATTTATTTCTCAACTATCTTATGAGGGCTCATTAGGAATAAATGAACTTTTAGATGAAGATGAGGATATTGGAGAGAAACTTCAAGAGAAATATGAGCAAGAGTCATCAGGCTTTGGTCTGGACTTAGGTGTTACCTACCATCCTTTTTCAGATAACTACTGGAATCCTGCGTTTGGTCTGAGTATATTAAATATCGGTGGTATGGATATGGATGACAACTTTGGTGGTCAGCCAATGACAGTAAATATAGGTGCTTCTATTACTCCGGAAGTAGATTATATTGATAAGTTGGTTTTAGCTATAGATTATGTTGATTTATTTAATGCAAACGTAACGCGTATTTATGATTACAGTGATAGTGATAATGTTAAATATACAGACTATGAAGAGTCTGATTTCATGAAAAGAGTTCGTTTAGGTGCAAGTGCCCGTCTTTATGATTCAAGCTACTTTTCAGCAACTCTAAATCTTGGTATGTATCAAGCGGCATACACTGCAGGTCTTGATATGGAAATTACTGCAATTAAGCTCAGTTTTGCGACTTACGAAGAGCAGGTCGGAACAGGAAGTGTAGATATTGCTGATAGAAGATACATGGCTCAAATTGGAATAGGTTGGTAAAACGATTTAAATAGCTAAAAGTATAAGTATTGCTTTGATATAATTACAAAATTTTAAAAAGAGGCAACTTATGATAACTTTTAGCGAGATGTTACTCAAACTACAAGAATTTTGGATGAAGCAGGGTTGTAATATTGTACAGCCTTACGACATTCCAGCAGGAGCAGGGACTTTTCACCCTGCTACCTTTCTTCGTTCTCTAGACTCTACTCCTTGGGCAACTGCTTATGTTGCACCCTCACGTCGTCCAACGGATGGTCGTTATGGAGAAAACCCAAATAGACTCGGCTCATACTATCAGTTTCAAGCACTTATCAAACCATCTCCAGATAATATTCAAGAACTTTATCTAAAATCTTTAGAGTATCTTGGTCTTGATGTTTCACAACACGATATCCGTTTTGTTGAAGATAACTGGGAGTCACCAACTCTTGGAGCGTGGGGACTTGGTTGGGAAGTTTGGTTAAATGGTATGGAAGTGACTCAGTTTACATACTTTCAACAAGTTGGAGGGATTGAGTGTAATCCTGTAGCTGTTGAGATAACTTATGGAACAGAGAGACTTGCGATGTACCTTCAAGGTGTCGATAATATTTTTGACATAGTTTGGAATGAGAACGAACATGGAAAAACTCTCTACAAAGATGTACATAAAGAGAGTGAAATAGAGTTCTCTAAGTACAATTTTGAAGTTGCAGATGTTGAGATGCTCTTTAATGACTTTAATGCCAAATGTGATGAGTGTCTTAAAACCCTTGAAGCTGGACTTCCTCTGCCAGCTTATGATTTATGTATGATGGCATCAAATACTTTTAATGTACTTGATGCGAGAAAAGCGATAAGTCAGACAGAGCGTCAAAATTATATGTTGAAAATCCGTGAACTCTCAAAAGGGTGTGCAGAACTTTACAAAGAACAAGAACCTGAGAGATTAAAGAGAGTTAAGGCATAAATATATTGCATATTGCAATACAACTTTAAATAAACAGATTTTTTGAGTATAGTTTTAAAAATGACGATACTTAAAGAGGATGTTATGAAACTAACAAAAGAGCAAGAGACAAAGTTTAAAAAACTTGGCATTAGTAGTTATAGTGAACTTGCTCTTTTAATCCCTCACTCTTATGAAGATTATCGTCTTCATGAGAATCTTGTACCACATAAAACGCAACTCATTGACGCAACTGTTGAGTCAGTCTATCGAGCTCCAAACTCCATCCAAATAACTTTTTATGCTCATAACTTTGGACACACTGTAACTGGTGTTCTGTTTCGTCCAAAGCCATATATGATGCATCAGTTTAAAGTTGGAGATAGAGACTACTACTATGGAGTTATAGAGTGTAAAGTAGGGCAGTGCACTGTGAGTATGCCTAGAAAAATCACAACTATTGGCGCTATCACTCCAAAGTATAAATCAGCTCTAAGATCAGATGTAATGCTGCGTTTTACTCGAAATAGTCTAACAACAGAAAATTTAGAAGCTGAGGGTTTAAAAAAAAGCATTTCAGATGAGGTTTTGAAGCTTCACTTTCCAAGTGATGAAACTTTGAAAAACGCAGAGTTAAGTCAAGCAAGTATAAACGCACTGAAATATTTAGAACTATTCTCCTATATGAAACAGCTTTCAGCCAAAAGAAGGTACTTTAAACCTCTGAAATCTATAGAGTCTGATTATGCCAAGTGGACAGATACTTTGCCTTTTAAGTTAACAACAGAGCAGATAAACGCAATCGATGAGATTAAAGTTGATTTATCAAAAAATGTTGCTGCAAAACGAATGGTCGTTGGTGATGTTGGAAGTGGTAAAACTATGGTTATTTTAGCAGCTGCGTTTATGAACAGAGAAAACTGCACAATCCTTATGGCACCAACTACAATACTTGCAAATCAGTTATTTGAAGAGGCAGTTAAGTTTCTACCCGGTTTAAAATCTACACTAGTTACCAACAGAAGTAAAAAAGTTGATTTGTCAGAGTATGATTTTATTATTGGGACTCATGCTCTTTTATATAGAGAACTGCCACAAGCTTCTTTAGTAATGGTTGATGAACAGCATCGTTTTGGGACACAGCAGAGAAATATGTTAGAAAAATTAGTAAGCAGTGCAGAGAAGAAACCACACTTTTTACAGTTTTCAGCAACCCCAATCCCAAGAACACAAGCTATGATAGAGACTGCTCATATAGATGTAAGTTTGATTACCTCTACACCATTTAAAAAAGATATAGACTCTAAAGTTATTCATAAGAGTGATTTTCAAGAGCTACTAAAATCTATAAAAAGTGAAATAAGCAAAGGAAATCAAGTACTTTTAGTTTACCCCTTAGTAGAGCAGAGTGAAATTTTAGAGTATCAAAGTATAGAAGAAGCTAGAGGGTATTGGGAGAAAAATTTTGATGGCGTTTATGTGACTCATGGAAAAGATAGAGACAAAGAACAGGTACTTCTTGATTTTAGAGAAAATGGAAATATTTTAATAGCGACAACTGTTGTAGAGGTGGGAATCTCACTCCCAAGACTCACTTCAGTAGTTATAGTTGGAGCTGAAAGATTAGGACTTTCAACTCTTCACCAGCTTCGTGGACGAGTGAGTCGCACAGGTTTAAAAGGTTACTGTTATCTCTATACAAATCAGGAAAAGTCGCAAAGACTCGATGAGTTTGTAAATACAATAAGTGGTTTTGATATAGCAAATCTTGATTTAAAATTTAGAAAAAGTGGTGACTTACTAAAAGGAATTCATCAGAGTGGAACTCAGTTTAAATGGGTGGATATTGCTGAGGATG
>JAYEMB010000086.1:38671-40606 GCA_034717855.1 Campylobacterota bacterium
TAAAGCCCAAATTTCCCATCATTGCGTTTGTATAAAACACGTGTTTTATCTTCATTGTCTAAAAATATTTCAAACATCTTATCGCTATCTTTCAAGTCATTTAAAACATCTTCAACTTCACGAGGTTTATAAAGATCTAGCTCAACAGGAACTATCTCATCTTCCATAGCTTCTGTTACTTCTTTAACATCTACATTTTCAGCTTTTGCTTCATTTAGTCCAATTTTATGGTGCTCTGTATCTCTGTCGTGCATACGACGCATAGCTTTTTGAGCTCTTGATATTGCTAAATCTATAGCTGCATAGAGATCATCATCATTCTGCTTGATAATAATAGAGTTTTTGTGAGCAAGATTTATTACAAACTCTACTACTGAGTGCTCTTTACCTTTTTTTGTTTGTGCTGATGCAACAACGCTCACGGAGATAATATCCATATTGAATTTGTTAAGTGTCTCTATAGATGTTGTCATGTGCGCTTTAATAGCGTCTGTAAGTTCTAAATGTCTTCCCGTTAAAGAGATATTCATAGTGTTTAACCTTTTAATATTTTATGGAAGATTATAACATTAAAAGGTTTAGAAGAGTTTTATAGGTTATAGTTTTTGTATGGTTCTTCTGAAATAGCGAATAGGCTCACTAGATACATTTTTATCTGGTGCTACACTAACTGTTACATCCATTATAGCTGAACCATTTTGTTCAGGTGTAGCTATTGTTGTATATAAGCTTCCATCATTGGTTGTACATGGCGCTGCTGAGTCATAAATATATTGTACTCCTATATCAATAGTGTAAAAATTGTCTTGTGTGAAAGTAGTATTTACATCTGAACAGGGAGGGTTTTGCGCTATCTGAAGCAGTGCATACTCTGTCGCACTTTTGGACAGAAGGACTGATTGCTCATAAAGATAGAGATCTGTACTCTTTTTTGCTGTCGTTGATGTTAAAGTCAGAGATAGCGCCATAATCGTTGCTACAATAACTATAACACTCAGAGCCATAACCATGGCTATACCGCTTCTAGCGGATATTAAAATATTGTTTTTTCTTTGCATAATGAGTATCCTGTTCCATCATTGTCACCGTCGATTATATCACTCTGTGTACAGACTTGAATTTTAATTATCTCGCCTATAGCTGTGAACTGAAAAGTATTTACATCTTCCATTATAATAGCTGTCTTTGAATCACCATTAGCTATAGAGTCTCCATTCCATGGTTGGTAGTCGTAGTGGAGAATTAAATCATCTCCATTATGCTCTATAGCATAAGCAGTCCAAGCTAGTTTGTAGTATTCATAGACATCTATTCCAGTTAAGGTACCAACAGCTGGTGTAAATTGAGTTGGAGTTCCTGTTGCGTTTATTGGGTGCATAGCACCGGTTTGGTCTCCCAGTGCACCATTCCATCCATAGCCAGTTTGAACATCACTGTTTGAACCTATAAAGTAAAGAGCAGCATCATTTACACTTTTAGTTGAGTCATCAGAGAGTTGAGCAATTAGAGCAGATATTGCGCCTGTATTTGTAGCAGGTGATTCAATCAAGCCTAGTGCCTGTCCAGGGTCTAAATCTGCGATACCACTCCAGTTTGGTGCTGTTGTAGCTCGATATCCGTCTATATCCATCGACACCCACTCCAGAACTGAAAAACTTGTACCTGATGCACTACCCAATCCAACTACTGCCCCTCCAGTTCCATTCCTTGCAATAACAGAATCTTTTATACGATACTGAAGACGTGAACCAATGAACTCAACCGCAGAAGCACTCTTAGATAAAAGAGCATTGTTTACATTGGAATATATAAAGCTTTTGTAGGCTTGAGCTAAAAACTCTACTCCAAACTTCCCGATGATTCCCATAACTACTATAACAAAAACTAACTCTATCATAGTAAAAGCAGAACGAGTTTTCATTAGTAATTCCTTTT
>JAYEMB010000087.1:0-14321 GCA_034717855.1 Campylobacterota bacterium
ATACTCACCTGGTAACATAATCCCCAGAGACTGTGTAGAGCCATCAGCTAACTCAACTGTTCTACTTGTAACTTTCCCATCATAATAGATATTTGCTGCTTTTACTATCGTTGCGTTTTGAATTTTTTCCACTGTTTTTCCTAAATTTTTGAAAATTATATCTAAGAGTTATTTACTTGCACTTAATTTTACACGTTGTGAATGTGTAATTGCCACGGCCATAGCATCGGAGATATCAAGCGGTTTTATCTCTTTTTTAATGTTTAAAAGTCTTTTTACCATAAACGCAACCTGCTCTTTTGCTGCTTTTGCTTTTCCTGTAAGTGCTTTTTTAACTTGAAGTGCTGTGTACTCATGAAACTGACCATGCTCTTGAAGAAGTTTTAACATAATTGCTCCGCGAAATTGAGCTAGCTTTATAGTTGTAGCAGGGTTGTGAGCATAAAAGATATCTTCCATAGCAACTTCATCAATCTTATGTTTTTGAAATATCATCTCCAGTCCCTCAACCATCTGAGGTATCTGAAACTGTAGATTCTCTGCTTTCATCTTAATAAGACCGGCTTCAACTAAAGATATTTTTCCATTTTCTAGAGAGATAAGAGCGTATCCCATATTTCTAGTTCCTGGATCTATTCCCAATATAATCATATATCTCCTAAAATATTTTCTAAACAGATTATACTACATAAAACTATCTATATTCACATAAGAAGATGAAGTTATTCACATTCATTTAATCCTATTTTATGCGTTTAGAGTGTACTATTCACATATAAAAGTATAAAGTGAATAGTAATCTTTTGTTATTCACAGATGTAAAATACTAAAAAGTTATAAAATAGGGTTTCAAGTGAATATAGGTCAAGAAGTTTTAGAAGCACTCAAAGAAGAGATAACAGAAGTAGAGTACAAGAGATATATTAAGCATCTTGTTTATGATGCTAAAAAATCTACAAGCGACTTAGCAATATTTTATCCCCAAAATGCTCTTGTGATTAATTGGATTAAAAATAAATACAGCGCAAAAATAGCTCACCTCTTTGAAGTTAAAAATGGCTCAAAGGTTACAGTACAGATTGCTCTTAAAAATAGTGTTGACAAAAGAAAAACTAAAAAAATAGTTGAGCAAAAAGTTACTAACTCCCTTTTAAACCCTTCACACACCTTTGACAACTTTATGATTGGTGGTTCTAACCAATTTGCCTACGCCGCAGTAAAAAGTGTAAGTGAAAACGCAGGTAATGTTTACAATCCTCTTTTTATTTATGGTGGTGTTGGTCTTGGAAAAACGCACTTAATGCAAGCTGCCGGTAATGTTTTTCAAAATGAAAACAAAGTGGTTATATACACAACAGTTGAACAGTTTTTAAATGACTTTATTCGTCATGTAAGAAATAAAACTATGGAGAGATTTCAAGAAAAATATCGTAAATGTGATGTTCTGCTTATTGATGATATTCAATTTTTAAGCGGTAAAGAGGGTATTCAAGAGGAGTTTTTTCACACTTTTGAAGCTCTAAAAGGTGCTGGAAAACAGATTATTTTAACTGCTGATAAACATCCAAAAAAAATAGGTGGTTTAGAAAAACGTCTGCAGAGCCGTTTTGAGTGGGGACTGGTTGCAGATATTCAACCTCCTGAACTTGAGACAAAAATAGCTATTATTGAAAAAAAGTGTGAAATAAACAAAGTAGTATTAACTAAAGATATAGTTAATTACATCGCTACAGTTATAGATAGTAATGTTCGTGAAATAGAAGGTATCCTCTCAAAGTTACATGCCTATTCACAGCTGATGCATGTCGATATAGATCTAAAGTTTACTAAAACAGTTTTAAAAGATCAAATGAAAGAGAATCGTGAAAATCTTACTATGGATACTATTACACAGGTTGTGGCAAAAGATTTAAATATAAAACCTAGTGAAATACGCTCAAAAGGTAGAAGTAAAAATATTGTGTACGCTAGAAGAATATCTATCTATATCTGTCGTGAACTTACTCAAAATACTATGCCTCAACTCGCTCAATACTTTGGTATGAAAGATCACACAGCTATCAGTCATACCATCAAAAAAATAAATGAGCTTATAGAGAGTGATGAAGATTTCAGACTAAAAATTGAAGAGTTGACAAATAAAATAACATCTTCATAATAGTTATCTCTCTAATTTGGTAAAAAAAAAGATATAATTATAAAAGTGAATAGATGTGAAAGAAGCTCTATAGATTAATCACATCTATAGAGCTCTTACTGTAGGGGCTTTTAAGTGGTATTCACATATTCACTACCCCCTACTACTACATACTAAAATTATATAAAATATATAGGAAATTCATATGATAATAACAATGTCAAAATCAATACTTGAAAATATATTGATACATGCAGGACCATTCTTAGAAAAAAAAGATACATCTCAAATTACTTCTCATGTATATCTAAATGCTTCTAACTCTACTTTAACCCTTAAGGCTACAGATTATGAGATAGGTTTTTTAGTAACTACTCAAAATGTAAATATAACTCAAGATGGTAGTATCACAGCAAATGGTAAAAAATTTTTAGACATTGTTAGAATATTAAAAGATGGTGATATAAATCTTGAAGTTAAAAATGGTACTCTTCATATCTCTCAAGCACACTCTAATTTTAAACTACCAACATTTTCACATAATGAATTTCCAGAATTTCCATCTTATGAAGGAAAAGCTCGTATCTCTATAGAGTCTCATACTTTAATAGAGTCTCTTAAAAAGATTACACCAGCTATTGATACTAATAATCCTAAATTTGAGTTAAATGGTGCTCTTATTGATATTCAACAAAACTCTATAAACTTTGCATCAACAGATACTAGACGTTTAGCAGTTGTAAATGTAAACAACGAAAGTGCTAATGAGTTATCAATTATCATTCCTAAAAAAGCAATAATAGAGATTCAAAAACTTTTCTTTGATGATATAGAACTATATTACGATGAGACAAATCTAATAATTCATTCAGAACAATATACATTTTTTACAAAACTTATAAATGGGAAGTTTCCTGAATATTCACGTATTATTCCTAAAGAGGTAGCAAATAGTTTACTACTACCTAAAGCTATAATGATTGACTCTATAAAACAGATAACTACTATCTCAACAGATGTAAAAATTACTTTTTTAAATGATATTATTACTTTTGAATCACTCAGTGATGATAATATTGAAGCAAAAACAGAGATTTCACACACAACAGGTTTTTCTGAGCCATTCTCAATAGCAATTAATTCAAGATATCTCTTAGACTTTTTAAACTCTATAAATAGCTCAGAGTTTAATATAGGACTTAATGAAGGTAATTTGCCTTTTATATTAAGTGATGAGAACTTTAAAACAGTTGTAATGCCAATCGTCATATAAGAAAGTATATCATCAAACTCTTTCTACTTTTAGTTATTTTTAAAACTTTTGCATTTGCAAATTTAAATAGTAATATTGATAGATATTTTGATGATAAAGATTCACTCTCTCAAAAAATTCATGAATATAAAATGAATGAACTCTTAACACAAAAATATATATCTTTAGATGATGATTTATATAGAGATTATGTTCCCAATAATATCAATGTTAATGATAATCTAACACAATCAGAAAAAAAAATATTGGAAGATACTCTCTATCTGCAAGGTTTTATGATAAGTACAATAGGAATATTGTACTTACTTCCTGAGTCAGTCACAAAATGGGATCCTGAACAAGCTAATGGTGATGATTTAGGTCAAAAATGGAGAGATAATATCTCAGATGGTCCTGTAATAGATGAGGATGAGTTTGCAATAAATTATATTGGTCATCCAGTTTCAGGCGCTATATACTACTCTATGGCTAGAAATGATGGTTTTGATCCCTTTGAATCTTTTATGTTCTCTCTTGTCATGTCATCATTTGTCTGGGAGTGTGGTTATGAAGCTTTTGCTGAAATACCATCGATTCAAGATTTAATCTCTACACCTATAGTCGGTGCATTAATGGGTGAGTATATGTTCTATCTTGAGCAAGAACTTGATAAAAATGGTGGCTTAATTTGGGGTTCTTCGTCTTTAGGAAATGTTAGTTATTTCTTTTTAAATCCTATGGGTAGAGCAGCAGAGGGTTTGAGTGATTGGTTAAATATTAGTGTAACAATGAAGTTTGAAACATATCAAGAAAATAGAATGATAATGCAAGAACAGTATAATGTTTCACTTAACAAGCCATATCAGTTTAGTAACTTTAATTATGGAGTTTTAATTAATCTAGAGTTTTAAAAGAGGAGAGAGTTATAAAAAAATTAATACTATTTCTACTACTTATAAGTTTTTTAAACGCAGAAGAAGAGCTGTTTGAATTAGAATCATTTAGTTATAGTATGGAGAATGACTCTAATGTTTACACAGATATAGGCTATACTCATGGGGCTAAAATTTCTCTGCTTTTTTATAGAGGAGATACGAAAGATAGCCTCTTAAATATACCATTTATCTCTTTAGATAAAACCAATAATTTTATATCTTTTTCTTATGCGAATCAGATGTTTACTCCATACGACTTAGATCAAGCAGAGTTGATTAAAGATGACAGACCATATGCTGGTTACTCTTACTTTGAAATAGGATTGCATCAGAGTACAAAAACTGATTTAGATTCACTTACACTACAAGCTGGAGTGATAGGTTCATCATCTGGTATGGAAGATTTGCAAGCTCTTTTTCATAAGAGTATTGATGCTCGTGATGCAGCTGGTTGGTCTCATCAATTAGAAGATGAATTTATAGTTCAGTTGAATTATATGCATAAATGGCGTTTTGAACTAGAAAATATATCTGATATGCAAACAGTTTTAATTCCTTATGCCGGTATGAATTTAGGAAATGCTTCAATCAAAGCATCAGTTGGGGCTCAATATAGAGTAGGCTTTAATATTCCAAAAGATTTTGGGACAAACTCTATGAATGAGGGGAGCTACTCATCACTTCCAACAGAGTCAAAAGCTATAGTGAATGACTTGTCAAAATGGAGTCTCGTTTTTAATCTTTCTCTAGGCTCAAACGCAGTAGCAAAAGATATATTTTTAGATGATTGGTATGAAGTTGATAGAAACTATTTTAATGCCTATATGAGCGCTGGAGTAACAGCAAGATACAAAAGTTTTTCTGTAGATTATCAGCATAATTACTATACAAAAGATTATGTCCAAAGAGGTGATTACAAAGATTATAAAGGGTATGGGTTTTTAATACTGACATATAATTTTAAATAGAGCATAAAAAAATTACTTAAGTAAAACTTTTTATTAGCATATTTTGGATAGAATATCTTCAATTATGCCAAAAATGGCTGTATGGAGATGTTAATGGAAAATTACGGTGCTAGTAATATTAAAGTCCTTAAGGGATTAGAAGCTGTTAGAAAACGTCCTGGTATGTATATTGGTGATACTGGACATCGTGGTCTTCACCACTTAGTTTACGAAGTAATTGACAACTCTATCGATGAGGCTATGGCTGGTCACTGTGATACTATTACTGTTACACTTACAAAAGAGGGAACTTGTAAGGTTACGGATAACGGTCGTGGTATTCCTACTGATATGCACCCTACAGAGGGAATGTCAGCTGCTACGGTTGTTTTAACAGTTCTTCATGCCGGTGGTAAGTTTGATAAAGATACTTATAAAGTCTCTGGTGGTCTTCATGGTGTTGGTGTCTCTGTTGTAAATGCACTCTCTGGTGATCTGAAGATGACTATTCACAGAGGTGGAGAGATACATGAGCAGACATTTAAAGAGGGTATTCCTCAAGAAGCACTTGCAGTAACAGGAAAAACACGTAAAACTGGTACTACTATTGAGTTTGCGGCAGACCCATCTATCTTTACTGAGACTATTACATTTGAGTATGAGTATTTAGCAAAACGATTTAAAGAACTAGCATATCTGAATCCATTTATCACTATCAAATTTATTGATGAGAGAACAGACACAAAAGAGGAGTATCACTTTGAGGGTGGTATCGCTCAGTATGTCTCAGACATGAATAAAAAGACTTTAGTTGCTGATGTTTACTCATTTTCTGCAAAAATAGAAGATATAGAGTTTGATATAGCACTTATGTATAATGACGCTTATGATGAAAAACTTTCATCTTTTGTAAATAACATTAGAACTCCAAACGGTGGTACACACGAAGCTGGTTTTAGAGCTGGTCTAACTCGTGTTGTATCGAGCTATAACTCTAAAAATGGTGCAGCAAAAGAGAAAGATGTAAAAATCTCTGGTGATGATGTAAAAGAGGGACTTATTGCAATAGTTTCAGCACGTGTTCCAGAGCCTCAGTTTGAGGGTCAGACAAAAGGAAAACTTGGAAATACTTATGTAAGACCACTGGTTCAAAAACAGACCTATGAACTTCTTTCAAAATATTTTGAAGAGAATCCTATTCAAGCAAAAGCTATTGTTTCTAAAGCACTTATGGCTGCTCGTGGTCGTGAAGCTGCGAAAAAAGCTCGTGAGTTAACTCGTAGAAAAGATAACATGTCAGTTGGAACACTTCCTGGTAAGTTAGCTGATTGTCAATCTAAAGATGCTTCTATCTGTGAACTATACCTGGTGGAAGGGGACTCTGCAGGCGGTTCAGCTAAAATGGGTCGTGATAGAGTTTTTCAGGCGATTTTACCACTTAAGGGTAAGATTTTAAATGTTGAAAAAGCGCGTTTAGAGAAGATATTAAAATCAGATGAAATCACAAATATGATTACAGCGATGGGTTGCGGTATTGGTGAAGAGTACAACGAAGAGAAACTTCGTTATCATAAAATCGTAATCATGACCGATGCCGATGTTGATGGATCTCACATTCAAACACTTCTTCTTACTTTCTTTTTTAGACATTTCCGCAGTGTAGTTGAAAAAGGGTATCTTTACCTAGCGCAACCACCACTCTATCGTTATAAAAAAGGTAAAAAAGAGATTTACTTTAAAGATGATCGTCAGATGAATGATTTCTTAATCGATAATGGTGTTGAGTCTTTAGAGATAGAGAGCGTTGGACACAATGATTTAGTTGCGTTTTTTAAGATGGTAGATCATTATGCGGGAAGCCTTGAAGCACTTGATAGAAGATATGCACTTGTTGATTTGATTCGTCACTTTATTGAGAATCCAGATTTAGTATCTCTTGGTGCAGATGAGCTATTTGTTAAAGTTGAAGAGTTCTTAACTTCTATAAATAACAATATCCTTACAAAAACTATAAACGCAGAGACAAATGAGATTCATATCTTTGTACAGACAAAAGGTGGAATGGAAGAGCTTCTTATAAATGATGAACTCTTTACAGCACCTCATTTTACAGAAGCTAACTACGTTTTCAAAAAGATACAAGAGTGGGATTTAAATTTTGAGAGTGATATTCTCCAAACACTTGAGAGTGTTAAAGAGTATGCTAAAAAAGGTGCTTATATCCAACGTTACAAAGGTCTTGGTGAGATGAACCCTGACCAGCTCTGGGAGACTACAATGACTCCTGAAAACCGTGTACTTCTTCAAGTAACTATAGAAGATGCTGAAGTTGCTTCTGAAGCCTTTACTCTATTTATGGGTGATGAGGTTGAACCACGTCGTAACTACATCGAAACACATGCAAAAGATGTTAAACACCTAGACGTTTAAGAGCCCCGATGTTACTTCCACAGACTAAAGAGAGAGAGTACCGTTTTAGGTTAGCACTTAGAATAGGTCTTCCAATCTTTGCTCTTGTTCTTGCATTAGTTTTGGAGACTCTTATTTCAACTCAAGAGACTCTCTCTTTATCTTTTTACTTCGAGTCAATTCTACTTCTAGCTTTTAGTATCTATTTTATTTTTTATATAATCTATAGTGGGTTTAATGTAAAAATTACCGACGATGTTACTAAAACATTTACACGTGAATATCTTTACAGCTATCTGAAAAAAGAGATAAAAGATAAAAAAGAGTACACTTTAATCCTAATAAGTATAGATAATCTTCATGATATTAATAGTTTATATAGTATTAAAAATGGTGATAGAACACTCTTTGAAGTTGCTAAATGGATAGGAAAATATTTAAAGAAAGAGAAGATAAATAATTTTCCCTTGGGTCATATTAAAGGCGGGGATTTTATACTAGGTTTAGAGGGAAAAAAAGAGAAATATACTACGACGCTAGAGCTACTATGTCTTAGGTCTAATGAGTTAAATATTGACAATATAGAGGTTAAAATATCTGGTGCAATTACAGATACAAACTACTCTAGTGGGTTAAACTATATGGTTGAAAACCTTTTTGAACTACAAGAAAAAAACAAAAAAAACAAGTTTCAATACTCTGAAGAGGATATAGATCCAAATGAGTTAGAGTCATATATAATAAACGCAATCAATGAAAAAAGTATGATGGTATCAACTCAAGATATCTATGAAGATAAAGATGTGCTTTACAAAGAGTATTTTGTTAAGCTAAAAATCGCTAATGAAAAGCTACTTTATCCAAAAAGGTATATGAAGGTAATCAATAAACTAGGTCTTTCTGTTGCGTTTGATCTTATGGTTTTAGAACATGCTATAGTTAATTCTACACTTAACAGCAGTGATATATATGCTATTAATATATCCCCGACTTCTATAAGAAATGAGAACTTTTTATCTCACGCTAAAGAGCTTTTAAAAGAGAATAACATTGTGAGAAGACATATAGTGTTTATACTGAGTGAACAAGAGTACTATTCACATATTAGCAGATATAACTCTATATTAAACTCACTAAGAGCACTCGGTGTTTTTATAGCCATTGATAGACTCGGTTCAATCCAGACAAGTTTTTTATATTTAAGAGAGCTAGATATAGATATTGTAAGGTTTGACCCATACTACTCAAAAGAGATAAAAGATGAAAAAAACCATAGTATAATCGGTGGATTTAATAGTATGGCGCAAGAGAAGGGTATTAAGACTTGGATAAAAAATATCGAAGATAAAGAGTCCTACGAGATAGCTAAAAAGATGAATATAGACTTTATTCAAGGTAAATATTTAGCAGACTTAAAAGCAGTTACTCAGTAACTAAAAGGAGACAGAGATGAAATATGGTGAAAAAGAGATTAGAGAGTTTGATGTTCAAAAAGATTTAGAAATTTGGCCAAATGAACATGAAAAAGATTATCTTATAAAGGTTACACTGCCGGAGTTTATGGGACTATGTCCAAGAAGTGGCTATCCTGATTTTGCAACTATATATATAGAGTACACACCTGACAAGTTTGTAGTTGAATTAAAAGCTATAAAACTCTACATAAACTCATTTATGTTTAGATATATTAGTCATGAAAACTCTGCAAATGAGATCTATGATGTTATTTGGGAAAGAATCAAGCCAAAAAATTTAAAGCTCATAGCTGATTTTAAACCTCGTGGTAATGTGCACACAGTTATAGAGATTGATAGTACAAAGATGAGTAGAGGTTAAAGAGATGTTTGGAAATTTATTAGGCAAAAACAAGAAAAGTGATAGTAAAAATGATGTTACTCAAATAGTTGCTAGAGTTTCCAAAATGAATTTAAGTGAAATGAGATTTTATGTGAATAACAGAGTGACTGATTTAGCTATATCTGAAGATGGTATTGTAGAGGTTTTAAAAAAACTCACACATATTGATATAGAGAGTTCTAAACGCTATCTGCAAACAGATGATATGGATTCAAAAAAGAAAAAAGGCTTCGATTTAGTTATTCTTATCTGTAAAAATATGCACGTAAAAGCAGAAACAGTAGAGTTATTACAAGAGTTTATTTTAGTTTATGAGGAGTTAATCCGAGCATACGATACTCAGCATAAAGATATATATGCATCAAGATTAACAGATGCGATAAGTTTAGCGATAGAGGGTGTGAATAGGCACTCAGAGTTAAACAGAAAAACGAATGTTTTAGGGAGCTAACTCTTTTTTTAACCAAACAAGAGCCTCTTTTTTTGTCTTAAACTCGCTATTTATTTGAGCTCTATAGGCTCTGTCTAAAATTTTAGAGAACTCTTTTGATGGTTTTACTCCAAATTTTAAAATATCTCTTCCTTGAAGT
Organism: Campylobacterota bacterium; assembly: GCA_034717855.1. GTDB lineage: Bacteria > Campylobacterota > Campylobacteria > Campylobacterales > Sulfurimonadaceae > Sulfurimonas. The sequence goes on from JAYEMB010000087.1 coordinate 10,128, forward strand.
AGTGCCACTGCTTCAGTGTTTAACACATTTAACTCTTTAGCCCTCTTTTTTAGTTTTAGGATACTCTCTATTTTCTCTTTAATATCTGTGCTTGCCAAGTAAAAGAGTACAAAATCATCTATTATAAGCTTTGTAGCTAGTAGATAGATATCGTAGTCTTTAAACGCATCTATATTGAAGGTATTTTTATGTTTTATTAGAGATAAAACTCTATTGATTAAACTACTCTCTGTAGTAAGAGAGAGTAAAAAGGTCTCACAACTCTTTATAGGCAATTTATAACATAGTGTGGCTAACATTAAAACTATGTTTGTTTTTTCATCTGTACCTTTTAAAGAGCTCATCTTATTTATAGCTTTTAAAGTAGAGCTAAAGTCATCTTTGTCTAAGTGTTGAAACTCTACAAAAAACTTAAAAGCTCCAAGCTCCCTTAAAAGTTTAAGACCCGAAGATGGGGATGAGGATTTAAGTAAAAGTTTTTTCATCTCTAGAAATATTCTCTCTCTTGGTAGTTCATTTAAGAGTGAGTTATTTATCATCTCTGCGCAGGTACTAAAAAGTTTTTTATCCATACTTAGATTAAATCTTGAACTAAACTGTACAGCTCTTAATACTCTTAAAGGGTCATCAATAAATGTGTCGAGATTTACAGCTCTTAATACTCTCTTCTCTAAATCTTTACGTCCATTAAAAGGATCCATTATTTTTTTTGCTTCTACATCGTATCCGATTGCGTTTATTGAAAAGTCACGTCTACTAGTAGCACTTTTAAAGTCAAGAGAAGAGTCAACTTCAATGCTAAATCCTCTGTGACCTTTTGAAATTTTAGAGTCTCTTCTTGGAAAAGAGAAATCCAAATCTAGATCATCTACTCTTAGCTTACAAACACCAAAACTTTTGCCAACGCTGTTTACGCTGCCAAACTCTTCTAAAATCTTTTCAAGTTTAGTAAATGATGAAATACCATAAAGTTCAATATCTATATCTTTACTCTCAATTTTTAGTAGAGAATCCCTTATAAATCCACCAATTATGATAGGCTTTATAGAGTGATTTAATAATTTATCAAATATAATATTTAATCTGTTTGGATAATCAATCATAATTTACTTTTTAATTTGGATTTCACTTTTCTATAAATAAAAGAAAATCTCTCTATCTATTTGAGTAATAAAATATAATAGCATATTAATGAGAATATGAGTTTTATATGAGGGGAGTTAATATGCTCATCCTCTTAAAGTTACGAAAGTATATCGGACTTTTCACATAGATATAATATTTATTTGGGTATAATCGCGAAAATATTTACCCTCAGCTTAATTAGGTACGGATGTGTCTATATTAAAAAGCTAAACAAGGAAACTTATGCAAAAAATTAGAAACATTGCCGTTATCGCGCACGTTGACCACGGTAAAACTACACTAGTAGATGGTTTATTAGAACAGTCTGGTACATTTGGTGACCACGAACAACATGACGAAAGAGCAATGGACTCTAATGACTTAGAAAAAGAGCGTGGAATTACGATTCTTTCTAAGAATACAGCTATTCGTTACAAGGACCACAAGATTAACATTATCGATACTCCGGGTCACGCTGACTTCGGTGGTGAAGTTGAGCGTGTTCTTAAGATGGTTGATGGCGTTTTAGTACTTGTTGATGCTTATGAGGGTGTTATGCCTCAGACTAAGTTTGTTGTAAAAAAGATGTTAGCACTTGGTAAAAAACCAATCGTTGTAATTAACAAAATCGATAAACCTTCTGCAGATTGTGACAGAGTTGTTGATGAGATGTTTGACCTGTTCGCAGATATGGACGCAACTGATGATCAACAAGATTTCCCGATTATCTATGCTGCTGCTCGTGATGGTATAGCTAAGCTTGATATGGGTGATCCTGATGGAAATTTCGAGTGTATCTTTGAGACAATTTTAAATGAAGTTCCAGAGCCAGAAGGTGACGCGGCAAACCCACTTCAGTCTCAAGTATTCACACTTGATTATGATAACTATGTAGGTAAAATCGGTATTTCTCGTATTTTCAATGGTACTGTAAAAAAAGGCGACAACATTCTTCTTGCAAAAGCGGATGGTGAGATGGTTAAAGGAAAAATCTCTAAACTAATAGGTTTCCATGGTCTTAACCGCATGGAGATAGATCAAGCAGAAGCTGGTGATATCGTTGCGTTTGCTGGTATGGAAACTGTTGATGTTGGAGATACTGTTTGTGATCCTGTTAACCCTGTAGCACTAGATCCTATGCACGTTGAAGAGCCAACACTAACAGTTGTATTTGCTGTAAATGACTCTCCACTTGCTGGACAAGAGGGTAAACACGTAACTTCTAATAAACTAAAAGATAGACTTGAAGCAGAGATGACAACAAATGTTGCTATGAAGCTTGAGGTTGTTGGTGAGGGTAAATTTAAAGTTTCAGGTCGTGGTGAGCTTCAGATTACTGTTCTTGCTGAAAACATGCGTCGTGAAGATTTTGAGTTTAGTATCTCTCGTCCGGAAGTTATCGTTAAAGAGATTGAGGGTGTTAAGTGTGAGCCATTTGAGCACTTAGTAATCGATGTTCCTGAAGATTTAAGCGGTGGTGTTATTGAGCGTCTTGGTAAAAGAAAAGCTGAGATGAAATCAATGTTACCAATGGGTCAAGGTTTCCAGAGAATCGAGTTTGAAATCCCTGCTCGTGCACTTATCGGATTCCGTGGGCAGTTCTTAACGGACACAAAAGGTGAGGGTGTTATGAATCACTCTTTCTTAGAATTCCGTCCATTCTCTGGTTCTGTTGAGTCTCGTTCATACGGTGCTCTTATCTCTATGACTCCAGGTTCAACTCTTGCGTTTTCACTATTTTCTATTCAAGACCGTGGTGTTCTTTTCATTGGTGTTCAAACTGAAGTTTATGAGGGTATGATTATTGGTGAGCATTCACGTCAAAATGATTTAGTTGTTAACCCTATCAAAGGAAAAGCACAATCTAATGTACGTTCAAGTGGAGCTGATGAGGCTATTAAACTTGTTCCACCACGTGATATGTCACTAGAGCGTGCTCTAGAGTGGATTGAAGATGATGAGCTTCTAGAAGTTACTCCTAAAGCTGTTCGTATTCGTAAAAGATTCCTAACAGAAAATGAGCGTAAACGTAACTCTCGTAAATAATTTACTATAGTTTCTACATCTTTCTTGGATGTAGAACTTCCCCACTTCTCTTTTAACTATGCTATACTTCTCTATAAAATATTTAGGATAAAAAATGGATGGAATGTTTTACTATCTTACCTTGGCGGTATTAGCGGCATTAGCATATACTTTTTTTCAAAATCATAATGAAAAGTTAGCTCTACTGATGTTAGGAATAGGTATATATATTGTTTACTCACATGAGACAGGTTTTACGGCAACAGATTTAAAAAATGAGACTGTAAAATCTCTTGATGAGTCTGCAAGTGAGTGGGCTAAAGAGCGTGGCACTGATGGTTTCGATGAAGTAGGTGTTCAAAAAGAGGTAAAATAGTCACTAACTCTTTTTTCAAGCCAATAATCAGGTCTGAAGAGAGTCCCTCCAACAAAACCTACATGTCCTCCGCTTTTCAACACTTCCAATGAAATATATTTTGAGACTTCATTATCTTGTGGCAATATCTCTTTTGTCATAAAAGGATCATCGAGAGAGTGAATAATTAGTGTTGGCGTTTTTATATCTTTTAAAAACTGTTTTGAACTGCACTTGGTGTAGTAGTCTTGCGCAGAGTCAAAGCCATGTATAGGTGCCGTATAAGCATCATCAAACTCCCAAAATGTTTTTAATTTTTTAATCTCGCTTTGTTGTAAACTTATATGCAAATTCATATCAAATTTATTATACTTTTTTCTTAGAGCTGCGTTTAAGTCCTTGAGTAAGATATATTGATAAAATTTTGAAAAACCTCTATCCATTCTATCTGCACAGATATCTAGTTGCATTGGAGCTGATACTGAAATTGCAGCAGTTATTGGTGAGTCCTCTCCAAGTTCTCCCAAAAGTTTGAGCATCATATTTCCACCAAGAGAGTAACCGATAGTAAAGATTTGAGAGTTTATAAAGTTTGCGTTTACATGGTTTATCCAAGCGAGAGCATCACCACTTTCTCCACTGTGATAGGAGCGAGGAAGAGAGTTCTCCACTCCTGAGCAACCTCGAAA
>JAYEMB010000088.1:0-3530 GCA_034717855.1 Campylobacterota bacterium
ATGGCTCTTTTTGTAAGAGATAAATCATTTGTAAAAACTGAAAACTGCAGTCCATAAGGAGAGTTATTCATACGAGGAGCCGCATCATCAAAACCATCAACTTTGACAAGAGAAACTATCGGAGCAAAAACTTCTTCACAAACTATAGCCATATCATCTCTTACATCTGCCATAACACAAGGGTTAAACATTCGACCCTCTCTGTGAGGAGGAAGCAGTGCTTTTGCACCCTCTTCTATCGCAGACTCAACCCAACCCATAGCACGTTCAGCGGCTTCATCATCGATAAGAGGTCCCATAAATGTATCATCATTATATGGAGAACCAACTACAAGTTTTTTTGTAGCTTCAGCCATTTTGTCTGCAAACTCATCATAAATATCTGCATCAACATAGATACGTTGCAAAGAGATACAAACCTGACCAGAGTTGACAAAAGCTCCAAGAGCACATCTGTCAGCTGCTAAGTCTAAATCAGCACTTTTATCAATAAATGTAGCTGCGTTTCCACCAAGTTCTAAAGATACTTTTTTGATACCTGCATTTTTAGTAATGATATTTCCAACAGGAACTGAACCCGTAAAACTGATAACACGAGGAATATCAGAAGTGATGAGAGCACTTCCAACCTCAGCATCACCATAGACTACACTCAGCGCATCTTTTACAGCAAACTCACTCTCTATAAATAGTTTTGCGAACTTATAAGCAGTAAGTGGTGCTTCTGGAGTTGGCTTGAGTACTACTGCGTTTCCAGCAACAAGTGCAGGTGCAAGTTTGTGTGCTACAAGATTAAGAGGAAAGTTAAAAGGAGTGATAGCCGCGATAACCCCTGCCGGCTCACGTGTAAAAAACGCAGTAGTTTTTTTACCACTTGGCATCGCGTCTGTGTTGATAGTCTCGCCATGCATAGTTCTCATAGTCTCAGCAGAGAGAGTTACAGTTTCGATACATCTCTCTACTTCTACTCTTGCAAACGCAATAGGCTTTCCAACCTCATCAGTAATAGTTTGAGCGATATCTTCTTTGTTTTCTTTTAATTTTGAAGCAACATCTAAAAGCCAGTTACATCTTTGAGAGAGAGTTGATGCTTTAGCCGCTTTAGTTGCGTTTTGCGCAATCTTTAAAGCCCTGTTTGTATCATCTTCATCACAGATAGGAGCAGTAGATACTACATCACCACTATATGGACTTTTTCTCTCACTTAAGTTATCTTTTGTAGCTGCGTTTGAGCCAAAATAAATCATAGCATTCATAAAATTTCCCTGTTCTTTATATTGATGAAATTATAACATTTTAATTACCTGTATAGTTTGCTCCTGTCACTTTTGCATCCATACCGACAAATATATAGAGTATCTTTTTTTCTACATCTTTCATAGAGTCATTTCCAAAACTGACAACCCACTCTTTATGTTTATGAAACATCTTTTTTTCTGAGTTAATTATAGAGCTTTTAGACCAACTACTCTCAACTTTAGCCTCTTTTATGAGCTTCTTAAGATATACCTTTGCTATATCATTTGCAACAGTCTCAGTAACTCCTGCCTTTTTCTCAGCATGTTTATGCGTTCCATGTGCGTTTAACGATGTAAAGCTACATGTCAATAAGATTGCCATTATAAATATCTTTATCAACTTCATTACTTTTTTCCTTTTTTATAGAGTGTCATGTTTATATTCTATCTCTTCTTGCTCTTTCATATCCTGATGAATGTGATAATGCTCATCTCGATTAAAACCAAATTCCTCTTCATTTACCGTATGTAAGTAACCGTGGAGTTGCATCAAAAAGAGCATAAAACCTGCAAGCATCAGCATATCATTTGTGACTCTGCTCCATCTCTGAAAGGACGCTAATTTTCTCCACTGTGAGAGAACTACAAGCATCACTACTAAAGCACTTATCTGCCCAAGTTCAACACCTATATTAAACGAGATAACCCTCATCAACATATCCATATTTTGCTCACCAAGAGGTAACTGCTGAAGTCTTGTTGAGAGTCCAAATCCATGAATAAGTCCAAAGATAAAAACCATCATCAGTAAGTCAGGGGATTTTACACCTAGATAACTTTGAAATCTTCCATTATTATCAAAGGCTTTATATATAACACTCAGAGCAATTACTGCATCAATCAGGTAGTAATTCATCGTGACACCCATAAAAGTAGCAAAGATAAGCGTAATACTGTGCCCTAAGGTAAATATTGTCACAAACTTAATGATATCTCGAGTAGAAGTAAGAAAAAATATCACACCAAGTAAAAAAAGCAGATGATCGTAGCCAGTAAGCATATGAGTTGCACCAAGCCAGATGTACTGAAGGTTTCCACCATTTAGCATCGCTTGTATGTCTGACTCTGAAATTCCATGAGCAAAGAGAGCGTTTGTTAAAAGAAGTAGGAGTAAAGTTTTCATAATGTTATATTCTCAATATGTTCAATTTTTTTTGGAGTCACTATAATAGCATCATACTCATAAGAGATAGTAATAGCATTTTTCTTGAGATAGACATCACCAGTCCTGATTAAGCGTGAGAGTTTTGTTGGGGTTATATTTTGGACAGCAGACTCATAATCAAGCCCACTTTTTACCTCGACGAAGTGGAGAACTTCATCTTTTGTGGCGATAATATCTATCTCGCCAAAACGCGAATAGAAATTTCTCTCTAGAACATTAAAACCGTGGTTGACAAGAAAATCGCAAGCCTTATCTTCTGCTGCGTTTCCTTTGGCCCTACTCATCTACGCGCAGACAACTTCTACTTGTAGTGATTTAAACGCAGCTGTCATAATCAGCTCATCACTCTTATCACCAAAAATAAAATTCAGGTTTGAATCAGCATGATGAAAAGTTGTATAGAGTGTTTTTGGACGTACTTTGTTTGTAAACTTCACTCTTAAAGGGTTTGTTTGACCATACTCAGTTTTAAGGATTACTTTTTCACTTGTAAAGTCCGCTTTATCATCTTCATGAACCAGTAAAATATCCTCTTTATGGCGTTTCATCAACTTCTCAGTATATTTTGTCTGAGCAGAGTTGTTATAGTGTGCCATGATTCTACCAGTTGTTAGGTGGTAGCCTTGAACTTTACCTTTAATACTCTCTTCAATCATTCCAGAGAGTTTGTAGCCATGGTATCTAAATGCACCGATGCCATCTTTTGTTCTAAAGTCTTCTCTGTGAAGAACTGCCGTACCCTTTCCATCTTCAGTAATTGGCCATGAGATTCCTTTCTTTTCATTTTCACGAAGAACTTTATATGATGCACCAGTAAATCTATTTGTAGCAGTTTTTCTTACATCTTCCCAGATATCTTCAGAGCTGTTAAAATCATAACCTCCACCCATCTTCTCATCAAGAAGTTTGATAACTTCCCAGTCATCTGGCAGGTCAGATTTTACAAGTGGAGTTGAGAGATGCACTTTTCTCATTGCGTTTATATAGATACCTGTCTTCTCATAAGCTGATTTCACACCCACTACGATATCCGCACGCTTGGCGATATCTGTCATAAATAGCTCTTG
>JAYEMB010000089.1:0-11263 GCA_034717855.1 Campylobacterota bacterium
AAAGATTTAGCAATTAAGATATTTGCTTTTGCTTGTGCATCTGCTTCAATAGTAACTGCGTCAGCAACACCCTGTGCCTCAATTCTAGCTTTTTCAGCAACACCACGAGCCTCTTCTGCACGTTTAAATGCATCTTGTTTTGCTTTTTGAACTTCTTGTTCTGCACGTTGTACTTCTTGCTTGGCAACTTGAACACGCTCAATTTGTTCTTTTACTTTTTGTGGAAGACCAATTTCACGTAACTGTACTGACTGTAAATCTGCTGGAGAATTTTGAAGATTGGCTACATTTTCTCTTACTGCTTTATCAATCTCTGCTGCTATTTTATTTCTTAACTGTGGAAGTGATTCAGCATCATACTTACCAACAACATTACGAACAACATCTCTCACAACAGGGTTGATGATTTTATCTTCCCAAGAGAAGCCCCAGTTAGAGATAGTCTGTGCTGCAAACTGAGAGTTAAGTCTGTACTGAACCGTAAGCTCAATCGTTACAGGAAGACCGCGTTTATCTAAAACTGTAATAGCCGGTTTTGAACCGATACCTGCGTTTCCAACATTTGCTTCTATACGTGAAGCGTAGTTAATAATACGAACTTTAGTATCAACAACATAAACCTTTTGAATCACAGGAATGATAAAATGCAGACCTGGAAGAAGTGCTTGATCTTGGTACTTACCGTTTGTACTTAAAATACCACGTTGACCCTCTTCGATGATTGTAAATGGTTTTGCTAAAACTAACATGAGCACAATTGCTATAAGAAAATAAACTAAACCAGCTTTTCCACCACCAAAGTTCAGATCTATATTTGGCATTTGAGGACCTTTTGGTCCTCCACCGTTACCGCCGCCTGAGCCACCGCTAGATTTTTTAGGTCCACCGCCTTCGCTCTTTTTTTTGTTAAAGTAATCATTCATATCTGATGCCATTAGTAAGTTATCCTTCATTTTTTTTCCTTGTTTGTTCAGTCTAGTTCCCACACAGAGTATGGGAACAAGTTCTTAATCTATATAAGTTAAATAGTGCTCATACTTAGCATTTCTACCAAATACAATATCAAAGTAAGTACTCTGAATTTTCTCTGTCATCTCACCACGTGAGCCACAACCAATCTCTCTTGCATCAACTACTGCAACTGGAGTAATCTCAGCAGCTGTTCCAGTTAAAAATGCTTCATCTGCCACATAAACCTCTTCACGAGTAATGCGACGACGAGTAACTTTTATGCCAAAATCTTCCGCCATCTCTATAACCATTTTTTGAGTAATAGAAGCTAAAGAGTTATCATTTGGAGGAGTGATTAACTCTCCATTTTTTACCATGAAAAAACATGCGCCACTAGCTTCAGCCACGTAACCTTGGTCATCTAAAAGAAGTGCTTCATCATAACCACAATCAATAGCTTCATACTTTGCCATTTGAGAGTTTAGATAGTTTGCTGTTGCTTTTGCTTTACCCATGTTTGAAGTGTTTGCCGCTCTTGTCATAGAAGCAATTTTTAACTTGATTCCTTTTTGTAATCCCTCTTCACCAAGATAAGCACCCCACTCCCATGCAGACATAACAGTCTCAACAGGAGCATCTTTATGATAAACTCCCATAACACCGTAACCTAAAAACGCGAAAGGACGCAGATATACATTGTCTCCCGTAAATTCATTCTTTTTTATCAAGTCAATCTGAGCCTGATTCATCTCCTCAACAGAGTAAGGAATATCAATAAGCGTCATTTTAGCAGACTCTTTTAATCTTGCAGTATGCTCATTAAGACGAAAGATTGCATAACCTTTTTCAGTTTTATACGCTTTAGTCCCCTCTATTACACCATTTCCATAGTGCAGAGTGTGAGAGAGTACATGTATTTTAGCATCATCCCAAGCTACAAACTCTCCATTCATCCAAATATATTTGGCTGCGTCCATTAATTCTCCAATATTCTACTTTATAAATTATCGCCATTCTATCCAAAATGCTGTTTATATTATATTAAGAAGAAAAACTAAGCTCTATTTATTGATATAAATCAGCCACTTATTAGGCTAGTTTACCTATAATTCCAACTTAATATTATAATAAGGTTATTCAATGGCACATGTGTATGCAGATTATAGAGATGTAGATCAAACGCAGTTAGAAAAAGATATCGATGCAATCAAGGAGACAATTGGAGGAAGAACTCAAGAGGACTTTCAACATCTGCTCAAGCTTGAGAGATGGGGAAGAGGTGCAACTTTAAGTGGTTTTTTCCTAATTTTTACAATGATATTTTTAGACTCAACTAACTTTGGTCTCTCTGCGTTTATCTACTGGACAGTTGCGATTTTCGGTGCCGTTCTTATCGGTGTTGGAAATGTCGCAAGATGGGCAAATGTAACTCACCCTATTCTCCACGGTGCATATGATAAGGTTCCAGACATTCCTTTACGATACACAAAAAAAGGCTTCGCTGTCGGAAATAGAAGATGGTTTGACTGGCTAGATTGGATTAAACCTGATGCTTGGGCATTTGAGCATAACATAATGCACCATTACCACTTAGGCGAGTTGGATGACCCTGATAATGTAGAGAAAAACCTAGAGTGGTTACACAATGCAAAAGTACCTATGTTTTTTAAATATGCAGTTGTTTACATCTTTGCAGGAATGTGGAAAATAGCTTACTATGCTCCTAACACTCTGAGAATCCTTGACAACAAAGCAAATAAAAGAATGAATGATCCAAGAGCAGCTTCATTTGAATTCTCTCCATTTACAGAGAATGGACGAGAGCTATGGAAGCACTACATCCTACCTTACGGACTCTTTCAGTTTGTGTTTTTACCACTGCTACTTTTACCTCTTGGCTGGAGTGCTGTTATTGCTGCCTTTGGTTTCATAGTTTTGGCGGAGATATTTGCTAATCTTCACTCATTTTTAGTGATAGTTCCAAATCACTCTGCTGAAGATATTTATCAGTTCTCAACACCTCATAAAACGCAGGGTGAGTACTACCTGAGACAGATTATGGGAAGTGTTAACTACAATACAGGTTCAGACCTTATCGACTTTGGACACGGTTTTCTAAACTACCAAATAGAGCATCATCTTTTCCCAGATATGCCACACAGTTTCTATCAAAAAATGCAACCTATTGTAAAAGACATCTGTAAGAAACACAACTTAGAGTATAGACAGGAGTCTGTATTTAAAAGAATTTTAATGACTGTTGATTTGATGGTTGGAAAGACTAAACTACTGAGAATAGAGGGGATTTAACTCCTCTATCTCTTCTACACTTCTAATACTCTTTTAACACACTATTTATCTGAACATACGCTTCAACTGGCGTAGTTTCAAAATACTTTATATGATGTTTTTTAGCAAAGTCTCTTGTCATCTTTTGAATCTTCAAAAGGTTAAAACGCGGTGCTTTTGGAAAGAGATGATGTTCTATTTGTGTATTTAACCCACCATAGAACCAGTGAACAAATGCTCCACCTCTAAGTGAACGAGAAGTCCTCATCTGTAGCTCCATCCAAGTTAAATCTTCACTCTCATCTTTCTCAAACACTTCGCACCCTAAATGATTTGTAATAAAACCAAATGCCAACCATGGGGAGAGAGTGAAGTTTAGTACCAAGAAAACAGTTATAGCTTCTGAAAATGATAAGAAATAAAAAACTGGTCCCCAAATTATAGGCCAGTGAAGAAGCATCATAAAGAGTTCTGACCACTTTTTTCTTTTAATAGCAAAATTGTATGATTGAACAATAAACGCAGCGTACATAAAGAACATAGAGCCCCAAAAAACAAGGTATTTACTGTTTCTAAGCCAAGTTTGATTCCCTCTATAATTAGGAGCAAACGCACCATCCATAGCTAAAATATCCTCATCTTTTTCAGGCACATTACACCAAGTATGATGATTAATATTGTGTTTGAAATCCCACCATGATGATGAGTTACTAAGGATTATCGCTGCAAATGGATAACTAACTTTAAAAGAGAGCGCTTTATTTTTAAAATACTGTGTATGTAAAACATCATGAGATACAAATACTGCACGCGTAAAGATTACAGTCATAAAGAGACCCAGTGCAAAGGGTGCCCAAGCTGGTGGAGACATTATCTCCCAGTTGAAAACTATGAGATAGACAATCATCATTGAGACAATAATTGCTATCATCTCTAAAGTACCTCTAACTGGAATACGCTCAAGTAGTCCAGCTGCACGAACCTCAGCTTTTAATTCATCAAATATATCAGGGTATTTTGCTACAGACATAAATATTTACCTAGTGTGGAAATTTTATGACATTATATCTTCATATCACAAAAATTTCCATGATTTCAAACAAGTAATAACTAATCTTTTAACGAAAATTTAAACTGTTTTTCCATCGATATAGCTTCATCACGGCCATATACAATCACATCACAATCAACTTTGATTTTACTTTTTTTGATTTTTTCTGGATAATCCACAAAGTTTAAAATATGCTTGATACAGTTTATCCTAGCTTTTTTCTTATTGTCACTCTTTACAATCGTCCAAGGGGCAGTCTCAGTATGTGTAGCACTAAGCATCATAAACTTCGCTAGTGAGTATTCATTCCAAAGTCTTTGAGACTCTTTGTCCACTGGTGAGAGCTTATACTGTTTAAGAGGATCTGTTTCTCTGGCCTTAAATCTCTTTGCTTGCTCATCTTTAGATACTGAGAAATAGAACTTAAATATCTTGATATCCTCATCCACTATCATCTTCTCAAACTCTGGAGCATCTTTTAAGAACTTGTGATGTTGTCTTTCAGAACAAAAACCCATAACTGGCTCAACCATAGAGCGGTTATACCAAGATCTGTCAAAGAGCACAATCTCTCCAGCCCCGGGAAGATGTTTTACATATCTTTGAAAGTACCACTGAGACGCCTCTTTATCACTAGGCTTTTCAAGAGCAACAACTCTTGCACCCCTTGGATTTAGGTGTTCTGTGATTCTTTTAATCGTACCACCCTTACCTGCTGCATCACGTCCTTCAAAAATCATCAAGATTTTCAAACCTTTATCTTTTACATGATTTTGCAGTTTTAAAAGTTCTACTTGTAAAAGGGTCAGCTCTTTTTCATAATCAAGCGTCTCTTGCTTCACCCAAATCTGGACTTTTTCCCCTTTTTTCTTCATACTCTCTCTTTCTCTTTGAAAGTTTTTAGATTTATGCTTTTTACTTTTTGCAGTATCTATCTCCTCTTTATCTTTAAACTCATCATTAATTATACTTCTATTTTCGCCCATTTTTTCTCCTTATTATTAACCTATAAACTTACCAGTACTTGTAATCTGCGCATCCATAATCTCTATCTCTCTTGCACCTGAGATAACTATATCAGGGTCTAGGGCATAGTTTAATCCCTCATCTCTTCCCTCATAGTCCACTGCGTTTAGAATTACTTTGAGTGATTCAAGTCTCGCTTTTTGTTTGTTTTTAGAGCGCACAACTGTCCACGGTGCACTGTGAGAGTGTGTATTTTTAATCATATTATATTTCGTTGTTGTAAAATCATCCCATCTCTCTTGAGCTTGCATATCGATCTCGCTCAGTTTCCACTGTCTAAGAGGGTCATTTTTTCGTCTCTCAAATCTTGCTGCCTGCTCATCTTTTGTAACACTGTAGTATAGCTTCACCAAAATAATTCCCTGACGCACCAAGTCATTCTCAAAGCCTTTGACACCTTTCATAAAGTCATCATACTCACGCGAAGTACAAAACCCAAAAACTTGTTCTACCATAGCTCTGTTGTACCAGCTTCTATCAAAAAGTACTATCTCTCCTGCACGAGGAAAATGTTGGATGTATTTTTGATAAAACCATTGCGTTTTCTGCTCTTCTGTCGGCTTACCAAGTGCTACAACTCTGTAGTGCTTCTCATCCATATAACGAGTGACCCTTCTGATAGTACCACCCTTTCCAGCTGCATCACGCCCTTCAAAAAGGATAATCATCTTCTGCTGACTATCTTCTAAATGTTTTTGCAGTTTTATAAGTTCAGCCTGATACGGCTTTAACTTCTGTTCATCTTCTCTTTTTAAATCTGCTCTACTTTTGCCTCTTTTGGAGGATTTTGATTTTTTATAACCGCTTATTAACTCTTCTAGTGAAACATGAGTTCCATCTATTTCAAATACATTCTCTTGATTGTTTTGCATATGACACCTTTATATCGTTATACTTTAATTGTACTCCTTATATGTTAAAGATATTTTAAATTTTTAGAGTTTTGTTTATTTTGAAAAGTCTGTGTGTAAGTTTATTGTGAAAAGTGGTTTTTTTGAAGCGTTTATTCAGATAGAGCCTAGTCAAATAGACTCTATTGAAAAAACAGGGGAATGAATGAAATTAAATATATTTGTTGCTATTAGAACTTAAGGATAGCATCCAGTTGTACACGGTGATAATCAGTTTCATCTTCACCTAGTTTACTGTAGTTAACCCACGCACCAAGATCTACATTTTTAGCAAATTTATATTTACCTTTAACGTAGTAACCACTGCTGTCTGTTCCACCACCACTAAAGTCAGAGTCATTATGTGCACCATAAACTGCATCTTTGTCAATATCTCTGTAAGTAGCACCAAGTTTCCAGTCACCTACTTTTTTAGTAGCACCATACTCTACACTTAAGTCATATCCGAAGTTATCATCATCTGCTAATGTATTGTAAGCTAATGTCAATGCTGTTTTAAATGGTTTACCCATTACATCACTATATTTCATCTCACCAAAAGCTTCTAAAATTCCATAATCTTCAGTGTACAGAGCACCATCATTTGAGTTCTGCTTAAATCCATTATCAGACTGAACAGTGTTACCTTTTACGCCATCATAGTAGTAGTAACCCCCACCTAGGTTCGCTTTAGCATTACCTATTTTTAATGTATGAACATACTGTGCAAGAAAAATATTGATATCATCACCATCTTTATATGATCTTTTAGCTCCTGATTCTCTATGAACTCTGTTAGCACCAACTCTAACCTGACTAGTACCATCTTTATATCCATAGTTCACACCCTCTAAACGGATATCGTTATCCCAGATAAGTTGCGTTTTGATTGGTCTGTAGATATGGTGTGCACTCTTACCCGCTCTAAGCCATGAGTCACCAAATGAGTATTTGATACCTGCAATATCAACTTTAAGTACATCTATAAAGTAGTCTGCCCAGTTATCATCATCTCTAAAAGATACATTTCCTGATGTTGGGTTGTATCTACCACTTGAGATTGCAGTTTCAAGAAGGAGGTTATCCATAATATCAACATTTAAGTTATATCTAAAACGGTATCTAGTTCTATACTTGTTACTATTTTCACCTTTTTCGATTGTTTCATATCTAAGTCTCATGTCACCTTTTGCATGAAATCTATCAAAAAAGCCTTTTTCACTCTCTTGTGTAACTTCACCTGCGTTTACAGCAACTGTTCCAAGAGTTAATGCAGCTAGTGCTGATAATGCTATTATTTTCATTCGTAATTTCCTTGTTTTTTGCAAAAGCGGTTCCCTTGTTTTGTTTGATGGCGGAAGTTTAAAACATTTTGGTTACATATCGATTACACTTTGATACATAAATGTAACCAAACTGTAAACATTGCGTTTTATAATTTCGCATCTTAAATATAAATTCTAAGGAAACATACAATGACTCAACTAATTAAAGTAGCATTAGCAAGTACAGTGTTAGTAGCTGGCTTAAACGCAAACGATATAGTAAAAGGAAGTGGAGCTTCTTTTCCATATAGTGTATATCAAAAGTGGATTAAAGCTTATAACAAAGAGACTGGTCTTAAAGTAGATTATATTAAAAAAGGTTCATCTAAAGGTATTAAAGATGCAAAAGCTCGTTCTGTTGACTTTGCTGGAACAGATAAGCCACTATCACCTAAAGTACTTAAAAAAGAGGGTCTTTACCAATTCCCTGCTGTAGTTGGTGCTATCACTATGGGTTACAATCTTCCAGGTGTTGAGGGAATCAAACTTAGTAGAAACGCAATTGTAGCTATCGCTTCTGGTAAAGTTTCTCACTGGGATAATGAGCTAATCAAAAAAGAGAACCCAAATGCTAAACTTCCACACAAAAAACTTACATTTGTTCACCGTGCAGATGGAAGTGGAACTACTTATAACTTTACATACTATCTAAGTAAAGTATCAAAAGAGTGGAGAAAAAATTATGGTGCTAAAAAGTCTCTTAACTGGCCAGGTAACCAACATATCGGTGGAAAAACAAACTCAGGTGTAGCAGCACTACTTAAACAGACTCCATACTCTGTTGGTTATATCGATTACGCTGATGCGGCAAACAATGACATCGCAATGGCTACAGTTGAAAACAGAGAAGGAAACTACATAGTTCCAACACTAAAGTCTTTCCAGATAGCAGCTGCAAAAGCTTCACTTAACCCTAAGAAAGATTTTTATGCAATCATCGCTGACCCAAAAGGTGCTGACTCTTACCCAATGGTAGCTGCAACTTTTATCCTGCTTCCTGCAGAAAAAGCTGAGATGAATAAAAATGTAACTAAGTTTTACGACTGGTGTTATACAGATGGACAAGAGATTGCTAAGAGTTTAGGTTTTGTTCCACTACCAGATGCACTAACTTCAAAAGTTAGAGCTTACTGGGATGCTAAAGGTATCAAGTAACTTTAGCGTTTGTTCAGATCTCTTCTGAACAAACCACCCTATTTCTTCCACTATTTTTCGCTTCATAAAGTGCTTTATCAGACTTTTTAATCAAACTTCCAATATCATCTTCTTCATAGTTAAACGCAGCTACACCGATACTAATAGTAAAGCTAAGATTCTCAACTTTATCGCAAGACTCTATAGCACTTCTTAACTTTTGAGTTATAACTAAAGCGTGCTCCAAATCAGTGTTTGGCAACATCAAGATAAACTCTTCACCTCCATATCTTACAAATACATCACTCTCTCTAATACTATTTTTCACTTCATTCACTAAGGTTATTAAAACTTCATCACCTATATCGTGTCCATGGTTATCATTTACATCTTTAAACTTATCAATATCAATCATTGCAATTGTTAAAGGCTGTTTCTCTCTTCTTGTAAAAGATAAGATTTTTTTGGATATATCATAAAAATAGCGTCTATTATAAGCTCCTGTTAGCGGGTCAACGTGAGCCATCTCATTTAACTTTTCATTTAAAAGTAACAGCTCTTTTGTTCTCTCATCTATCTTCTGATAAAGAAGAGCTCTACTTTTTAACTCTTTAAAAATAAGCAGCAGCACTAAAGCAAAAATAGTACTTGTAATCAATGCCGCAAACAGAGCATGTTCACTCTCTTGTTCTATTAAAACATCATTGCTACGAAATGTAAGCGCTGCCGTAACCCTCTTTGAGATTGGGTTTACCATCGGTATTAAAGTTACAATTTGCTTGAACTTTTTATCATATATAGAGAAAGGTTTACCCTCTTGTATCTGAGTATGAATACTATCTGCTCTCTCTTTGGATAGTTTTTTTTCTGTTAAGTTGATATTTATATGATCTAGTATCGACTTTTGAAAGTAGTACTGGGGAATTGGGCTCTGAACATAATTTGATTTTTCATGCTTGAAAACCTTTTCATCAACTACACTCTTGTCAATTAAAAAATTACTTTTTATTTTATAGTTTGACTCTAACTCTTTGATAAAAGACAAGGCACTAAATGAGACTTCAACACTACCTATATGTTTTGTAGCATCAAAAAGAGGGTAAACAAATCTAAAACCGTTAAATACTCTACCCTCTTCAAAGCCATCAATGCGTTTTTTACTATCATTTACATACTTAACAGTTAATCTTGCCTTTGTAAGGTTGTCACCAAACTTTGTTGGTCTATGCATTCTTAAAAAGCTATCGTTATTTGGTAGATGGAAATGAAGCTGTCTTACACTAAATGATCTGAATTTTTTATAGTTTATTAACAGATGGGCATAAAGCTCTTCACGCTCTCTGTTTTTAAAGAGCTCTATAATTTTCGACTTATCTATCTCAGTTTCAAAAATCAAGTCAGCAATTTTATGGTTGTTATTATAAATTGTTTTATACTCTAAAAATATCTGCTGCGTTTTATCTGCTAAATGCTTATCAACAGCACTACTGCTTACTCCCTTAACAATGCTATATGTTAGCAGTACCAACAGAACAAACAGAAGTATAAAATATCTTTTTCTAATATAATTCATAGTTATAATATACTCCTATTTTCTTTAAACAACTATTAGAAATCTTCTCGTAACCATTATGTAACCAAACATTTATATACTTCGCACATTAATTTTAAGCGGGCTATTTAATGGAAAAAATCTTTCAAAAATTATCACTCTCAAGTGCTTCTCTGGTATTTGTTATTCTTTTAGGTATATTCTTCACTCTCTTTAGTGCTTCCAAAGAGGCTATAGATGAGTTTGGATTTGACTTCATCACAAATCCTGACTGGAATAAAGAGGTAAGAATGGAGGGCGAGGCTAGTGAGCTAGATGAGTTCGATGCCTTAGACTCAAGCATTGAAGATGAAGATGACATGATTATGGATGAAGACGAAGTTATGTTTGATGAGGATGACGCAGAGAACAGCTTTACTGTTTATGGTGGTCTTGTTCCAATTGTCGGGACACTTCTAACTACTCTTATCGCTTTAGTTTTCGCTCTTCCTATCGCAATGGGTATTGCAGTATTTTTAGCTGAGATTGCTCCTAAAAACATCTCTAGTGTTGTAGGTATCGCTATCGAGCTACTTGCAGCTATCCCATCTATCATCTTTGGTATGTGGGGTCTTTACTATTTTGCACCGATAGTTGCAGACATTGTCGGTGGCTATCAAGTCTCACTCTTAACAGCCGGTCTTGTACTTGGTGTTATGATTCTTCCATTTATGGCAGCTATCACAAGAGACTCTATGAACACTACTCCAGGTGTTCTTAAAGAGTCAGCTTACGCACTCGGTGCTACAAAATTTGAGGTAATCAAAGATATTATTTTTCCATACTCTAAGGTAGGTATCATCGGTTCTATCATCTTAGCTCTTGGTCGTGCTCTTGGTGAGACAATGGCAGTTGCGTTTTTGATAGGTTCTATTTTTGTACTTCCAAGTGCAATAAACGATCCAACGATTTCGATACCTGTTGCGATGGCAAACAACTTTGGTGAAGCTAGTGGACTTGGTGAATCAGCACTATTTTACCTAGCACTGATTCTATTTGTAATCAG
>JAYEMB010000089.1:11363-14176 GCA_034717855.1 Campylobacterota bacterium
TACTTCCAAGTGCAATAAACGATCCAACGATTTCGATACCTGTTGCGATGGCAAACAACTTTGGTGAAGCTAGTGGACTTGGTGAATCAGCACTATTTTACCTAGCACTGATTCTATTTGTAATCAGTTTTGGAGTTATCTCCATTGCAAAATTCTACTTCTTAAAAAAGGCTAATTACTAATGTTACACATCATAATAAGCAAAGCTAATTACAATGGCAGGGACTCAAAGTCCCTACAACCCCCTAAAGCTACAAAAAACTTCTTTTTTGAGAATAAGGGTATTCAATTATGAGACTTTTAGTAAATAAAATATTTTTAGCTCTCTCTGTTCTCTCTGCTATGATAGGCTTGGCATTTTTAGGATGGATTTTAATCACTCTTTTTGTCAAAGGACTGGGCTCTTTTCACTTTTCACTCTTTTTAAATGACTTGATTGAGGGTGGACTTAGAAACCTCATCATCGGGCAGTTTATCTTAGCGGGTCTTGCCTCTATCATAGGTATCCCTCTTGGGATGGCAGCGGGAATCTATCTT
The DNA here is from genome assembly GCA_034717855.1 of Campylobacterota bacterium. Classification (GTDB taxonomy): domain Bacteria; phylum Campylobacterota; class Campylobacteria; order Campylobacterales; family Sulfurimonadaceae; genus Sulfurimonas. Next base: position 11,901 of record JAYEMB010000089.1, read on the forward strand.
CAAGAGTATGGACGTGGAAGATACGCTGCACTGATTCGTGATTTGAGTGACATTATGATGTCTGCTCCATCTATTGTAATCGGTGCCTTTGTATATGCAGTTGTAGTTATTCCAACAGGAGGAACAAGTGGATTTGCAGGTGCAATTGCACTTGGAATCATGATGCTTCCAGTAGTCATCAACACAACGGACAATATGCTCTCACTTGTTCCTCGTGAGCTCAGAGAAGCAGGTATCTCTCTTGGTGCTTCAAAGTACAGAGTTATCATTGACATCATCATTAAGGCTGCAAAAGTTGGGATTATGACGGGTATTTTACTTGCGTTTGCACGTATCATCGGTGAGACTGCACCTCTGCTTTTTACTTCAGAGACATCTAACTACTTCTCACTCGACTTAACTGAGAGTTTTCCATCTCTTACTGTGAGTATCTACGACTTAGCAAATGAGCCTGAAGAGGCAAGCCGTGATTTAGCTTGGGCAGCCTCATTTATACTTACATCTTTGGTTTTAATCATAAACCTAGTTGGAAGATTTATCACTAGAAATAAACACTAATAATTAGCAATAAGGAAATATAAAATGTCAGTCATGAATATAAAGAACTTCTCTTTTACATACCCAGGAGTTGAACACCCTTCACTTCGTAATATCAATTTACCTGTTGAAAAGAACAAAATCACTGCCCTAATCGGTCCAAGTGGTTGTGGTAAATCTACGCTTTTAAGAGCTATGAACCGCATACATGATCTCTATCCTGGAAATAAATATGACGGCAAAATAGAACTTTTAGATGAAAAGACAAACAAGTTTAATAATATCCTTGATATCAAAAAAGAGAATGAGTTTATAAAACTTCGTCAACAGGTTGGAATGATTTTTCAAAAACCGACACCCTTTCCAATGAGCATATTTGACAATGTAGCATATGGTCTAAAAATTGCTGGACTGAAAAACAAAACAGAGCTCGCAGATAGAGTTGAAAAAGCTCTTAAAGATGGAGCACTTTGGAAAGAGGTTCATGATAGACTTAACGTCTCTGCAATGGGACTTTCAGGTGGTCAACAACAGCGTCTATGTATAGCTCGTGCAGTTGCTGTTAAACCAGAAGTTATACTTTTTGATGAACCGACATCAGCACTTGACCCTATCTCAACAGGGGCTATCGAAGAGCTTTTAGTAGAGCTTAAAAAAGATGTAAGTATCTGTATAGTTACTCACAATATGCAGCAAGCTTCTCGTATCAGCGACTACACTGCGTTTATGTATCTTGGTGATTTAGTAGAGTATGATAAAACTGAAAACATCTTCTTAAATCCAGCAGAAAAACGCACTGAAGATTACATTACTGGCCGTTTTGGTTAAAATAAAATAAAAAAAGGAAAATAGATGATTGCAAATTTTGAAGATAGCTTACAAGAGATAAAATCAAAAGTTTCAGAAATTAATCAAGGATTATTAGAAGCAAATAAGATTCTTTTAAGTGCATTGAGTGATTGTGAAGAAGAAAAATTTATGCAAGCAAGAGCACAAATAAAAAACATAAGCTCTAAAACTGATGATATAGACAACTCTATTATTAAAGTACTAGCTCTCTACACTCCAGAAGCAAGTGATTTAAGACATGTAGTTGCATACCTAAAAATAACAAATGATCTCTCCCGTGCTTGTTCTAATACTAGAAGTTTCATCAGAGGCTTTACTGATGTTTGTAAAGATGTAGATGTAGAGACTATTAAAGAGTATGCTGTACCTATGCAAACATCAACTGTAGAGGCTATCAAACTTTCATTAAGTATGATTCACTGCAGTGATGCAGATGAGATTCAAGAGATATACAATGATGTATTAATCGAAGAGAATAAAACAGATGATCTTTATGAGATGGTAGAGAGAAAACTATCACTTCAAGCTGATGATGGATCAAATAGTTTTGAAAAATATCATAAAATGCTACGAGCACTTAGAAAAAGTGGAAAAATTGCAACTCGTACTATCAGTATGGCTAATCTACTAGTCTATGCAAAAGTTGGTGGAAGCTTTCGTAGCTAATTAGCTATAATACTCCCATGCATACAATCTTAATAGTGGAAGAAGTGAACTCGAAATGTCACTAACTAACCAGACGATTCTCATCGTAGAGGATTCTGAGGATATCTTAGACCTGATGGAGTACACTCTTAGCAAAGAGGGTTACGATATTATAACTTGTATCGACACCTCAAATGTTAGAGATATGCTTGATGAAGAGGATATCTCACTCATTCTAATGGATA
>JAYEMB010000090.1:0-3470 GCA_034717855.1 Campylobacterota bacterium
GCAGAGTATATGACTAAAGCACGTGAAGGTTTTGGTTCTGTAGTTGACTCACTTAAAAAAGAGAAAATCATTAAAAGCACTCTGGAGCTAGTTATCTCTACAGACTCTGGCGTTGCACTCGGCTTAAACGCAGTAGATGCTGAAGATTGGTTTGTTGTATCTTCTGTATCAAACGCAGCAGTAACAGATGAACTTGGTACTTTTGAAGTAGATGGGGACAAGTTTACTATCGCTAAAGCGACTGCTCACAAATGTCCTAGATGTTGGAAGTTCCAAGCTGAAAATGAAGATACAACATGTAACAGATGTGAAGAGGTAGTAGGTGCCTAACTTTTCAGAACCTGTAAGCTTTACATTTATCGGAGTCTCTATAGCTCTGATATTTGCAACTGTTGGTTTAGGAATTTTTTTAGTTAAAAAATTTAAATAAAACTACTCTAAGAATATAATTTAACATTATATTTATACCTCTGTTTACCCCTAATATATTAGCTTTTACTCAATTTAAAGTTGGTATATTTTATGCTTTTCTCTTACAATGGATAATAACTTAGAAACAAATAACTGCATATTAGCAACAAATACTTTCACTATAACTTCCACAAATACAGCTGTCTCTTGTATTGAAAGTTTAAGAATATTAAAAAATCAACATATTGTTATCCACATAATCCACTTCTCAGAAACAGAAGATTTTTTTCAGATTTTAAAAAACAGCTTAGAAAATATATTTCCAAATGCTCAAATAGTCTTCTTAGAACATGACGATAAACAAAAAATCTATTTAACAGCTTACGCTTTGAAAAGTGAGCTATCCCTTAAAGATGCAAACAACAAAATATTCAGTAAACTTTATAAGGACAATAGAATTAAAGAGTCAAATATCAAAGATTATCAAAATAAACTTTTTAATCGATATTTTATTGACCATTTGACAAACCTACCAAATCTCTATCAACTACGACATGATTTAGAAGAGAGTGATGAGTTTAGTTTAATCATTTTAAATATAGACAACTTTCAAATTATTAATAACTTTTACGGTCTCACAGTAGGTGACTTTGTAATTGAACAAGTTGGGATTCATCTCAAAGAGAACCTTAAAGAGTACAAAATATATAGACTTTCAGGTAATGAGTTTGCACTTGTTATCGATAGAAGCATGTTTTTTTATGATCTTAAAGAGCATCTAAGAGAACTCTATGAAGAGTTGAAACAAATTGTAATTCAGTATCAAAAAATTGATATTTTTATCGATATAACACTTGCCTCATCTGCTACCTCCAATAAAACAAATATATTTTCTAAAGTTGAGATGGCTTTAAAACATGCAAAAGAGCTCGGTGTAGCTTTTTGGATATATGAAGACAGAATGAATTTCGAACATAACTATCAAAAAAATATATATCTTACTAAACTTATCAGAGAAGCAATTAATAACAATAAAATTCTTCCTTACTATCAAGCTATTGTAGATAATAAAACTTCTAAAGTAATCAAATATGAATCACTCGCAAGGCTCATTGACAGTGATGGCAACATCTTAACTCCTAATGAGTTTATCCCCATATCAAAACAGATTAAAAGCTACTCCACAATTACAAAAACGATTATAAATAAGACATTTGAAGCTTTTGAAAACTCAGATATTGAGTTTACTATAAACCTAGCTATTGAAGATATTGTAAGTAATGAAATTTTTAGATTTATAATGGATAAACTAAAGCACTCCAAGGTCTCTCATATGGTGACTTTTGAGATTCTAGAATCAGATGCGATTGATGACTTTTTAAAGGTTGAACGCTTTATAAAAGAGGCAAAAAGATATGGTGCAAAGATTGCTATTGATGATTTTGGTGAAGGGTATTCAAACTTCTCATATCTGACAAAAATCGATATAGATTTTTTAAAGATTGATGGCTCTCTTATAAAAGATATTCATAACAATAAAAACTCCTTTTTGGTTGTTCAAGCGATTGTTGATTTCGCTAATAAACTAGGTATTAAAACCATTGCTGAATTTGTGCACTCACATGCAGTCATGGAGATAATAAAAGAGTTAGGTATTGACTATTCACAAGGCTATCACATTGGCAAGCCCTCCCTCTTCAACATGCCTAGAAATACACAATAAACAAAACCATATATTTAGATATAATGCTAGCCATATTTTAAAAGATAGGAAACGTAGTGATTACATTAAAAGAAGCACTCACATTAAGTACTCAAGAGTTAAATAAATTTAAAGAAGATTTAAAAACTAAGATTGAAGCTAGACCTGAATTAAACGCATACATAGATATAAATAATATTGGAGATGGTGTACCTATCGCTATCAAAGATAACATCCAAGTAAAAGATTGGTCTGTAACTTCAGGTTCGAACATACTTCAGGGTTATGTTGCTCCTTATAACGCTACTGTAATCAATAAAATGAGCGAAGCTGGTCTGAGCCCATTTGGTAGAGTAAATATGGATGAGTTTGCTATGGGTTCTACAACTGAGTCAAGCTTTTATGGTAAAACGCAGAATCCTCATAACTCTGACTACGTTCCTGGTGGAAGTTCTGGTGGGTCTGCTGCTGCTGTTGGTGCTGGTTTGGCTATAGCAGCTCTGGGGAGTGATACTGGTGGTTCTATTCGTCAACCTGCTGCGTTTTGTGGGATAGTTGGGATGAAACCAACATATGGTCGTGTATCTCGTTACGGTTTAGGGGCGTATGCCTCTTCACTAGACCAAATTGGACCAATGACTCAAAACGTTGAAGATGCTGCAATTTTATATGACATCATCAGTGGTTCAGATGAGAAGGACTCAACAAACGCAAAGATGGATGACAAAGTTACTCCAAACCTAGATGCCCAGAGAAAACTTACAATCGCTGTTCTTCCTAAGTATGTAGAAAATGCAAGTCAAGATGTTAAAGATGCCTACTCTAAAGCTATCGATGCTCTAAAAGCTGTAGGACACACTATAGTTGAACGTGAACTAATGGACGCAAAATTTGATATCTCTGCTTACTACATCACAGCTACTGCTGAAGCTGCTACAAACCTTGCAAGATATGACGGTATCCGTTATGGTAATCGAGTAGAGGGTAAAAACCTAGAAGATACATTTATACAGACTCGTAGTAATGGTTTTGGTGATGAAGTAAAACGCCGTATCATGCTTGGTAACTTTGTACTCTCAAGTGGATACTACGAAGCTTACTATGTAAAAGCACAAAAAACAAGACATATGATAAAAGATGAGTACAATAAAATCTTTGAAAGTGCTGACTTAATTCTATCTCCAATAGCACCAGGAACTGCACCAAAGTTTGGGGAACTAGACAATCCAATGGATATGTACCTAAGTGATATCTACTCAATCAGTGTAAACCTAGCAGGACTCCCTGCTCTCTCACTTCCTATCTCAAAATCAGCAGAAGGTATGCCAATAGGACTTCAACTCATCGCTAAAGCTTA
>JAYEMB010000091.1:0-3463 GCA_034717855.1 Campylobacterota bacterium
CGTCCATCAACCTTTGCTTGTTCAACTCCCCTAACTACTGATACTGAGCCGATACGCTGAGAAGTCCAGCCCAATTCTTCTATGTCTGTATTCTCCTGGGATATTAACCAATAAATACCTTTTGCGACTGTTGTTTGCAGTCCGATATTAAAACCAACTGTTATTAAAATATCCGTTCCTGTTGCTGTTGCTGTTTCTGATAATTCAATTGTAGGTGTTATATTATTTGCCATGTATATATCATCAATATAACTATTAGCTGGAATATTTGTGCCTGATATCATATCACCAAACTTCAAATAATTTATTGCACCATCAATTTCAAAACTGTTATTTATTCCGCCTGTACTATTTGTAATTCCTGTAATTTTTACAATATTAGAATTATATATTGTATCCCCTATTATTTGCATGTTGTATTTATTATTAGTTATTTGTTTGACCTTAGAATCAATAATAGGTATATATCTGCTTATCTTTGTATCTAAAGAACTGTCTGTGATTCCAAGTAATTCTTTAGTCTTTGTTAGGGTTATTATTTTCACGTTTCACACCCTTTTTAGCAGTTGTTTTTTTCTTAACAACTGACTTACCTTTGCAAATATGTTTATGGATCTCATAGACTTTATCTGAGTATTCTATTCCACATTTCGGACATATCATTTCTAACTCCTATAATATAGGGGAGCTTTTACACTCCCCTGATAATTTAACCTAATACTCTGGTTGCAAGTTCTGGATATAAGGTTTTGACACCAAATAGGATATCAAATCTTAATTTATTGATATCGTTGTCCATATCATATCCCCTAACTACTCTAATAGAAAATCCATTAAATGAAACAACCGCACTATCAACGCCATCTGCCGGAGCAAGTGGAGCCATTGCAATAGTAAAAGCTGATTTATTAAACATAAGATTAGGCACATGACCTCCAGCCGATACATCTGGAAAAGTTACTGCTGCACTTGAAAAATCACCATAAGCCATAGGTAATGCTGGATATATAGCTGCTGTAACAACACCCGAACTTGCTGCCGCTGTCTGAGCAGTTACTACAAACTGATAACCATCTATGGAAAAGATATCACCTTCTTCAAGTTTTGCTGTAGATGTCCCTGCACTTGATGTTAATACAATAGAACTTGCACCCGAAGCACCAGTTGTTATTGTTACATCTGCAAGAGCAGAATATCCACCAGCAGTATGAGTAGGAACCTGACTATCGGAAGCCATTAGTGTATTATAAACTCTACCAAGCAAAGCATTTCTTAATGCAATATTAGTTCCTGCTTTGTCAATCTCTGCAAAATTACTAAGCTGTAATAGTTTCGCCTCTGCTGCTGAATCAAAAATAAATGACCTATTTCCTTCTGGAGCAAGATTATCCTGTAAGATTTTTCTTGCGTTTGCAATATCTGCAAGACTCGAAGGAGTAGTTCCGGAAGTACCATAGAAATATGGTATATCTTTATAAAGATTTAACACCTGAGCATTTGCATACTCTGCAAGTTTTGTCATTGCAGGTACAGATATCTGTCGAGTAAAATCATCAAGATTTAAAGTTTTCTCTTTGCTTGTAAGTTTAACCGGGTATGCACGCTGATTGTTAAGTACAATTTCAACGACATCATCTGAAATATCCTGATATGCTGAACTGATATCAGAAGAACCATCCACTGTATCACCTCGCTGAGGTTTACGAACCTGGATAGTATCTCCCCATTTCCTAAATGTTCCATTATAAGTACCAAACTCAATAAGTGGTAACATTTTTATTCTCTCTACCAAATGCGGTAGAGCCCTTTCTGCAATCGCTTTTGCTGTAACAAAAGTATTAGCCATAATATGGCCTCCTCAATTCTCTAATTAAGCAGGCCGTACGGCTTGCCCTTATTGGTTCAAAAATGAAAGTTTGCCCATTTCTGAATCTAAATCATAATCTGTATTTTCTTCTTCACTTTTTGAAGGCGGCTTATTGTCTCCATAAACCTCTTTCTTTAACTTTTCTTTATATTCTGTATTCACTTTGTGATCTGCTAACATATATTCAATAGCATTTTCACCGGATAATCTGCTGTACCTTTCAATGTCTCCATCGTACCCTATTTCTTTAGCCTTATCTTTTAAGGCTGCTAAGTTTTCAGCTTCAAGGATTCGTTTCTTGTTTGCATTTTCGGTATCAAGTTTCCATTGTTTAAGCTCCCGGATCTCTTTGTCTTGTGCTGTCTCTTCTGGATTAAGTTCTTTAACAATCTTTTCCCTTTCTTCTTTCATCAACTCCGGGAATTTCGTTTCCATAAATTTCTTATCATGTTTTTCGATTGCTTGAGTCTCATTTTTCTTTAAAGCCCTTTTAAATAAATCATTGCGATCCATAAATGATAACGCTTGATCTATTGTCTCCAGGTTCTTTAAAGGATCTAAATCAGCTATAAGCCCGTCAACTTCTTTAATATCAACTCCCTCTTTCAGAGTTGTATTAGCTTTTATCCATTCTGCTATTGTCATGTCATCTCTCCTTGCCCTACGGTTTATCCCCACGGCTATATTTAATAATAAGCCCTATTTAGCTTATTTGTCAAGCATCAATAGTAATTTGCTCTGTTATAGTCAATATACTGTCTTTTATTACAGTATAAATATTATCTGAGCCATCTGATATTTGCACATCATAATGATATTCTTTTGCGTCAATTAAAGTATCTGCTGGTAATAAAGTAAATTCTCCAATACCATCTGCCGGGGTTGAAATTGTCGCTGTTTTTGATATATCCGCCTCCGCATCTAATTTTGTAATAGAATCTTTCGCAGTAAATGTCATTGTATATCCTGTCAGGTCAAATATTACACTATCTGAATCTTTAACAGTCACACTGAAATTATATGTATCACCTTTAGTAATTGTCATACTTCACCCTCCAAATCTTCACTTTCAATAGTTCCTGTTAACTCGTTTATTGATACAGTCCCGGTATAATCATCTTCTACAAGATAACCTTCTATATCTTCTGTAACTACAATACCTGTCAATTCTTCATTTGTCAAAACAGTTCCCTCCAAATTTTCTACTACCTGACCGATACCACCGCCCGATCCTAAATTATTAAGCATTGCCCAAGTATCACCCGAGACAGTTGATCCGGCTTTTAATAATTCGTAAGCTGTACTCATTCTTCATAACTCCATACGCCTGTTGCAATAGAATCATTTGACATTAAATTGTTTATGATAGTCATACCATTCCAGGAACCAGTAGGGATATTGTTTCCAGCTTCATCTTGTAATTCACCTATTCCGGTAATCGTTAACGACCCTGCTGTACATGTAGTGCTATCTAATATAACAACACCTCTTTCTAAACCAACCATAGCAGATACATTTATATTAGTCATATTTACAAACTTAATCGCTCCGGTATACCCGGGTAAAACTAAATCATTATTATTATTATTAAAATCT
>JAYEMB010000092.1:0-3442 GCA_034717855.1 Campylobacterota bacterium
CTCTAAGGATGAGTCCTCTTTTTTTAAATTGTTTGCCAAATATACCGCGGATATACCACCGCCAATGATTACTACTCTCATATGCAATCCTTATTTTACTCTACAATCAAACTATTATATAACTTTTAAAGAAAAAATGCTATTATAATTTTATATATGAAAAAAATACTACTACTTTTTGTTACTGTTGTTACTCTAATTGCCTCAGATGACTTCGATGCTGAATTTGCAGATGAGTTTGAAGAGGAGCTTACTCCCAAAAAAGAGATATTTGATCCACTGAGTGGCTATAACCGTTGGATGACTGACGTTAATGATTTTCTATTTATAGAGGCCATTGAACCTGCAGCTCGTGAATATAACTTTATCTTGCCAGAGGGTGTTCGTAAATCAATATATAACTTTTTTGAAAACATTAGTTATCCTGCCAGTTTAGCTAACAATCTTCTACAGTTTAAATTAGAGCACTCTATGAATGAGAGCATAAGGTTTGTAGCAAACTCGACACTTGGCGTACTTGGTCTTTTTGATGTAGCTGATGCGTGGTTTGAGATAAAAGCGCATAAAGAGGACTTTGGACAGACTCTTGGGTTTTATGGAGTTGGTAGCGGTTTTCCAGTTGTTCTACCATTTTTTGGACAGAGAAATTTACGTGATTTAGTCGGTAACTATGTTGATACATACGCAGACCCAACTTATCATGTAAGTCTATTGATTAAAAATGATGTGGTATCATTTGGAACATATACACTTATAAAAGGTTATAAAGACTTTAATGAGTACTCTTTGAACGCAGGATCTTACAGTGATTTTACCAAAGGTGCCATAGATTTATACCCACTTATACGAGATGCCTATGAACAAAGAAGAGACAATTTAATAGAGGAATAAGAACTAAATGAGAAAATTTTTCACCTATCTACTACTAATACTTATATTATTTGCACCACTTAATGCTCAAGAGAGTGAGACAGAGGCACTTAAAACAACTATGGTAAAAATATCTGACAATTTTTACACAATTTTAAATGATGAAAACAATGATGAGAAGATGAGACAAAAGAAGATACTCAAAGAGGTCACTTATCTCTTTGACTTTAGACTTATGTCTCGTCTCTCACTCGATAAAAAGACTAGAAGTTCGATTACTAAAACTCAATTTAATGATTTTACGGAAACTTTTGAAAAATATATACAAAACTATTACCTTGATAAACTCGACCTCTTAAAGGGAACGTCAGCTACTATTAAAGAGTCTAAAAAGACCAAAAACAATCGTATCGAAGTCACAGCTACACTTCAGACCAAAACAGATGTAAAAAAAGTTATCTATAAATTTTATAAAAACAAAAAAGAGGAGTGGCTAATTTATGATTTAGAGATAGCTAATGTAAGTATACTTCAGAGTTATCGTTCACAGTTTAGCAGTTATCTTACAGAACACTCTTTTGATGAACTCTTAACAAAACTAAATAACAACAATACATGATACAAAAGCTCTACGCTAAAGTTGTATTTGGCTATCCAAAGCTACTCTTAACTCTGCTTGTTTTAATGGTTGGCTTTTTAGCTAACCAGGCGACAGAACTCAAGGTAGATGCCTCCTCAAAGACTCTACTTTTAGAAGATGATAAAGATTTAGCCTATACAAGACTAGTTCATGAGAGATATGACTCAAGTGATTTTTTAGTCATTACCTATAAACCAAAAAAAGATCTCTTAGACAGAGAGACTTTAAATAATATCAAAAATCTATCTGATGAGATAGAAAAACTTCCACAGATAAAATCGATAAACTCCATTAGAAATATACCTCTTCTTCAGAGTTCTTCTCTGCCAATAGCAGAGTTAACAGATGGAGTTCCTAGTCTAGCTACACACAAACTTGATAAGAGTCTTGTAAAAAAAGAGCTTCTAAACAATCCTCTTTATATAGAAAATTTTGTAAGTCCTGACTTTAGGACAACTGCAATCATAATAAACCTTCATGACAATGACTCTAAAGATATAAGACATACTAACATTATAAATATTCGTCAAATTATGCAAAAGTACAAGTCTGATGCAGAGATGTTTTTAGGCGGGGCTAATATGATAGCTGATGATATGATTACATTTGTAAAAAATGATTTAAAAACTTATGGGGTTATAGTACTACTTCTTCTCATAGCTATTTTGTATATAGTTTTTGGTGAGCTCAAATGGGTTTTAATCCCTGTAGTGATTTTAAGCTCATCTATCATCTCATCTATTGGTCTACTTGGTCTCTTTGGCTGGGAAGTCACAGTTGTTTCTTCTAACTTCATCTCTTTTTTACTTATCCTGACGACCTCTATCATAATCCACCTCATAGTGAAATATAGAGAGCTTTCACAAAGAGAGTACAAAGAGCACAAGGATTTAATCCTAGACACCGTAGTCTCTATGTCAAAACCAACTTTCTTTGCAGTTATCACAACTATCGCTGGTTTTTCATCACTAGTGCTCTCTGGTATTTTACCTGTTATGAATCTTGGCTGGATGATGAGTGCCGGGCTTCTTTTATCCTTTGTTATCACCTATCTACTTTTTGGTGTGATTATGTTTTTTACAAAGGCATCAAAACCAAACAAGAGTTTTGAGAAAAAATTCACTCTTACATCAACACTCTCAAACATAGTTACAAACAGAGCCTCACTTGTATTTATTTTTGCAGCTTTTGTACTGCTATTTAGCATAAGTGGTGCCACAAAACTTAGAGTTGAAAACAGCTTTATAAACTACTTCAAATCAGACACTGAGATATATCAAGGTATGCTCACTATAGATGAGGAGTTAGGTGGAACTACCCCTTTAGATATAACTATAGACCTAGAGACAGAGCAGGTAGAAGTTTTAGAGACTCAAAATTTAGCTAGTGCAAATGAAGATGAATTTTTAGATGAGTTTGAGGATGAGTTTGAAGAGGATGCTCAAAAGAATCAGTACTGGTTTACCCCGACTAAGATGCAAAAGATTGAGAAAATCCACGCATACTTAGAGTCAATTCCAGAGCTTGGAAAAGTTCTCTCTTTTGCTTCTGTACTTCGTCTTGGAAAGAGTATAAATGATAATAAAGATTTAGACAACTTTCAACTCGCACTTCTTTATAATGAACTCCCAAGTGAGATTAAAAAACTCATACTTGAGCCATACATCAGCATTGAAGATAATCAAGTTCGGTTCACTATTCGCTTAGTAGATTCAAACCAAGAGCTACGCAGAAATGAGCTGATAGAAAAAATACGAAGAGATATCCATGAGAAGTTCTCAATTGATAAAGAGAAAATCCACCTCTCTGGAATAGTTGTTCTGTATAACAACATGATTCAAAGCCTATATGAGTCACAAATCTTAACTCTTGGTGCTATGGTTTTTCTTCTTTTTAGTATGTTCTGGTTTTTATTTAAATCTTTTAAAATAG
>JAYEMB010000093.1:0-3423 GCA_034717855.1 Campylobacterota bacterium
TAAAAATGGTAATGGTAGAACTTATCCACAAAAGGTTCTACCATTACCATTTTTAACATCAGCTTGAAGATATGGACCTTGAATATAGAAAGATTTTGTTTTCTTTCCTTCTTCTAACGTATCCTCTTCAATGATATCATTAGTAATTGATTCGAGATCACATTCTTCAGTGATTAAACATAATTTATCACTCATAATTATTCCTCGGGTTTAGGGTCTTCTGGGTCGTCATCACCAGCATCATCGGATACATCATCTAGATTATCATCATCTAGATTATCATCATCTGAATCATCATCATCTGAATCATCATCTTCTAATTCGGGATCAATATATTCAGGATTAAAAATTTTATTAGCTTTTTCTTTTGAAATATTGTCAATTTTATCACGGAAACGTTGTTCTAAAGCATCTCCAATAACATCTTTAAATGTTGAAAACTCTCTATCTGCTGCAGCTATAATTGCTTTCGATAATTCACTTGGTTCTGACATAATAAATCTCCTAAATTAAATTATTAGTTAGTTTAAAGTATTTATAATAGTTAAAATTCTATTACTCTTTTTGTATTAAAAATTGCGTAACACGGATCATCTAATCCTAATCCTTCTGAATTTGTTAATGGTTCATCATTCACCAAGCTTACGGTTATTTTCTCACCCCGTGATGCATATAACTCCAATTTTGAAGTATTAGCCATATCTGAATCTGTATATCGAAATTTAACTTCAATCATTTTTCCACTAAATGTTAAGTCTTGTGCAAATTCAACAGTGTACCATGGACTATTTGATTGTAATAACAATTGTTCAATCGAATAATATGCTTGTGATATAACCGGTATTACTCCATACGGCGGAACATACTTCCACACTGTGAATGTCAAGGGATTACTTGACAAATCAATATTCGTTGGAAATCGTGTCACAATCGAGGTGATCATTAATTTATATCCTGTAAATGGCGCGCATGTAAATATTGATGAAATTGCTTCTCCTGCGGCAGGCCAATTCGCTGTCTGTGCGAAATCGTGTGAAGCAATCATTAAACTTTCAGGAATTAGTGGTTTATTCATATACTGAAATAAATGCTTAAACGCTTTTGGATTTGGGATATGTGCTTTAAGAATAAATCCTTCACCTGTATTACAATAAAAATAAAGTTTACTATTTTCATAATCCATGAAAATTTCTTTATTTTTAGCAGATCGATATTCTAATAACTTTTCGGGTGTTGTATCTATAGTAATAGCGTTCATTATTCTTCACCTTTTAGATAATGATATCTTGGACAAATATGTAACTGTGATGCTTCAGATTCAAAACTATCTTGATAATATCCATATAGATGATTTGCATTATTGATTGTAATACTTTCCGGAACAGAATAATCAAACTCTATCTCTATTATATCACATACTTCAAACGTATATGTTCCAAGATATTGATTTACTGTAAAATCATCAGGATTGATAATCATTAAGTTGAATGTCGAATTTGGAGAATGTACATCTTGTCTAACTTTTAATTTTTTAATAGTCGAACTTGTAAATGTATTAATCATAAAGCCTAATGATTTATTTAACGCTGTTAATGCACCACTAGAATTTGAATATAAATTTCCATCTACAAATGTTTGAGTGTTCGATCCATAAAATTTAACAGATCCTATCGTTGGTTTCTTTATATAAATTCCGTAATAGTCACCCGCTATTAATTTCCAATCGTTACGAGTTGCTCCATATTGAATATTAGCTTCTGACATTCTATTAACTTCGATATCAATCATTAATTCTGCTGAATCATGATTATCATCTAATGTTTTAATAGAACCCAATGTCGCAAAGTCTGGACTGGTACCGAAATGTATTAATTGAGTATCTAATAAAATTCTATCTGCTTCAGTATTTGTTGTTATTTCAATCGAATCTAAATAACAATTATGTGTAGATTGAGAATTTACGTTTTCAAATTCTATTTTTACAATTTGGGACCAATCTGTTACTCCTAGGTTTGAAAAAAGTTGTTTATTAAATGATTTTAATTCCCACGTATTGCGACTGGTATTATTAAAATCTATTGATGATATTTGCCCAGTTGAATCATGGAATTTTAATCTCCATCGGCTACACCATTCGGTCTTTTCAGACATCCAATTAAATTGAACATTTTCGATACCACTCCAATCTAATGGTGATGCAAACTCTCTATATAACGCCAACCCTTCACAGTTTGAATGGGCACGTATGCGACAACAATATTCCCCATTTAATGCTTCATCTGAATCTAAATAAAGTTCAATTTCATCATCGTCCCACCAGGTTGTAGTATTCCAGTCCACTCTCAATTCTTCATCAGTGGTATATTCTTCAAAGGCAAATGTCGAATTTACTATCGAAGTCCCTGGATGTTGCCCTTTTGCTAATGTCTTAAAACCGTTTACATTATCAAATTCTGTAGCTTTAAATACCTGAACAATACCATCTTCAATACTATCATGTGCTAACGTAAATACTTCTGTGTCTTCAAGCACTTGCGAAACAGCTTCATTTTTTGGAAGAATTTGAATATAAGATGTTGCTCCACGTTCAGGTATGCTAAAATGAAAATGCTGGTCAGTAACCCTATTATTAGAATTAGCCTCAGTTTCAAATGATGGATCTTCGTTTGTTCTCAATACACCCATTATACAATCTCCGTAAATTCAACGCCTGATATTTGAACTTGTAATTCTTTATCAACAACGTAATAATTACCATTTACATAAATTCTATCACCTTGCTCTAATACTGTCGCCAATCCGGTAAAAATATTACTTTCTTGGCCCAATGCTTGTCCACGTAAAAAGAAATAATGTTTAGGTCCTAATGTTTCACCTGATGGTACTATCGCAACACTTACTTCACGATCCTGGTTATCAAAATTCCATAATATAATTTCTTTAATGATACCTTTCGGCTCAGTCATTGTGTATACTAAAAAATCTGTATCGGCAGCAGTTATTCGAAACTGACAAAATCGTTTTGGAATAGCAGTTAATGCCATTTTAATTTACTCCCATCCAGTGTAAAACTTCTATTTTTTGTAATGTTAAATTTAATTCGTTACCGAGTGATGATATTGAATGTGTATGGTCAATTGTAGCATACTTTAAATCCCCTCTTGCATCAGTTAGGTACTGTGTATGATCATCATCTCCGAGGCCAGTTAATGCACCGTGATCAGTAACACCTCCACTTCCACCAGAACCTAACGTTCCTACTGGTGGTTCCCATTCTCCTGCAAGATTTGACCCTTTTTGATAATACTCATTATTATCAACATTGATGTAAATATCATCATCAACCCCTAATGAATTAGATGGTATCCCGTGCCCTGTATATATCATAGAACCATCGGTGCCGTCTAATCCTGCGGCGCCATT
>JAYEMB010000094.1:0-3408 GCA_034717855.1 Campylobacterota bacterium
TCAATAACTACGATAGTTCCACTCTCACCTAGTTGTGAAAAAAGTTGTTGATGTCCAAGATGCATTCCATCAAAACCGCCAATGGCGATTGCGGTGCTATTTTTCATAGTAGTAGCAGTATTCAAGATTCCCCTCTTTTCCAGTTAACTTAGAAGGAGATTTTACCATTAAGTTCCATCCTTTGAGCTTACAAGCGTCTTCAAATCGTGTCATTGCGTTTGCTATCGCTTTTTTATCTAGCACGACACCATTGTTGTCGCGTTTGGCTTCACGACCTACTTCAAACTGTGGTTTAAAAAGTAGAATAATATCTTTTGTAGCTAGTCTATCTACATCATCAAGTATGTTTAAAAGTGAGATAAACGCAACGTCACTCACTACCAAATCAAAGGCTTTATCGCTCTGAAATTCTCGTATGTCACAAGACTCATAAGAGAAAACGCGACTATCATCTCTAAGACTCTTATGCAGTTGCTCTTTCCCAACATCTACAGCACTCACCTCTTTCACACTTCTCTCTAAAAGAACCTGAGTAAAACCGCCCGTTGATGAACCGATATCAAGAGCTACTCTTGCGTTTATATCTAAGTTAAGTTCATTTAAAAATTCATCAAGTTTATGTGCTGAGCGTGAGACGTACTCTTTATGTTCATCAACTTTCACTTCATCATTTTCATTTAGTTTATATGAACTTTTCTTTATCACACTTGCGTTTACACAGACCAAACCACTCTTAATAATATTTTGTGCCTTGTTTCTACTCTCTGAGTGTCCCTTCTCAACTAAATAGTTATCTAGTCTCATAAAACCTCTTCTTCATCACTATTTTTTATATACATTTCTTGTTTTGGCATTGGCATTTTAATACCTGCTTTTTTGAGTGCTCTATAAATACCGATAGAGACTTCACTCTGTGCAACAATAAGGTTTTCTGACAACCAAAAGTACAACTTAAACTCTAAATAGTTCTCACCAAAACCTTTAAAAACTGCTAGTGGTTCCGGCTCTTTTAAAACATCTGGATGGTTAACTGCTGTAGTTTTCATAATAGACAAGACCTCTTCAACATCACTATTATAGTCTACTTTAAAGACAACTGTCTTACGTCTAAACTCATCTGAAAGTGTCCAGTTTGTTATCTCTTTTGCTATAAAGTCTGCGTTTGGTATGATTACCTCAGAACCATCAAATGTTTTTATCGTACTCGATCTCGCACCGATACTCTGAACAGAACCCATCGTATTGTTTAGCTCGATAGTATCGCCTATTTGAACTGGTCTCTCAAAAACCATGATAATACCAGAGACAAAGTTTGCAATAATATTTCTCAAACCAAAACCGATACCCACACCAAGCGCACCAAAGACAAGAGTGAACTGTTCTGGAGTCACTCCCAAAGAGGAGAGCGCAATAATCCCACCAGTGATAACTATGATATAGTTTAGTGTTGTAGTAATTGCAGTAGGCATACCTCTTGGCATTGTGAACCTTGCAAATATTTCAACATTTAACACTGTTATAAGCACCTTAGAGACGACCCATGTTCCAAATATAATTAAAATAAAATCAACTATCGATGATACTGAGATAGTTGTCGAAGCGATCTCCCAAGAGAGTGTTAATATCTTATCTTTTAGGTTGATGAGATAAAGATAGAGAGAGACTTGCTCTGCGACTATTTTTAACCACCATAGAAACATTATAATTTTAATAATATTAATTGTAGTATGTTCTATTTTTGCAGAATATATATCTAACATATGTAAACTGCTAGAGATTCTTCGTCTAAATATCACTATGACATATCCCGTTAAAACTATGTAGAATGTATAAAAAATCAAAGCACTGTAAATAGACAGAAATATTCCATTATTTATACGGTAAGAGAGTAAAACGCCGCCATAGATATTTGAGACAATAGATACAATGCAGAGAAGAATAAATAGTGTCAATATTTTATATGCAAATGAGCCTATGAACTTGTTGACAAAACTCTCAAGTACTCTAGCTCTCATAAGTATAAACATATACGTAACAAGAGCTATGCTGAGTATAATACCAAAAACTCTTCCCTCTATCTCGTAACCTGTACTGTTTGTATGAATAAGCTGTAAAAAATATAGGAATAAAAAGCTATAAAGGTATCTCTCCTGCCCTTTTTCTATCATAGTTTGTAGGATTCTAAATACTGGTAAAAGTATGAGTAAAAGCACAAACTGAACTACAGACTTTGGACTATCTGCAAAAATAGTCACAACCAATAAAGAGAGTAACATTACAATAGTGGTAAGGGGTATCTTCATAAAGTAAAAATCTTTTTTATAAGAAGATTCCTCTTTTACAAAAAGTTTTTTTCTAATATAAAGATAGTTAAAATAAAAAACAAATAAACTTAAAAGAAGAGAGCTTACTAAAAAAATATAGACCTGATTTAATTGCGTTTGAAAATAGTGTTTTGCTTCATTAAACCTTTGAAAAATTGTTTCATATATAGCTTCTATATACTTCATAAATGAAAAAGGAGTATCTGAGAATGACTCAAAAAGTGGAAGAGTATTTTGATGAAAAACTTGATTTGAAGATGCTATTTCATTTTTCTTCAGCTTCTCAATTACATCTTTTATTCTTATAATATTTGTAGTTAAACTATTTAAATCAGTTAGAGTGTGGTCATAATCTAATTTAGTAGATTTTTTCAGCTCTTCTATTTCCGTATTTACTGATGATATCTGTTCTAAAATAGCTTCTGGAGCACTTTGAGTATCTGCGTTTATCTTAGTTTGAATCCATAACTCATCTTCTGAGAGTAAAAGTATTTTATTTTTATCGTACACTTCAATGTTCGACCTCAAAATACTACTCCACTTCGTTAAACTTTTTAAATAGATAAGGAGTTCATTTCGTAACTGTTGTAGTTTTCTGATGTTTAGACTTTCTAAGTCCTCATACTGTGAATCATTTAAAATTATCTCAATTGAATCTATATACCCAGGGATAGACTCATGTATCTCTTTTAACTCTTTAGTTTTTAGAGTAACTTCCCTTATCGTTTTTAAATTTAAACTTGTTTGTACTGAAGACTCAGAAATATCACTCACTTTGATAAACGCTACTTCTTTTACAGGCTCATCTACGCTCTTTACTTCAGTTTCAAGCTCACTTGCGTTTACTACTGTAGCAAGTAGTAAAAATAGCAGTAAAAGCGCTCTTG
This sequence comes from Campylobacterota bacterium, assembly GCA_034717855.1. Lineage (GTDB taxonomy): Bacteria > Campylobacterota > Campylobacteria > Campylobacterales > Sulfurimonadaceae > Sulfurimonas. Next base: position 3,212 of record JAYEMB010000094.1, read on the forward strand.
TAAGTTTTCTATTCATAACAAACTATTCCTTATTTTACCTAACAGCTGTTTTAATCACAGTAATCGTTTTCTTGCTCTTCATATTCATAATCTGGCTCTTCTTCAAGAGGTTCTTCGTTTGTATAGTCATACTCTTCTTCCCTCTCTTCTACTATCTCGTTTTTATTAAAACTTATCATATCATTTTCCTATTTTTT
>JAYEMB010000095.1:0-3391 GCA_034717855.1 Campylobacterota bacterium
ATTTTATACCCTATAAGTTAAGACTTGTTTGTAGTTCTATAGATAAAACTAAAGACCTCTGCAACAGCCTTATACATAGCCTCAGGAATCTCTTTATCTATTTCCACTTTTGATAAAAGTTCTATGAGGTCTTCATCTTTTTTTATTGGTAGGTTATTGAGTTCTGCAATTTTTATAATGTTTTTGGCAGCTTCACCTTCACCTTTTGCAACTACTCTTGGCGCTTTCTCTTTTTTATCATCATACCTTAAGGCAGCAGCTTTTTTCCTCATACTCATACCTTTACCTCAAAACCCATATCTATGTTTGTAGAGTTCTCTTCATAGGCAGAGGAGTTTTCTGTTTTAGTTAAACCTAAAAGACGTATCTCCCTTGGTGTTATTTTACTCTCAGTAAGTGCTAAACGCAGTGAGGAGATGTTCTCTTTGATAATTTCTTTAAACTCTTTGTTATCTGAGTGTATGTGAATGTTTAACTGATTTTTTTCATATAGAGTGAGTCTGATGTTTAGCTCACCGTACTCTTTTAGTTTGAGATCAATATCACAGTAGAACGTATCATTCTTATCTTTTTTTAAATTTATTTGTCCCTCTTGCATATCTTCCCAAGAAAATGGAATATATAGAGATGATGAGTTAGAGAGATGAGAAAGAAGTTGATGGTAGTCTATTTGGAGGAGTAGTTTATCTACCTGCCTTAGTATCTCACTCTTATTTGGATTTGATGAAGCGCTAATCTCATCAGTAGCTTTGAGCAGTACAGCCTTTAGGTCGTTTGCCATAATCTCTTTTGCGTTTTGAGGGCTTGCGTTTTTTAGTTTTGACTCTAAAAAAACGCCAGAGTTTTCAAACTTCTGTTTGAGAGCAGTCTCACTTAAATCTTTTATATTTGTTAGAGAGTTTTTGAGTGTTGTTTCTATAGGCAGTGGGCTTCTATCTGACTTTACTGCGTTTAGTAAGGCTTTTATATTGTCTGTGGCTGAGCCTAAACTCTTGAGAGTTGGGTTGTTTTTGAGGAGTTCAAGTAGCGTTTTATCACTCGCTGGATTTTGAGATGATTGTGTTAAAAGAGAGTTTAAAATCGACTTTAAGTCCTTACTCTGAGAGAGAGTCTGTAACTCTTTAGGTGTTGCGTTTTTGAGTACTTCTGCCAAAGCTTTGTTTGTGTTTGGAAGGAGGATATCAAGCTGTTTGGAGTTACCTGTGAGACTTATCATAAATTAGTATATCATATTTCAACTCTTTGTGTATAATACAGCAAAACTAAGAACTAAGCAGATAAACCTAATGAACAGATACCTTATTACTTCAAGAGATTTTTACACAGATAATCCAGAGATATTTAAAACTACACTGAAAAAACAAGTTCTGAAACATCAACCTTCCTATCTCCTTTATCGTGATAAATCAAATGAGAACTATAAGACTCAAGCAACCGAGTTTGTGGAGCTGTGTAGTGAGTTTAAAGGCTTAAAAAGTTTTATTCATAGAGATGTTGACTTGGCTAAAGAGCTAAACGCAACAGGTGTACATCTTACGTCAACACAGTTTGATAAAATAGAGTACGCTAAGTCTTTAGGGCTTGAAGTCATTATAAGCACTCACACCCACCATGAAGTGTTAAACGCAGAGAAACTTGGTGCAGACTACGTGACATACAGTCCAATCTTCGCTTCACCTGGAAAAGGTGAACCTAAAGGAATTGATGATTTAAAAGAGCTCTTAAACAAATGCAGTGTAAAAGTTTTTGCACTTGGTGGAATTATAGAAGAAACGCAGGTTCAAAAAATAGAGCAGAGTAGAGCTTACGGTTTTGCTTCTATAAGGTATTTTTACTCATGAAAGATTTCTCACAAGCACGACTCTATTTTGAAAAAGAGCTCAAGAGCAGTCTCATTGAAGCTGAAAAAAAACATGCCTCACTCAAAAAACTAAATCCTATATATGTTGTCGGAATGAGTGTTTTTGTTATAAGCATTTTTATGGATAATATTTTGCTAGCCTTTGTATCATTTGGAGTAGTTGCTCTTTTGATGTTTTTAAACAGAGAGAAGTACGCAGAGGCACGCTCTGAGCATAAAGAAGTTTTAGTTGGACCTCTCATGCGATACATTGACGAGAACATAAAATATATACCAAATGGAGAGATAGACAAGTATGTGCTGGAAAACTCACTGCTTTTTAAAGACGCTATAAGGTATGAGAGTGAAAATCTTATGAGGTACTCCTTAGGAAAAGAGAGAGTAACTCTAGCTTTTGTAACTGCATATATGGAGAGCCAAAGTTCAGGTGAAGATGATGTTGGTGAGGAGATGAGTAGCTCTCGCCTTTTTGCAACCGTAAAATCAGCGAGAAAAATAGAGGGAGCAGTCTGCATCTTTCCAGATTTCGCTCAAAAGCATTTAGGTTTTGTAGGAGAGGGAATCCAGAGTTCAAAATATGGAAAACTCCAAAAAGTGAAACTTGATGACCCTAGATTTGAGAAAGAGTTTGTAGTCTATGCAAGTGAGCAAGTTACAGCAAACTATATCTTAACGCATACCATTATGGAGGTCTTAACAAAGATAAGTAAAGAGGATAGAAAAAAACTCTCCATCTCTTTTGTGGGGGATAAAATATATGTAGGCTTAACGATGAACTATGGTTTTTTTCTCCATGATATCTCTAGAAAACTCTCAGACTTTACTCCAGTCAGTCACAGTTTAAAAGGTTTTTATACGGTAGTTGATATCTTAGAGGATATTTATCAACATCATGATATTTAGTACATTTTAGAGCATCTTCAAAAAGCTTCAATAGATAAAGTTATTATACTTCTTAGGTATAATGTATAAAATACTTTAACAAAGGATATATTATGACTGTTTGTGAAGAACTTAACTTCCTTTTGATTGTAGGTCTGATATTTAGTGTTTATATGTACATAATGCAAAAGAATAAACTCAAAAAACTTAATTATACAGAAGCAGATTTAATTAAAAAAGCTTATTTTGATTCCTTGACAGGACTTCCCAATAAAGAAAATATTAATATTATTCTTGATGACCAGATACATAGATGCAAACGCCATAATAAGTCTTTTTATATTGCAATAGTAAAAATTGACAATCTTAATGATGCAGTTATTGCAGAATCAGGATCGATTCTCTCTGATACGATACGTAATGAAGACATTATCGGGCACATATCAAAAGGTGTTTTTGTAGTCGTTTTCAATGAATATCTTGAAGAAGCAAATTCATATATAATATTTGATAGGATTCATGAAGCTTTCAAAGAAGAGGTGACAGTAGATAATTATTCGTATAAGGTATCGGCTAATATAGTAATTAATATGTATCCGGAGAAATCAACTTTTGATGAGTTGATTAGTTAAAACTACAGTTGCTAAA
>JAYEMB010000096.1:0-3386 GCA_034717855.1 Campylobacterota bacterium
GACTTTATATTCTATGCTTTGTTATGCATAGAACACACGACAATTATACTTTAATGAGTTTACTCATTTACCCTTGACGCTAACAGTCAAAGATAAGTACATTATAAGAGAACACTTTCTCAAATGTCTTTATCTTTGATTGTCTAGGTGGCTATAGAGAGGGGGAAACGCCTGGTCCCATTCCGAACCCAGAAGCTAAGCCCCTCATCGCTGATAATACTGCAGGTTTCACTTGTGGGAATGTAGGTCGTTGCCTAGTTCGTCAATTTTTACTTCTTACTTATACTTTTAATAATCAATAATATACACTTTTAACCAATTAAATTAAACTTTACTTTTATACTGTCATTTATTATCTCTATACAATATCTAATATGCTATTATTCTATTCTAATTACTATTGGAAAAAAATGAAAAATTATATAAAAGATCAGATAAAAAAATCATACGAAACAAAACAAAACATTTATAATAATGATGAGCTAATTAATACTATAGAGCTTACTGCTAAACGCTGTGTAGGGATTTATAATGCTAAAAAGAAAATCATTTTAGCAGGTAATGGTGGTAGTGCTGCTGATGCTCAGCATATTGCTGCTGAGATGGTAGGGCGTTATGGTTTTGATAGACCTTCTCTGCCTTCTCTTGCTCTTACTACTGATACTTCAGCACTAACTGCAATTGGAAATGATTATGGATATGATTATGTTTTTTCTCGTCAACTTGAAGGTATGGGACAAGATGGGGATATATTTATAGGTATTTCTACTTCTGGTAATTCTACTAATATTATCAAAGCATTTGAGAGAGCAAAAGAGAGAGGAATTGCTACGGTTGCTTTAGTTGGACGTGATGGTGGAGAGATGGCTAAGCTTGCTGATATTGCTTTAGTAGTTCCATCTGACTCTACTCCTCGTATCCAAGAGTCTCATATATTGATTGGACATATTCTTTGTGATATTATTGAAAAAGAGATTTTTGCTGATGGAGTTGGCAACTAAATAATGAAGAGAGCTCTTTTTCTAGATCGTGATGGTGTTATTAATATTGAAAAGGAGTATCTATATAAGATAGATGACTTTGAGTTTATTGATGGTATTTTTGAACTTTGCAAATATTATCAAAATTTAGATTATTTAATTTTTATTGTAACGAATCAATCAGGAATAGCTAGAGAGTATTATTCAAAAGATGATTTTGAAGTTTTAACAGGCTGGATGATTAATGAGTTTTTAAAAAATGACATTACCATCACTAAAGTCTATCATTGTCCCCATCTTCCTGCAGTTTCTGGGGAGTGTAGTTGTAGAAAACCAAATCCGGGTATGCTTTTTGAGGCAAGAGAAGAGTTTGGTATTGATTTGTCAAATTCAATTATGATTGGGGATAAAGAGAGAGATATTGAGGCTGGTATAAACGCAGGTTTAGAAGAAACTTACCTCTTTAGTAGTGATAATAGTGTTAGCTCTAGTAAAGCGACAAAAATAGTAAATAAATTAGAAAGTATATGGAAATAATATGTTGATTTTAAATTGTGGCGGTACTTTTAATAAAAGATATAATGAGATAAGTGGTGAGCTCGAAGTTCCTTATGATAACTATGCTGTAGAGAAGATACTTGATAGTTTTAATGAGAAGTATGATTTAGCAGGTGTAATATATAAAGACAGTTTAGAGATGGATATTAATGACAGAAAGATGCTTGCTAGTATTATTATAGAATCGACAGAGAGTACTTTTATTATTATTCACGGAACTGACACCATGAGTCAAAGTGCGGAGTTTTTAGATGAAGTTTTTGATGATAGAAAGATTATTTTAGTGGGAGCGATGAAGCCATTTGAGATAGATAATATAGAAGCTACTTTGAACTTAGGAATTGCTATAGGGTTTAGTAAGTCAGTTGCAGATAATGGCGTTTATATATGTATGAATGGTTATGCTGAAGAGTGGAATAAACTTAATAAAAACACAAAACTAGGAAAATTTGAACTTGTCCAATAGTATCGCTTGTACTCACTGCCATTTAGAATTTAGTGAAGATGTTATGATTGTAGATGGTGAGCACTATTTCTGCTGTAATGGTTGCCAGGGTGTTTATCACTTACTGTCAGATGAAGGGCTGGATAGTTTTTATGAAAAAGCTGGAGATATTAAACTAACACCACCAACTGAGCAGTATGAAGATTCATCTAATTTTAATGCTGCTGCGTTTTATGATAAATTTGTAAAAGTCAATAGTGATGGTTTTAGTGAAGTCTCACTGATAATAGAAGGAATTCATTGTTCAGCCTGCGTTTGGTTAAATGAGAAAGCACTTCATAAGATGGAAGGGGTTATAGAAGCTAATATCAACTTTACAAATAACAAAGCTTCTATAGTTTGGGTAGATGATATACTTAAACTCTCTGAAATTATAGATATGGTTCGAGCCATCGGTTATAATGCATACCCTTATGATGCATCGTTGCAAGAAGCGCATGCAAATAGAGAGAGAAAAGATTACTACTTAAGAATGGCAGTTGCAATATTTGCATCTATGAATATTATGTGGATTGCAGTTGCCCAATATGCGGGCTATTTCACTGGAATTACTCAAGAGATAAAAACTATACTCAATATCGCTGAGGGTGTCTTGGCTACACCTGTTCTCTTCTATAGTGGATGGGTGTTTTTCCGTGGAGCTTACTATGGAATGAGAAACAGAGTTGTGAATATGGACTTGCTTGTAGCAACTGGGGCTTCACTAACTTATATTTACTCTATCTATATCACTATAGTTGAACATGGTGAGGCCTATTTTGATTCTGTAAGTATGATTATTACCTTTGTTCTTATCGGTAAGTTTTTAGAGGTTTTAAGTAAGAAAAACGCAGCAGATATTCTTGATATTATGGGCAAGCATCTGCCTAGTGAAGTGAATATTCTTAAGGATGGAACTATTGTATCTTGCAAGCTTGATGATGTAGGTATCGGAGATGTAGTTATTGTGGCATCTGGAGAGAAAGTTTTACTTGATGGTGATATCATTAAAGGAAGTGGTTCTTTTGATGAGTCCAACCTCACAGGTGAGAGTGAACCGATCTATAAAAATGTAGGCGATAGTGTCATTAGTGGAACGACAAGTATAGATGCTGATGTTAATTTTAAAGCTACAAAGGACTTTAAACATTCAACCCTCTCTAACTTAGTCTCTCTTCTTGAATCAGCAATAAATAAAAAACCTAAAATTGAGCAGATGGCGAATAAGCTCTCTGAGCACTTCTCGACTACTATATTGGCACTGTCGTTTATGACTTTTCTTGTATGGTGGTTATGGCCACATAGCTTTGAGACTGCGTTTATGGTAGGAATCTCTGTAATAGTAATAGCCTGCCCATGTGCTT
>JAYEMB010000097.1:0-3374 GCA_034717855.1 Campylobacterota bacterium
AAGTTGTTTCTCAACAACATTTTGAGTAGCGATTCCTGCGTGGTCTGTTCCTGGTTGCCATAGAGTCTTGTATCCATCCATACGTTTGTAACGAGTGATAATATCTTGGAGTGTAAATGTAAGTGCATGACCGATATGCAGGCGACCTGTGACATTTGGCGGTGGCATCATGATAGAGAAGTTTTTTCCCTCTTCTTGAATGGCCTTGTTGCCATCTACTTCGAAGTATTTTCTATCTTCCCAAATTTTATAATATCTGTTTTCTATTGTTTGTGGTTCGTATGCTTCTGATGCCATATAATCGCCTGTAGTTAAAAATTTCGCGATTATAGCTAAAAGTAGGTGAGGGTTAGCTTATAGTCTCTTAGTCGACTTCTATCCCTGGAATTCTTTTTTTGATTTCTAGTTTGTCTTCATACATGTTTTTATCTGCTATCTCTATAATTGTACCTAGATTATCTCCAGCAGAGTAAGAGGAGATACCGATGGAAAAACTCGTTCTAAAGAGAGCCTTATGAGCTTTTAATTTCTTTGAAACTATACTCTCTCTTATATCATTAAGTATTTTTAAAACTTGTTCTTCTTTGAGATTCTTTGGAAACATCATTATAAACTCATCTCCACCATATCTGACTGACTTATAGCCACTCTTTTGAAGAGCATTTGATAAAAATATTAGAACTTTGTCACCTATGATATGTCCATGTGTGTCATTAACAATTTTAAAATAGTTTAAATCAAGTATTGCTAGCGTACCAGAGTCTTTAAACTCATCACTATTTTCTACAAGATATCTGTCTTGAAGCCATCTTCTGTTGTAAAGATTTGTAAGTTGGTCTTTGTAAACAGATTCTTTAAGTTTTTCTATTTCAGCTCTTAAGGACTGAGTCTCTTTTAAAACTTCGTTGAGTATCGACTCATCTTTTTCTTTTATGGCGTTTATAGCTTTGGAAGTACTGTTGCCTAAAGTCTGAGCATTTTTAGCTGTCTGCTCTTGTAGTGTTGTGAGAGTTGAGCACTCTAGATTAAGAAGGTCTTTTGAAAATTCAACTTCATCCTCAAGTAGAGTGTCGTGTTCTTTAGCATATTTAGAGAATATAGATGCATAAACACTTGGGGTTACAACAGACATTGTGCCGATAGAGTCTTTTGTCTCATTTGAAATTATATGTAATATTTTATCATCATTCATGGGTGTTATTTTATCATAGAAAAGACATTTTAAGTATATTACAACTGATAAATTTCTTTTATTTTAAACCTAGGGGGATATAATCACACACTTATTTTTCTAAAGGAGTGTTTTTGCCACTATCGCGTTTAAATAAAGAGCAGTATGCCGCAGCCACTTCTGATGATAGAGAGAACCTGATTATCGCTTCTGCAGGGACTGGAAAAACATCTACGATTGTAGGTCGTATAGGCCACCTTTTAAACGCAGGAGTGAAGCCTCAAGAGATACTGCTTCTTACATTTACAAACAAAGCAGCAGCCGAAATGGTTGAGCGTGTCGCTGAGTATTTTGGAAAGGATGTCGCAGGAAAGATAGATGCTGGAACTTTTCATGCGGTGAGTTACAGATGGCTTAAAAAGCAAGATAAACGTGTAGTTTTAAAACAGCAGCGTGAGCTGAAAACTCTCTTTCGAAGTGTATTTGAGAAACGCTCCTTTATGCAGATAAACGCAGAGACAACACCCTATGGCGGAAACCACCTTTATGATTTGTACTCTTTTTATCAAAACACAGAGTTAGAGAAAAACTTTGAAGATTGGGTGGTAGAAAACTACGAAGAGCATGAGCAGTTTGCTATGATTTATGCGGATGTGGTTGATGAGTTTGAAAACCTAAAAAAAGAGTATGGTTTTGTAAACTTTAATGACCTGCTTCTAAATTTTCGTGAGATGTGTAAGAGTAAAGATTTAGGTTATAAAGAGGTGCTTGTAGATGAGTACCAAGATACAAACGCACTCCAAGGTACACTCATAGATGCTATGAAGCCGCCATCTCTTTTTTGTGTCGGAGATTATGACCAGAGTATCTATGCGTTTAACGGTGCGGATATCTCGATAATCGGTTCCTTTTCTAAAAAGTTTCCAGATGCGAAAGTACATACACTTACAAAAAACTATCGTTCATCCAGACCGATTCTCTCACTTGCCACAAAGGTTATAGAGCACAATGAAAGAATTTACCCCAAGCAGTTAGAAGTTACAAGGGACTTTAAGGCTGAGGCTCCAAAACTGCTTGCTTATGATGAACTCTTTGATCAGTACCATGCAATGGCGGCACAGATTCGAGACTCCCAAACGCCACGAGAGGATATTGCCGTTATCTTTAGAAACAACTCCTCTGCTGATGGGATTGAAGTTGGACTTCGTGAACTGGATATCCCATGTAAACGTAAGGGTGGAACCAGTTTTTTTGATTCACGGGAGGTAAAGGCGATTTTAGACCTCTACACTCTACTTGTAAACGAGTCAGATATGATGGCGTTTATACACCTGTTTGAGTTTGCCAGAGGTATTGGAAGTGCGATGGCTAAAGAGATCTATTTGGCTCTTAAAACTTTAGGGCAGGGGAGCATATTTTATGGTCTTTATGCTCCTGATGAGTCTATGAAAAACCCTTTTGAAAAACGCAAGCTAAACCATCAACTCGGTCTCTTTGATGACTTTTTAGAACTTGGTGCAGTTGGAAAATATGCCAAACTTGGATTTGAGTCTAAGTTTATGAAAAACCCTGTTTTGAAGCACCCTAAACTTACAAAAGAGAGTGCTACATTTTTACATAATTTTTATCTTCTGTATCGTGATCTAAAGGGGATAAAACAGCCTCGAACTATTGTTAGAAAGATAGCTGCATCTGAGCTTTATAAGTATATATCTGATGTTTTGGCTACAAAAAGAGCAACACTCAAGGATGGAAGTTTAGATGAGAAACAAAAAACAGAATCACTTACTCGCATAACAAGAAAGATGGTGCTTTTAGAGGAGCTATCAAAACCATACTCAGAACATGAAAGATTTCTAAACGCAATGATTCTTGGTTCTTCTGACTTAACACAAGGAGAGGGTGTAAATCTTCTGAGTGTTCACGCAAGTAAAGGTTTGGAGTATAAAGAGGTCTATGTTGTTGACTTGATGGATGGACGTTTTCCAAACCGTAAACTGATGCAAAGAGGTGGCTCGCTTGATGAAGAGAGACGCCTTTTTTATGTAGCAGTGACTCGTGCTAAAGATATTTTGTATCTCAGTTATGCAAAGTATGACAAGATAAAAAAGCAGAACTTTATGGCTTCTCAGTTTTTGTATGAAGCTGGACTGGTTCCAAAAGATGAGGCATATCGAGCTTTAGTTTTAAAAGATATGGATAA
>JAYEMB010000098.1:0-3355 GCA_034717855.1 Campylobacterota bacterium
TGGGTTGTATTACAAGTATCATTATCCCTAAAACAGGGTCTATTGCTATCATAACTACTGCAACAGCGATGAGAGTTAGTATAGAAGATACAGCCTTGCTTACACCTGTGATTATAAAGGCATCGAGTGTGTTGACATCAGTGATGAGGTTTGAGGTTATGGCACCGCTTCCTAATGTTTCATACTCATTCATAGAGGCATTTTTAAGATGAACTAGTAGTCTTTTTCTAATCATAAAAGTGACGTATTTAGAGATTTTAGTAAATATTTTAGTGATGACAACTGTAAAAAAGTAGTAGATAAATCGTAAAAATATAACCGCAAAGGTAACGATGGCTATGTAGTAAAACGCAGTTGTCTCCCCCAGAAAAAAGTTTATACTCTCTACAAATGTAGCGGGTTTCTCTAGCAGTATCTCATCTACCATAACAGGTAGCATTAAGGGGATGGGAACACTTACTAAGATTGCTAAAAGAGTGATAATCTGACCATAAATAAGGGCTGGTTTTTTATCTAGTATCAGATTAATTATAGTTTTGACAGTGATTGCTTTGTTATTCATAGCGCTATTATAGCCAATAGCCATACTGCACAATTACTACACTCTAAGCTAATACAATTATATAAAGAAAGTTTTATAGGAGCTTGTTATGACTTATGAAAATTCAAATATCTCAAGAAGAACTTTTGTTAAAGGTGTTGTTGCCTCTGCTTTAGTTACTTCTTCCTCCTTAACATTAAACGCAAGTACAAAAATTACTACTCGTAAAGAGACGCAAGAATTGAGTGGGAGAGAGTTCTATTTAACTATAGATAAAGTTCATGTAAATATTACAGGAACTCCTGCAGTGGCAAAAGCCGTAAACTCTATGGTGAGTGGTCCGACTCTAAGATGGAGAGAGGGTGATGAAATCATTATCAACGTGACAAATAATCTTAATGAAGATACATCTGTTCACTGGCATGGGATTATTCTTCCTCCTGATATGGATGGTGTTCCAGGTATTAGTTTTGATGGAATACCTGCCGGGGAGACTTTTACCTATAAGTTTCCGGTTGTGCAGAGTGGAACTTATTGGTACCATTCACACTCTGGCTTTCAAGAACAGAGTGGCGTTTACGGGGCGATTATTATTGAGCCAAAAGAGGAGCTTCTTGAGTATGACAGAGAGTATGTTATCTCACTTTCTGATTGGTCAGATGAGAAACCGGATGCTGTATATAGAAAAATCAAACTCTCTGCTGATTATTACAACTTTAAACAGAGAACAGTGGGTGATTTTTTTGACGAAGTCACAGAGTTAGGCTTTTTAGCTGCGTTTAATCAGAGAAAAATGTGGAATGAGATGGCTATGACAGACCGTGACTTGTCTGATGTAACCGGTTACACCTATACTTTTCTCATGAATGGACAAAATCCGGCAACTAATTTTAGAGCACTTTTTAAAAACGGTGAAAAAATAAGACTGCGTTTTGTAAACTCTTCGGCTATGACTTTTTTCGATGTTCAAATTCCCGGATTAAAAATGAGTGTAGTAGCAGCAGATGGAAACTATGTTCAGGCTGTTGAGGTGGATGAGTTTAGAATCGGAGTTGCTGAAACTTATGATGTAATAGTAGAGCCACTAGATAATAGAGCCTATGCGATTTTTGCTCAAAGTCTTGATAGAAGCGGTTACGCTCTTGGTGCGCTAACTTACGATGAAAATATTGTAGCTGATACTCCGCAGATGGATTCTCTTCCGATACTTTCTCATGCAGATATGGGAATGAACATGAGTAGTATGGATCACTCTGGAGATGACATGTCGTCAATGAAAGAGATACCAAAGAAAAAAGAGACTTCTATGAAGTGCGGTGGCGGTATGGATATGTCATCGATGAGAGAGCCCAAAATGGATATGAGTAAACCTCCAATTCCTATAACTAAACTCGAAGAAGATAGAGGTGTACAGACTACCATGAGAGCTATGGATCCCCAGTATAGACTTGATGACCCTGGAGTAGGTTTGCGAAATAATGGTAGAAAGGTCTTGAGCTATGCTGACTTGAGATCTTTAACTCCTACAACTCATGATAGATATCCAGACAGAGAGATAGTACTGCGTTTAACAGGAAATATGGAGCGTTATATGTGGTCTATAAATGGAATAGCTTATAAAGATGCAAAGCCTTTGGAATTTCATTATGGAGAGAGACTTAGAATCACTTACATAAATGATACGATGATGAATCATCCTATGCATCTGCATGGCATGTGGAGTGATTTAGAGAGTGGAGATGATAACTATCTGCCTAAAAAACATACGATTATCGCTCAGCCTGGTTCTAAAATCAGCTTCAGAGTTAATGTTGATGCAAAAGGTTCTTGGGCTTACCATTGTCATCTGCTTTATCATATGTCAGGTATGTTTAGAAAAGTCGTAGTGGCTTAAGGGGGAATGTTATGAAAAATCTATTTAAATCAATACTGCTGACAACTGCTCTAGCTACTACGAGTTTTGCAGGTGGAGGTGGTGATATACTCAGAGCCACAGTGATGGTAGAAAATTTTGAGTATCAGTTTAGTGATGAAGGAGTTCATAGTTGGGATGCTTATGCTTATGCAGGGTATGATTTAAACAAGATCTATATCTATACAGAGGGTGAAAAAGCTGAAGATGAACAGAGTGAGAGTGAAAACCAGTTAGTTTACTCTCGTGCAATAACTCCATATTGGGATGTTCAAATTGGTGTTGGATATGACAAAACCCCTGATGCTGATTACAGATGGGGAGTTTTAGCACTCTCTGGTTTAGCACCATACTTTTTTGAGACAAGAGCAGTCCTTTTAGTAGGTGAGGATGCAGAAGTCGGGATAAGATTTGAGGCTGAGTATGAAGCACTCTTGACTCAAAAATTAATCCTATCGCCAAGTATTGGAGTGACCGCTTATTCAAAAGATATACCTGAAATGGAATTAGGTGAAGGCTTGTCAAGTCTAACACTTGGACTTAGACTTAGATATGAGTTTGTTAGAGAGTTAGCCCCATATGTTGGAGTTGAGTGGAGTAAAAATTTTGGAAATACCGATGATTACCACTCATTAAATGAGACTTACGCTGTTATCGGTTTAAGATTCTGGTTTTAAAGGATTTGGTTGGTTAATATTGATTCTGCAGCGGCAGCTATGAGTCTGAGCTCTGTTTCAGTTATAGCACATGCGCTGCGATTAAAAAAAATTGAGATTTAAGAGTTAGCAGTTATCGCGTTTGCGATACGGAGCATTGTCTCCTCTTTTCCGATAACTGCCATGAGTGTATCTATGTTTGGTCCACCCATCTTTCCTAGAAGTGCAACACGCAGTGGCATACCG
>JAYEMB010000099.1:0-3332 GCA_034717855.1 Campylobacterota bacterium
ATTTGAAAGAGGTGCATTTAGTGCAGAAGATACTACAAACACAACAGCAGTTCTACAGATGTACATGATAGGCTTACTACCATTTGGACTTCAAAAGCTCTTTGTACTCTGGCTCTACGCAAAAGAGATGCAGATGAAAGCTGCCAAAATTGCCACTTACTCACTAGCCACGTACATACTCTTCGCACTTGCGTTTATATCACCACTAGGTGCAGCTGGTTTAGCACTGGCAAGCACATTGGGTGGCTTTGTTAGTTTCATACTTACACTAAGGGTTTTTGGCACACAGAACTTCTTAAATATCCTTCGCTCCAAAAACGCAATCTACTTAATTTTAGGTGCTATTTTGTTAACTCTCTTACTCCTACTCTTCAAGAGTTTCATCAGTTCTAATATTTAATAATTTTTTTTCTGAATTAAGGAATATAGTGTTCCTTAAATAAATAACTGTGTGACATATAAACAAGATTAAAATCTACATTTAGATAAAATGCCATAGTACCTTACTGAAGAGGACAAAAAGTGCCAATAATGCTATCGCCAAAAGATGTTATTAAAAAATCATATTTAAAACAAAAACTTAGAGATAAAGAGTTTGAAAACTTTAAAAAACATTTTGATAGTTTTCAAAAAGAAACAAACGAAAATGAAGTGGAACGACTCTATAATGAGAAAGTCTATACCTTTATATGAACTTAATGAAGAAGAGATAAGCCTCATAGAGAGCAGTTATAATGGATAAAAAACTACAAATAAGAAACTCAACAGCACAATTTTTAATCTATAAATCAGACAATCAAGATGTAAAAGTAGATGTACTAATTCATAATGAAAATATTTGGCTTACACAAGAGCAAATGGCACAGTTATTTGGTAAAGCTAAATCAACTATAAATGAACATATTAAAAATATATTTAAAGATGAAGAGCTTATAGAATCGGAAGTTATGCAGAAATTCGGAATTTCCGAATTTCAGCAAAAAGCACCAAACTACTATAATCTTGATACTATTATATCTGTTGGATATAGAGTAAAATCAATACAAGGGGTAAGATTTAGACAGTGGGCTACAAAAAGACTTCAAGAGTATATTATCAAGGGTTTTACAATGGATGATGAAAGGCTTAAAAACCCTGAACAACCATTTGGGAAAGATTATTTTAAAGAGCAACTAGAACGAATAAAAGATATTCTCTCAAGTGAAAGAAGATTTTATCAACAAATCGCAGATATTTATAGTGAGTGTAGTATTGATTATGATAAAACTCACAATATACAAAAGATTTTTTTGCTACGGTTCAAGATAAATTACACTGGGCTATAACAACTAAAACTGCCTCTGAAATAATATATTCAAGAGCAAATCATACAAAACATAATATGGGCTTATCTACTTGGAAAAATGCACCAGCGGGAAGAATAAGAAAAACTGATGTGACTATAGCTAAAAACTATTTAGAAGAAAAAGAGTTGAAAACACTAAATAGAATTGTAACGATGTACCTTGACTACGCAGAGCATCAAGCAGAAAAACAAATTCCAATGACTATGAATGATTGGAGTAAAAAACTAAATACTTTTTTAGAATTTAATGAACATGAAATTTTACAAAATGCAGGAAAAGTTACAGCACAAATTGCAAAAGAATTTGCAGTAAGTGAATTTGAAAAATACAAGGTTATACAAAATAAATCATATCAAAGTGATTTTGACATATTAATTCAAGAGTTAGACAAAGATAGCAAGTGACATAAAGGAACTATTCCCAAAAGAAGTAAGCGACAAAAACAAAAAACAAGTAGAACAAAGAGCACAAGCTACCTTAAATACAAGAGCAGAGTTTACAGACTCCAGCCTAGCCGACCTTTACAACCCACTAGAAATGCCACCCCGCCTCAAAAAAGCCCACCAAGCCCTAGACAAATGCTACACCACCAAATCTTTTAAAAACGACAAAGAGAGAATAGAGTTTTTGTTTGAGTTGTATGAGAAATATTTAGAACACAGGTAAAACTATTACAATTTGTCATATTTCTTTAAAAAAGTTATTAACAATGTTAATATTAAGAAAAAAGGAAATAGACAATGGATTTAAAAGATTTTATAAAAGAGACAGTAATCCAAATTTCTGAATCTGTAGTCGAGATACAAGAACATTTTGATGATAAAAATATTGATGCTATTATAAACCCAAGAGAGTTAAGAGCTAATCGCAATAAAAACTATTCAGCAGAATACTCTACGACTGCAATTTCTCCTACTGGTAATGAATACTCTAGAAAAAATGTAGCTCGAAATGTAGATAACATAGAATTTGATGTTGCGGTCACAGTTGAATCAGATAGTAAAAGTAACCTGGGTGGAAAACTAAAAGTTTTTGATATTGGGGTTGGTGCTGAAGTCAATGAAGTAAGTAAACAAGCAAATTTATCTAAAGTTAAATTCAAAATTCCAATGGTACTACCTCATGGAAAGCAAGAAAAGTAATCAGCCATGCTAAAACATGATGAATGGAATGAAGTTAAGAAAAAAACTCAAAATGATAAAAAAGTTAGATTATTTAAGCAGAGAGATATATTTTTCATTAAAATGGGAGAAAATATTGGTTACGAGCAAAATGGGAAGGGAACTAATTTTGTAAGACCTATTGTAGTACTGAAAAAAATCACTAGTAATATGTTTATTGGTATTCCACTCTCAACTCAAATCAAGTCAGGTAGTTGGTTTTATAAATTTGAGTTTAAAGCAAAAAATAAAAGTAGTGAAAATATAGCAATTATTCCGCAACTTAGAATGTTTAGTTCACAAAGACTTTTGAATAAAATCGGAGTTATGCCAAATAATAATTTTGATGAGTTAAGAAGAAAGGTTAAGGATTTTATAGATTGATTTAGACACTCCGTGAAAACGAAGTGTGACCCGAAGGTAATTATGGGTGTATTATAACAAAATACAAGCAAAAAAACAAGTAGGATTAATCGTTTTACCAAAGTCGGAAAAACGATAAAATAAACCATTATTAAAGTAATTTAATAAAATAGCTTTGATATAATTGCATCTAAATTTAAAACATATATTAAAATGGACAATTAAATGCATATATACGACTCAGTACAAAAAACTAAACGCGAATTTAAACCTTTAGAAGAGGGAAAAGCCTCTTTATATGTTTGTGGTCCTACTGTTTATGACGATGCTCACTTGGGTCATGCAAAATCTGCTCTAGTTTTTGACCTGCTTACTCGCGTTTTAAAGGCTAATGGTTACGATGTAACTTATGCTAGAAACATCACTGATATAGATGATAAAATCATCAAAAAAGCTGTTGAAC
>JAYEMB010000100.1:0-3328 GCA_034717855.1 Campylobacterota bacterium
TCTGCGTTTAATTGGCTCAAAAGAGCGACTGATAGTAGTGATAGTTTTATTGTGTTTGACATTAGTGTCCTTAATCTTTGTATGAATTTTTGTTTATATGATTTTAAATATTAAGGTGCAGGTGGAGAGTTTATTTGTAGTCTAAGGGGTTTGCCGTCGAGTGTGCAGACTGAAATGCTCAGAGCAGCTATCTTTTTTTGAGACATATAGGCTTGTATCGCTGCTAGTGAGAAGTAGTTTTTAGCAAAACCGCGAGGCTGTCTCAAAGTATCCCTTTATGTTTTTCAAAATTATACTCTTCTTCTTTTAATATGAGGTTAGAATATTTTTAGAGATGCCCTTAATGCTAATATCCGATTTAGTTTTATTTAGATACTATCTGTGTAGAAGGACTGTTATGGCTAAGAGATTTGACTTTATCAATGCTAGTGAAACATATCTATACAGTATAGAGCAAGAGTTGAAAAGGGGTGAGTACAACTACCTCTACCTACTCGATATTTCAAACTTTTCAGCTATAAATAAAGTTTTTGGAAAGATGCTCTCAAACAGGATTTTATTAGAGATAGAGTCTATGTTAGAGGTAAACATCAGAAGTACTGCAAAACTTTTTAAAGTAGAATCAGACAGGTTTATAATACTCTCAAATGACAAATCAAAAGAGCAGATTAAAGAGTATTGTGAGCAGATAATCTCCTTTTTTGACATAACAAAAGTGTTATGCGATGAGGTAAGACTTGATGTAACATTTAATATCGGTGTATCCAAGATTATAAATAATCTTTCAGACACGATAATAAATAGTGAATATGCCTTAGATAAGTCGAAAAAACTTGGTAGTAGAAACTATGAGATATATGATGAGTTGAATGTTTCGTATATAGACCAGAAAGATGCTGTTCTTTGGCTCAATAAAACCAAGGAGATTATTTTAAATGATCAGATTGAGCCATACTTTCAACCGATACAGGATATCTCAAGCGGTAAAATTACAAAGTATGAAGTCTTAGCACGAGGAGTCATTGATGGTGAGGTTATTGAGCCAAAATATTTTCTTCAACCTGCTTCAAGACTTGGAATTCTTACCTCAATTACAAAGACTGTAATCAAAAAAAGTTTTCAACACTTTGAAGATAAAGAGGCTTCGTTTGCAATAAACCTAACAGAGCGAGATCTTTTAGAGGGGTACCTAAACGAGTTTCTAAAAGATAAACTTTCGCACTACTCTATTGAGCCATCAAGAGTGACTTTTGAGATTGTGGAGAGTGTTGTTATTGATCAGAACTTTGAAGTTATCTCGACACAGATAAAGAACCTAAAAGAGATGGGCTTTAAAATAGCTATAGATGATTTTGGTGTGGAAAATTCAAACTTTAACCGTCTGCTAGAGATGAATGCGGATATCATCAAGGTTGATGGGGCTTTTGTAAGTGAGATTAAAGAGAATGAGAAACTATCACTAATCGTTAAGACCATCGTTGGTTTAGCTCAATCTTTAAAGATAGAGACTGTAGCCGAATTTGTAAAAGATGAAGAGACCTATGAAACGGTTAAAGAGCTTGGGATTGACTATGCACAAGGACATTTTATCGGTAGGGCAAAAGCGACTACTTAAAGCTACTCCAGATTACTTATGTGTGATACAATCTCTTTATGAAACTATCTCACTTAAAACAGATTATAAACTATCTAAAAAACTTTACAAAAATATCTGCTATTCATAGAGTGAGTGATACAACTCTCAAAATAGTTTTTGATAAACAAGACGATATCTATTTTAATATGCAACGCTCAAACTCAAGTATGTTTAAGTGTGAGGCGTACCCACGCTCAAAAGTTTACAATGCACCCTTTGATGTAATAATTGCAAAACGTTTTAACCGCTCAAATATTTTAGGTGTTGAGCTTCTAAACGGCGATAAGATTATCCGCTTTAAGACCTCAATAGCCTCTGCATACAAAGAAGAAATTACCTATCTGCAAATAGAGTTCACAGGTAAATATACAAATGTGATTATTTTAGATGAGCAAAATCTTGTCCTTGAAGCACTTCGTCACGTTGATCTTTTCTCCTCTTTTCGTGAAGTGAGAGTAGGGCAGAAGCTTTTAGATGTTCCACTAGCTCCTTTTGTGGCAAAAGAATTTCCTTTAGAAAATATAGAGGAGTTTCTTTTTAGCGTTTATGAAAAAGAGCAGAGCAGCAGACTTGATGCTCTAAAAACGCAGAAGATATCCATTTTGAATAAAAAACTAAAAAAGCTTCAAAAACTCTACAAGGCTTTAGATGATGAGGAGACTCTCCAGAGAGAAGCAAACGAGAGTGAACACTACGGAAACTTGGTTCTCTCAAATATTCATAATATCAAGCCATACGCTAAGAGTTTAGAGTTAGATGATTATGATGGTAGTAAAATAAATATAGAACTTCCTAAAACCTATCCTACTGCGTTTATGATTTCAGATATGTTTTTTACAAAGAGTAAAAAGGCAAAACAGAGAGCGAAACATCTGCATATTGAAGAGGAGTCTTTGAGTTCGAAAATAGAGCATGTCAAACTCTTTATACACACCGTACAGAGTGCTAAAGATACCTCAAAAATAGAGCTTCTCTTCCCTAAAAGAGTACAAAACAAAAAAGTCAAAGTCAATGACTCTGTTGAGGTTTTTTGGATAGAGGGTTATAAAGTTCAACTTGGTAAAAACGAAAAAGGCAACATTGAAGTTCTGCAAAACGCAAGAGCAAGGGATGTTTGGCTGCACCTCAAAGACCAACCCTCAACGCATGTACTAATCACTACCGATAAGCAAAACCTGCCTATGCATATCATCGAGAGTGCGGCGAGGCTCTGTGTAGATTTTACTAGCTCTCAAAAAGATAAGTTTTTGGTCGATTATACTCCACGAAGAGAAGTAACTATTCAAAGTGGTGCGAATGTACTCTACAATAAGTACAAAACCATAGAGATAGACGCGAGGAGCTAAAGATGGCTATAGGACCGATTGGAAACGCAATATTTGTTAACCAGATGACGGCAAACGCAGCATCTCTGCAAAATGCTCACAACAACCGCGTAGATTTTCAAAACATGGTTGCTCAAGCAGCTGCAAATGAGAAAGAGGAAAAAGTCTTAGAGGTTCGTCCTGCTGAGGAGAACCAAGAGGTTGATCCCGACCGTGAACATCAGCGTGATGAGGCTGATAGAGAGAACCAAAGAAGTGAAAAACGAGAAGAAGGTGAAACCCAAGAGTCTGATGAGGCTCCGATATATAAACTAGATATTAAAGTCTGATAGGGTATAATCTCTCCTTAATTATAGGCTAGGAATTT
>JAYEMB010000101.1:0-3291 GCA_034717855.1 Campylobacterota bacterium
GAGAAGAGATTTACTCACATAGAGTTTAAATCTGCAACACTTTTTTATAAAGAGACATCGGCTTATAAACCGCACTACTGGATAAACGAAGCAAATGACTGGATAGACTTTTTTTGGGAGAGGGATTACAAACAAAGTTAAAACTACTCTCTATCCTTATGCCCCTTATGCTCTTGTGTAAAGTCAGTATCGTAGATATACTCAGCGATGATTTTCAGGGTGCTCTCTTCGTAACCAAGCAGAGGCATTAGCTCATATTTTTCTATAGAATCGAGCATAAGCGAACCCTCTGCGTTTGGACTTAAGACCCATGTTGACATATATGCTACAAAATCTTTTTTCTTGGGGAATGCTCGTAAATAGTTCTCTCTTACACTCATTATCGAAGGAGCAGAGTCATCTTTAGTCTCAAAGTGACAAGTGATACAGTTTCCGTGAAAGAGTAAAGAGCCTATAGGTGCTGCGTTTAAGTGGACAACACAAAGAGAAAGTAAAATTAAAATTTTACTTTTTAGCATCTTTTATCATCTCGTATGCCTGGTTTATCTCTTGCGTTTTAGCCGTTGCTTCTTGCATATAAGCCTCATCTTTACCTTGAGATTTTATGATATCTGGGTGGTATTGGCGTACAAGTTTTCTGTAGGCTTTTTTAATCGTGCTCATATCATCACTCTCACTAACTCCCAAAAGTTTGTAAGCATCTGCAATATTCGCTTTTGGCTGGATGTTTTGCATCATCTTTTCAAACTGATCAAATATAGCGTGGTAAGCGTTAGGGTCAAACTCTAAAGCTTCAGCAATAGTCTGTAAAACTTCCTCTTCGCTCTGAGAGACTTCACCATCTATAAACGCAAGCTGGATTAAAAAGCCCATAAACTGCTGCTGTTTTGCTCTGTCGCGTTTGATTGCTTGAGCTAAATGTCGAGCTATTGCTTGTGTATCATCACTTCTGTCTTTCTCTTCGCTAAAAATTCTTTTTAAAATATCTTTTGTCTTCTCAGGCTCTGGAAAAACCGCTGAAATATCATCAAACATAATCCCAACAAGCTCGGCTTCAAGAGCATCAACTTTGCCATCAGCTTTAGCAACTTTTGCAACTAGGGCGACAAAGAGACCAAGTTCAGAGTTTTTGAGTGACTCATAAGAGACAGAAAAGTTTTTAAATGCCGCTTTAGAGTAGTCAGTGTATTTTGAGTAGCTTTTAAATATATAGTAAAAAACAGCACCAAGTAGTGCTAAAACAATAAGATTTCCCATAAAAATTCCTTGTAAAAAATTAGGAAATTATACAGATAAGAACTTAAAAATATAGTTATAATTGCATCTATGATAAGAATTAAAGAGATAAACGCAGGTGTAAAGTATATGCTCATAGCATCCTTCACATTTGCAATAATGGGTGCCTTCGCCAAACTTGCAAGTGAGAGTATGAGCTCACTTGAGGTTGTGTTTTTTAGAAATATTGCCGGAGTGATTTTAGTGGGAATTGCAGTTGTGAAAACACCTATGAAGCATGTCGGAGGAAAACCTTTTTTACTTTTCTTTCGTGGGTTTATGGGCTTTACCGCTCTTCTTGCGTTTTTCTATAACATCGCTCATATTCCTCTTGGGGATGCGATGACATATTCAAAAACTTCACCTATTTTTACTGCTATATTTGCATGGTTGTTTTTACAAGAGAAACTTCCATATAAGGGTTGGTTGGCAGTATTTATCGGTTTTATCGGGATTCTTTTTATCACTCAGCCAACAGGAGTCGGATTTTCTAAATATGACATTTTAGGTATATTTAGCGGTGTCGGAGCAGCACTTGCCTACACCTCAATACGTGAGTTGAAAAACTACTATGACACCCGTGCAATCGTTCTCTCTTTTATGCTCACAGGAACTATAGGACCGATAATCCTTTTCCTAGTCTCTGCATATATAAACATCCCTGAGCTTGATTTTATGCTCGGTGAGTTTGTAATGCCAGAAGGTATAGTCTGGTTTTATGTCATAGCCATGGGAGTCTTTGCAACTATCTCACAACTGCTAATGACAAAGGCTTACGGAGAGACAAAAGCTGGAATAGTAGGCGCAGTTTCATACACTAATATTCTATTTTCTATAATGGTCGGTGTAATGTTAGGAGACTCTTTACCATCACTAGTCACTGCGTTTGGTATAGTGTTGATTGTCTTTGCCGGAATAATGGTGGCACGGGCTAAGTAAATTACTTTTTTCAAATTTTCTTATTGATATTTATCAAGAAGTAAAGCTAACTATTAAAGTACAATAGCCCTTAAAATCTAGTTTATACTCTATAAATAAAAGGTAAAAAATGAAACTAAGAACGGTACTGATTACTGGTAATCTTGAAGGAGGACAGGGAGAGAATGACTTTGTCGATATTCATTGTGAGTTTAAGTTTGATAATGGTGAAGTTTTAAATAAAACTGTTGAAAAGTTCCCTTATTCACCATCTCAAAAAAATGTATGTTTTGATGTATTAGAAGATGAAATATTTGATATGGTTGAAGAGTTAAACCTAAGCGATGAAGAGAAGAGATTTCTTTCACAAAAGAGTCAAGATGCACTCGAGAGACTTGTGTATAAAGTTTGGAGAACAGAAGGTACTGTTTAACTCCTATTTTTCTCTTCGTAATATCTCATCAGTTACGCCCATTTCAACTCAGGCTTAATATGCTTATGAGCACACTCTGTCAAATAAGAGTTGATAAGGTTTTGGTAAGAAATACCTGTCTCTTTAGCAAGCTCTTTGAAGTAATTAATAGTATCAGTCTCAATTCGAATTGAAATCTGTTTTTTTACATGTTTGGCATATGGATTTTTTACAGATTTACTGAAATCATATTCTTCTCTCATAATAGTTCCTTGTAATTTATTTCTTCTGGTTTTGTTGCTTTTCTTGCTGAAATAAGGCGAATAATGTTTTCTTCATCCTTATAGCAATGAACCACAACAAGTACTTTTAAAGAGCAACTTAATCCTAGTAAGATAAATCTGTCTTCATCTTCTGAATGGTCAGGATCAAAAATCAACCTAGCATTATCATCATCAAATACTGATTGTGCTTCTTCAAATGAAATTTTATTGCTTTCATAATTATATTATAATGATTTTTTCATATTAAGTCAAATAAGTGCTGTGAGTATAACGGTCGAAGATAGCCAATAAATTGCCGCTAGGTAATTTATTGGATACTCTGCTTTGTTAGCATATTCCCTCTTAATAGCTTTTGCAGTAACAACTCTTCTACATTTTGTCTTGAATCAAAAATAGCCATAA
>JAYEMB010000102.1:0-3286 GCA_034717855.1 Campylobacterota bacterium
TTAGTATTATGATTCCTGTGGCAGTTCCAATGGCTGTAGGTATGGATGCAAATATCGCGCTGTGTATCGGTGCAGTTATCAGTGGAGGTGTCTTTGGAGACCACTGCTCTCCTATTTCAGACACGACAATCATATCTTCACTCGCAACTGAGTGTGATGTTGTCGAGCATGTAAAAACGCAGCTACCTTATGCGCTTATCAGTGGAGTGGTAGCTTTAGTTATGTTTATAGTTTTTAGTTTTAGTTCTTAAAATTTTGCATGAGGAACTGGATAGTTCTCTACAACAAAATCTATATCTTTATCACCTCTACCACTTAAGTTAACTAAGATAGTTTTATCTTTACCAAGAGTTTTTGCTAACTTCATAGCATAAGCTACTGCATGTGCTGATTCAAGAGCGGGAATAATTCCTTCAAGTTGAGAGAGTTTATAAAAAGCATCAACAGCTTCTTTATCATTACAAAGACCAACCTCAGTTCTTCCAATCTCTTTGAGATAAGCCTGTTCAGGTCCGACAGAAGGGTAGTCAATTCCTGAACCTACAGAGTAAACTGGTGCTGGTTCTCCATCTCCATCTTTAAGCATGATAGAGTTAAATCCATGCATAACCCCCTCTTCACCATAAGTTAAACTTGCCGCATGCTCACCTAGTTTTTCACCTACGCCCATTGGTTCAACACCTATGAGATTTACCTCTTTATCATCAATAAAGCCAGCAAAAATACCCATTGCGTTTGAGCCTCCACCAACACAAGCGACTACGTTATCAGGAAGTTTTCCTTCAAGTTCATCAAACTGCTCTTTTGATTCAAAACCTATAACTGATTGAAAATCTCGTACCATCACAGGAAAGGGATGTGGACCAACAACAGAACCTATACAGTAAATAGCACTCTCTGCTTGAGGTACATAACTATCAAACGCAGAGTCAACAGCCTCTTTTAAAGTACGAAGACCATGAGTGGCAGGTATAATCTTTGCCCCTAATATTTTCATACGGACTACATTTGGATGCTCTTTTTCGATATCTACTTCACCCATATGAATTTCACACTCTAAGCCAAAGTATGCTGCTGCAGTTGCAAGTGCAACGCCATGTTGCCCAGCACCAGTTTCTGCTATAACTTTTTTCTTACCAAGATGTTTTGCTAGAATTACCTCTGCCATACAGTGGTTAAGTTTATGTGCACCAGTGTGGTTTAAATCTTCACGTTTTAGATAAATCTTTGCTCCGCCACATGACTCAGTTAAGTTCTTTGCAAATGAGATAGGGGTAGGTCTGCCTTGATAATGTTTTCTTACATATTTTAGTTCATTGATAAACGCAGGAGAGTTTTTTAGCTCTTTATATGCTTTTTGAATATCTGCAAATGGACCCTCTAAAGGAGGGGGAATAAAGGCACCTCCATATTTTCCAAAATATCCATTTTCATCAGGTTGTGATTCTAAATATGTGGTGCTCATTATAATTTTCCTTTTGTGGCTATGTTTGAAAAATTATAATGAAATAGGACTTAGATGATGATTATTTTCTTTACGCTTTTTCTAGTATTTCTACTATAGTTTCTACTGAGTAGGAGTCACTCATGCCCCACACTTTTGCTGTTGCGTTTGCGTTTTCTGCAAGCTCATGGATACCTTCTCTTGGAATACCTGCCTCTGCTAGAGTTACAGGTGCACCTATTTTGCTAAACCATTTCTCTAAAAGTTCAACTCCTCTATCTGCATCTTTCTCATTGAAAATCTCTTGAGCAAATCTTTCATACTGTTTTATGTTTTGTGATTTATGCCATTTCATCCAGGCTGGGATTACTACTGCTAGTCCTGCTCCATGTGCTACATTGTAAAGTGCTGATAGAGAGTGTTCTATCATATGATTTGGAAAACTTCCACCTGTAGTTCCTGTTGGAGTCAAGCCATTAAGAGCTTGAATAGAGGCCCATGCAAACTCTGCTCTTGCATCATAATCATCCGGGTTTTCTAAGAGGATTTCAGTTGTCTCCATAACAGTTTTTATGATTGACTCAACAATCCTAGAGTTGTAGTTTGGATGGATAGAAGCGGTGAAATATACCTCTATGGTATGAGCGATAATATCAACAGCAGAGTATGCTAAATACTCTCTTGAGACTGTTGCCATAAGTTCCGGATTTACAACTGAGAGAACCGGGTTGATTAAAACAGAAGCGATTGAGTACTTCTGTTTTGTTTTATCATTCATGACAACAGAGTTTCCGTTCATTTCACTCGCAGCTGCTGAAAGCGTCATCACAGTATATACAGGGAGTGCTTGCGTGATTTGAGACTTGTTTATAAAAAAGTCCCATACATTGTCATCATATTTTGCACCGGCAGCGATCGCTTTTGCTGAGTCAACTACACTACCTCCACCTACACCTAAGATAGCTTCTACCTTCTGCTCTTTGGCAATTTTTATTCCATCATTTACACGACTTAAAAGAGGGTTGCTAACGACACCATCTAACTCCTCATAATCTATCTCATATTTTTTTAAAGAGTTGATTATTTTTTCATAGAGACCGTTTCTCTTGATACTTCCAGTTCCATAAACTAAGAGAACTTTTTTGATGTTTCCCTCTTGTAAATAGAGACCAATGTTATTCTCTTTAGCCTTACCAAACTCGATTTTTGTTGGGTTATGATAGGTAAAGTCATTCATATTTAGTTCTCCTTTTTAGCTTAAAACATGATTGATAGAGTATCTCATATCATCATCAAGGTTATCCATAGAGCTTAACATCCATCTGAGGTAACCAGCATCTTCACGTGCAACCTCTTCTAAGCTTTTACCCTTATGTTTTCCAAATCTAAAGTTTTTCACTAAAATCGGAGTAGCAGTTAAATCCACCATCTTCTCAACTGGGTTCTCAGAAGGAAACGCAGCGGCTACTGCCTCTTTGAGTTTTGATAGGAAAAGTTTAAGAACAAGTACATCACCGATAGCATCATGTGCTTTTACAACGATGCCAAGTGCAGCTGCCTCTTTCTCCTCCTCTTTGTAGAGTTCCATCTTGTAACGAAAGTATTGAAGTCTGTGAGCGTCTTCATCAGGAAGAACATGTTTGGCAACTCTTAGAGTGTCTATCACTTTCATCTGCGTTTTAAATCCCTCTTTTTCCAGCATTCCCAAATCAAATGGAGCGTTATGAATTATCATGTAGTTCTCATTTATGTTGAGCTCTTGAAGTCTTTCAAACGCAGTTGTCTCCTGACAAGTTGGTTTTCCCTCAATCATATCAGGAGTGATTCCGTGAACTTCCATCG
>JAYEMB010000103.1:0-3271 GCA_034717855.1 Campylobacterota bacterium
TTTTAAACTCGTAAGCCTTTGTTAAATACTTTGAATCAAGTAGACCTTTCTCTATTCTAGATTTCACTACACCTTTGAGCTTCTCACTTCTCGCATCGCTGATATCAACATCTACATAGAGGTCTCCATCTGTATAGTGAGGCTGTTTTACCATGTAGAGCAGCTTTTGAAGTTTGAGATGCTCTATACTTGCTTTAATAGTCGCAGGTTTAAAATCAATCAGAGATGCATGAAACGCACTCTTAGAACCTGCAAGGTCACTTTTCCCTTTTACTTCAAGCTTCTCCTTTGAACCCTTCACTGTTCCATCTAGTTTAACTGCCCCTCTCACATCTGCGTTTGTAATCGGTTTTAGCAAGGCGAGTTCTTTCACATTCAGAGCATACTTTAAATCCATCGCAAGTGTATCAGGAACTACTCTTCCCTCTGAGTCAAACTTAGCAAGGTTAGAGTTAAACGCAGTCTTGTAAACAAGCTCTTTGCCTTTTAAGTCAAGGTGTGTTTTAGATTCAAATGATGTCTTAGGTATATTTACTGAAAAAGATTTTTTCATAACCTTAGTGTTTACCTCGCCATTGTCTAGATTTAGGTCAACATAACCAGCCAAGTTTTTTGGATCGAGTGAAGTAAGTTTTACATCCACGTCCACATCAGAGGAAGCAAAATTCTCTTGACCAGCCATATAGAGTAATTTTTGTAGTTTTGCATTTTTGATTTTTGCGATAACTTGCAGAGGTTTAAACTCTTTAAGTGCTACATCATAAGTAGTATCACTCCCTCCAATATCTGACTTTCCAAGGACTTGCATACTCTCTTTTGTCCCAATCACACTTCCATCTGTTTTAAATGGTCCACGTAGAGGAGCGTTTGTTATTGGTTTAAATACTGCTAGCTCTTTTATATCCAAGGCGTATACTATATCTGTTTTTAAAGGCTCAGGAACTACTGTCCCACTCGATGTAATCTTTGCAAGATTTGAGTTGAGTGCATATTCATACTTCACATCATCCCCTGCTAGTAGTGCGTTTAGTTCCATGTTAAACGCAGTAGTCGGGAGAGTTAAGTTAAAATCTTTTTGCATTAAAGCCGTGTTTATCTGACCATTTTTTGTATCTAATGCAATCTTACCGTCAAGTTGATGTGCTCTTATGTCTTTAAAATCCACCTCTAAATTAAGGCTTGCACTTGCGTAAGATTTTTGTCCACCTAAACGCAATAGAGAGCTTAAATCAGCATGCTCAATCTTCGCTATTATTGACGTTGGATTTAACTCTGTGAGCTCAACATGATAAGTAGTGTCACTCTGTGCTATGTCACTTTTTCCATCTATTGTCATTAAATCAAGATTACCGATAACACTGCCCTCTGTTTTTAAAACACCTTGAAGTGGAGCGTTTGTAAGAGCTTTTAATGATTCAAGTCGTCTCAAATCTACTCTATAAGCGATATTAAAAGCTTGTGAAAAAAGAGAGTAGTTTCCATTAGCACTTACAATATTATCTCTGTCAAGTTCTAAAACAATAGAAAATTCACTCATACTCACAGAGAAAGTAGTTAACCTACTCTCTAGTTTTGTCTGCTCTTGAATTTTTGATTCTATAGTCGGCTTCAATAAACTGTTCCCAAAAGATGTAAACGCAAGCAGATATATACCCAGAATTGGTACTATCAATATACCGCCAAACCATGCTAAATACTTCATAAATCTCTCCATTAATTATTAGGATAATAATACTCTATTTTCTATTGACTATCAACTTGATAGAGATAGACTAAACTTAATTGCAATAATTTATTCATACTTTACTTGACATTGTTACACTCAATATGTATAATAGTGCTATCTTTTTAGAAAAAGGAGTCTACAAACAATTATGTCTAAAGAAGAATTAGAACAAGAACCTCTAGAAAACTTAGAGGAAAAAATAGAACAAGAATTTGAAGAAGCGGAAGCTGAGGCTGAAGCAGTTGAGAATGAATTTGATCTTTTACAAGCTGAAATGGCTGAATTAAAAGACAAATATGCTCGTGTTCACGCTGATTTTGATAACATCAAAAAAAGGCTTGAAAGAGAAAAATATACTGCTGTTGAGTACTCTAACGAGAAATTTGCAAAAGATATGATTCCTGTAATGGATTCACTTCAAGGTGCAATGAACTCTGCAAACGCAGATGCTGATAAAGCAGAACTTTTTGATAAGTTAAAAGAGGGAATCGAGCTTACACATAAGCAGTTTCTTACATCTTTAGAGAAACATGGTGTTACTATGGTAGCTCATGATGAACCTTTTGATCCTAATATTCATAACGCTGTACAGAGTGTTGAGAGTGAGGATGTTGAGAGCGGACAGATAGTTCAAACTTTTCAAACTGGTTATAAATATAAAAGCCGTCCTCTTAGAGAGGCTATGGTAATAGTAGCAAACTAGTTATTAGTCTCGTTCCCATGCTCTGCGTGGGAACTAATATATATACATTCCCACGCAGAGCATGGGAATGAGAAACAAGAAATAAATTTAAAATAGATAAAATTAAAGGATAATATAATGAGTAAAGTTATTGGTATAGATTTAGGAACAACAAATTCATGTGTAGCAGTTTATGAGGGTGGTGAAGCGAAAATCATCCCAAACGCAGAGGGTAAAAATACAACTCCATCAGTAGTTGCGTTTACAGATAAAGGTGATGTACTTGTTGGTGATCCAGCAAAACGTCAAGCAATCACAAACCCTGAAAAGACTATCTCTTCAATCAAGAGAATTATGGGTCTTATGATGAATGAGGAAAACGCAAAACAAGCTCACGATAAAGTAACTTACAATATCGTAGATAAAGATGGTTCAGCAGCAGTTGATGTAGCTGGAAAAATCTACACTCCTCAAGAGATTTCAGCTAAGATTCTTAGCAAACTAAAAGATGATGCGGAAGCTTATATCGGTTCAACTGTAACTGACGCTGTTATTACAGTTCCAGCTTACTTCAATGATGCACAACGTAAAGCAACAAAAGATGCTGGTACTATTGCTGGCCTTAACGTTCTTCGTATTATCAATGAGCCAACTGCATCTGCACTTGCTTATGGTTTAGAGTCTAAATCAGAAGAGAATGTACTTGTTTATGACCTTGGTGGTGGTACATTTGATGTTACTGTTTTAGAGATTTCTGATGGTACATTTGAAGTTCTTTCAACTGATGGTAATGCATTCTTAGGTGGTGATGACTTTGATAACAAAATCGTTGACTTCTTAAATGAAGAGTTCAAAAACTCTCA
>JAYEMB010000104.1:0-3258 GCA_034717855.1 Campylobacterota bacterium
CTTGTAGTTGGATGAGTTTAGTTTGAGCAGCTTGGTTTGCAGTGTGCTTGTAGAGAATTTCTACGACTGTTTTAGCTTCTGCATCTTCGTCATCTAGTGTGAGCCCTTCGTCAGCGTCTGATGCGATTTCTATTGAGTTACGCTTTAGTTTATCGAAGAATTTCTTCTCGTTAACCTTTTGTTTTACATACGTTTTCTTAGGGTCTTTGTCGTCTGCCTCAATTTCTGAAGTAGTTAAGATGTATAGTTCTTTGCCAACTAGGGATGTGAAGCTCTCAGCGTCTTTTTCACCGCTTTTGAATGTTACAGTTGTTTGCTTAGTCTTTGCACAAGCTTTTGCTGCGTTATCGAATCCACATGCTTTAGCGATGAAAGTCATAGTGTTCTGAGTGTAGATGTTGTCTGATGTTACACCGTCTTTAGTTGAGTCTAGGAAGCCTGTGTACTCTGCTGTTAAGCCTGCTTTGTCTTCGAATTCAATCTTGATGTATTGGTCGTTGATTTCTAGTGCTGATTTGATCTTAACTAGGTGAGCTCCTGCTTTGCTGATGCGTGATGATGTCTTTCCTAGAGAGTCTAGTTCTTCTTTAGATAGTGATCCTACTTGTTCGTTAAATCTTGCCATATTGATAATTCCTTGCGCGTTTTGCGTCTTAATTTGCATATACTGCGTATAGTCTGTGTGTTAGCTTGTGGGCGACTTAGTTTAACCTCAAATAGTTTCGGAGGGTTGAAAGTTTATCAGAATAGGTTTAAGCTATTCTGATTTAGGTTGTATAGCTTTTAGTAGGTCATCTTCGAATACAGCTAATGAGTTAGTTGAAGATTCGTATGGTGACATATCTCTTCTGATTCTAGTTGAACTACAATCATCAGAATTGTCGGCAATTAACTTGAAATCCTCTATTGAGATGACTGTGTTTACATTAGACTCTATAAGTCTGTAATGAGCTGTTCCTTTAACTACTACAAATTTCTCTGCATCTGGGTCCTTCTTATCTTTGGAAGGTCTGTAGTGAGCTACTATGTAAACTAACTTCTTGTGAATGTATGTTTCTTCTTTTACAGATCTGAAGAAGTCGTGCAGTGCTTGATTATATGAGTTCCATACTGTAAATCCGTTACTTGTAGTCACGAAATAGCGCTCTAGTTCTGATACATATGCTGTGAATGAATCTATTACGACTCTATCTATTTTATCAGCAGCTATTGCCTTTTTTAGGTATGGTAGAAGTTCATTTATATCCTTGTAGATTACGTTGGAGTGGTCCTTAAATGTGGTACCTTTACTGTCTATAGGTTTTAACTTTACAACCTTATAGTAGTCTTCCTCGACATCACTTGGAAATCCTTTGTTCTCTAGATCAAAGAATAGTGTTCTCTGCTTCTCTTCATCTGGCAACATTTCTACTGCCGATGTCTTACCTGCACCTGGCATTGATGCTATGATTACAGGATATCCTCTAGTCATTTTATTGCGTTCTGGGTCTGTTAATGTGCTTAATAGCATTGCGTGTTCCTTTATAGTTTACTTGTGTAGGGTTCTTTGCTAGCCCAAGTTACGGTTACTCTCTATTTAGTACCCATTCAAGGGCTTTTGCTTTAGTTTCTTCTTTTGAGAAACCACTAAATGTTTTTAGCTTGTACGGTGCTTCAGATATTCTATGTAAGTTTAGGTCTACACACATTAACTTTGGATTGAAACTTAGATCGTATGTATACCCTAGTTCCTCTAGTGAGTGTGGTATTAGTTCTGCCACTGACCACTCTTCTTTAGGTTGAATAGTTGTTTCTGAGTCAGTTCCAGCGTAGAAATCCATATCCACATTTGATAGATATTTTTCATGTGCTACTCGTTTAGCATCTTCTGCAGATAGTGCTTCCACCGTTAGGTCTACACAATCTGTACTTATTACGTCGAAGGTTAGTGTTACTTCGTACTTTTTCATTAGTATATTCTCCATAATTTTGCTTGTTCGCCACAGTCTGATAGTTTGCAGACTATTGCGGATGTGTTTGTTTCGGACATTATTCCGTTGTAGTTACAGGTCGGTTCTACTACTACCATAAATAAATCCATTGGATACATGTCAGACTCATCCTCTTCGTTTATAAACATGTACTTAGGGTCTTCGTTCTCATGTTCTGAAAATACAATATCTGTATAGTATTTACCTAGGTATTTGTATCGTGTTTTCATTGGTTATCCTTGTTCCATTTGTGGTTATCAAGTTGTAGTATGTCTTGATTGAATAGTTCTGTATTTCCTGATACAAGGAGAGCATCCCCTTGATACTTTGCATACTTGAATTCTTTCAATATTCTTTGCTCTTCTGCAAACGCTACATATCCATCTTGATACTCCCAAGTTTTTAAAGTTGTTATGTTCTTTAAGTCTGAAGGACTAAATCTAAGATCTACAGATCTGTTGGTTACTCCTATTTTATATGCTTGTCCGTTATTGATGGATAAGTAATAAAGTATTCCTGGTTTAGTTTGATCATATCCGCTTTTAGAACATCTTGGACAACCTGACTCTCTCCACAAGTGATTACTCGCGTTTGTAGTAAATACATTATTACAAGAGTTGCACTTTATATGCACTTTGCTTCCACTCATGCTTGTATAGTGAAGATCAGAGTAGTCGTACTTATCTCCGTGTATTCTTACGGCATTGCTTACGAAATACTCTTCTCCAAGTAATTTGTCAGCACCTTTAGCTAATCTAGCACATTCAGGACATCCACCTGAGTTAGGCCTTATAGCTAAGTGCTTATTTGGAGTTTGTTTGAATTTTATATCGTGTTCTATACATCTAATGTTAACTTCGCTGGCATCTTTTACATATACAGTATCACTATAGTCATACCTATCTCCGTGCCTTTCCTTAGCTTGGAAGATAAATTCTCCTGTAGTTTTTGTTAGTACTGTCATTGTTCGTTCTGTGCCACACTTTCTGCAACCAGACCCCAACAAGTGACTCGATGGTGTCTGTTTAAATACTCCATGCTTTTTACACGTTATTTCCATTTTACTGGTAGCGTTAATGTATGTACTCATGTCGTAATTGTAAGTGTCTTTATGTACTTCTATAAACTCTGATAGCACTTGTTCCTTACTCTTAGTTTGTAATTGGCTTTGTCTTTTTACTTGACATTTACTGCAACCTGCACCTCTTAGGTGTGTGTCAGGCCTTCTTCTTATAGCATTACCGCATACTTTACACGTAATATTTACATGTGTTTTATTGTTGGTGTA
>JAYEMB010000105.1:0-3242 GCA_034717855.1 Campylobacterota bacterium
AAAAATTCAAAACGCAACGATAGTAAAAGCAGCAAATATCTATTATGATGGGAAAGTTACAAGTAGAACAGTTGAGTTAGCTGATGGCTCTACACAGTCTCTGGGGATTATGTTACCAGGTGAGTATACTTTTAGTACAAACGCAGCTGAGATTATGGAGATGTTAAGTGGTGAGCTTGAAATCAAACTCCCAGGTGAAGATTGGAAAACACTTAGCACGCCAGAGAGTTTCAATGTTCCAGCAAACTCATCATTTGATTTGAAAATTAAAACAGTTACTGATTACTGCTGCTCGTACATTTAATCCTCTTCTAGTGGCTCAAAGCTCTCTTTGGGCTCACTGCAATCAGGACAGGTCCAATCATCTGGTAGATCTTCAAACGCAGTCCCAGGTGCAATATCACTCTCTTCATCACCAACTTCAGGGTCATATACATAATCACATACTGTACATATATATTTTTGCATGATATATCCTTTTACTTTTACTCATTATAGAGCAGTGAGAATCAGATATAAATTAAGCTTATCTATTGGTTTTGATTATTTAGTTTAGATAAATTGTGAAACAAGTTGTGAGAGGTTTGTCTCATCGAGTGCACCTGAAACGCGGTGAACTTCTTTTCCGCCTTTAAAAACCATAAGGGTTGGAATACTTCTAATCCCAAACCTAGCACCTAAATTTTGTTCATTCTCAGTGTTTACTTTAACAAAGAGAGTTTTTAAAGGGAAAGAAGTAGCAGTTTTTTCAAACACAGGTCCCATCATCTTACAAGGACCACACCAAGGTGCCCAGAAGTCAATAATAACTGGAATGTCACTATTTACCAATACTTCATCAATATTTGCTTCAGTAAGCTCTATGGGCTTTGTGTCTAGTAGTGACTTTTTACACTTGCCACAGTTGGCTTTTTTGTAAGAATCTTTTTTTGGAACGTTATTTACACTTAAACAGTGGGGGCATACTACTCTCATGATTTATCCTTTAAAAGTTGGCTTCTTGATATTTTACTGCCTTAGAGATTATGTAACAAGTAGAATTTTTTATGCTAGAGATATTGTCATACTCGCCAACACCAAAAGCAAACGCTTCATTGTGAATAAGATTTACTCCCTCACTCATATCAATTAGATGAAGTTTTTCACTATCTAAAAGTCTAGCATCACTAACACTTTCAAACTCTAACTCTAAACTTACCCAGTCAAAAGCTCGTGCTTCATCTTGTCCAGCCAGTGTTATTTTCATAGCTGTAGGGGAGAGAACCTCAAGAGAGCGAAACTCTCCATCTTTGAAGTTGTTAAAACGCTGCATAAACGCAGCTAAATCTTTTGCTAAAAGTGGTTTCATATCTTAGTCTCTATTGGCAACCAACACATTCCATACTTCTATCTTCTACATCGTTTGCAACTTCGGGAGATTGTGAACGTAGGTAGTAAGTAGATTTAAGACCGAGTTTCCATGCAAGCATATAGATTTCATTTAAGTATTTACCACTTGCTTTATCTAGTGTGATGAAAATATTCAGTGATTGACCCTGGTCTATCCATTTTTGACGAATGGCTGCGGCTTTGATTAAAACTGTTTGGTTGAGATCATACGCAGGTGTATAGTAAGCCCAAGTGTCAGGAGAGAGTTTAGGAACAACTACCGGAATAAGACCTGAAAGGTTTTCTTCAAACCACTTGCGTTTAAATACCGGCTCAATAGCTTGAGTAGTTCCTGTCAAAATAGAGATAGAACTCGTAGGAGCAACAGCCATCAGATAACCATTTCTCATTCCTTGAGACTTTACTTTTGAGCGAAGTTCATCCCACTCATAAGTAGAAGCAAAAAGTCCACCACGGTCAACAAGATTTATTACCTCTGCGTTTGCGTGGTCTTGAGGCATAATCCCTCTGCTCCATTTTGAACCTTCAAACTCTGGATATGCACCTTTTTCTACCGCTAAGTCAGATGAAGCAGAGACAGTGTTATAACAAACTGACTCCATAATCTCATCTATCTTGTCAAAGTGCTCTTGAGTTCCCCAAGCTATTCCAGCTTCTGCTAACATCTGAGCTTCACCCATAACACCTAAACCGATTGAGCGAGACTTCATGTTAGTGCGTTTTACTTTCTCAACAGGATAGAAGTTTAAGTCAATCACATTATCCAAACATCTAACAGCAGTTGGAACGATTCTCTCTATCTCCGCTTTAGTGTTAATACGAGAGAGATTTATAGATGCAAGGTTACAAACAGCAGTCGAACCATCCACTTTCTCCTTCTCAACCACATAGATTGGAAGTCCACCAAGTGAGTCAAGGGCAGTAACTTTTTTAGCCGGTTTTGTTATACCGCTATCAACTGTTACCATCTCCTCCTCTTCATAACTAACGCTATCACCATTCTCAAAAATGAATTTTATTTTGTAGTGGTTTGGTGCTGTATTTTGAAAAATCTCAGTACAGAGGTTTGAACTTCTGATAACACCAAAGTGATCATTAGGGTTAGCTCTATTTGCATTATCTTTAAAACATAAAAATGGTGAACCAGTCTCAAAGTAAGAAGTTAAAATCTTTTTCCAAAGGTCTTTCGCTTTTACTTTCTCTTTGAGGATAGACTCATCTTGTTCGAGTTCCATATATCTTTTGTTAAACGCATCGCCATATAACTCTGCTAGTTCCTTTACATCATAAGGATCAAAAAGTGTCCAGATAGAATCCTCTTGAACTCTCTGCATGAACATATCGTTTAACCAAAGAGATGGAAAGAGGTCATGAGCACGACGACGCTCTTCACCAGAGTTTTTCTTCAGGTCTAGGAAATCATTTATGTCGATGTGCCATGGTTCCATATAAACAGCGATAGCACCTTTTCTTGTTCCTAGTTGATCAACAGCGATTGCGATGTCGTTTGTGATTTTAAGAAATGGTACAGTTCCACCCGCTGCGTTTTTATGTCCATCGATGAATGAACCCATT
Source organism: Campylobacterota bacterium (assembly GCA_034717855.1). Lineage (GTDB taxonomy): Bacteria > Campylobacterota > Campylobacteria > Campylobacterales > Sulfurimonadaceae > Sulfurimonas. Next base: position 2,965 of record JAYEMB010000105.1, read on the forward strand.
GAACGAATACCTGTCCAGTCCCAACCGATTCCGCCACCAAACTTAGAGAGCATCGCCATCTCTTGGTAAGCGTCAAATATTCCTTCGATGTTATCAGGAGTTGAACCGATGTAGCATGAACTTAGTTGGTGTCTAGTTGTTCTAGCATTTGAGAGAGTTGGAGTTGCAAGCATAACTTGAAACTGAGAAATCATGTCATAAAACTTGATAGCCCACTCGTGTTTGTTCTCTTCACGCTGAGCCAAGAACATAGCGATAGCCATAAACATATGCTGAGG
>JAYEMB010000106.1:0-13242 GCA_034717855.1 Campylobacterota bacterium
GTGAAATGGGCGAAAGATGACAATGTTCCTCCGCACACAATGGATGAGATTAGACTTGAGATGTCTAAACATCAAGAAGAGATAGAGAAACAAAAAGCTGAACAGGGCAACCAGTAAGCGACTACTATGAAGAGTAGATAGACTCTATCTCTTCAACACTCTTAGCAATTTTAGAAGATAGATTTTCAGAAGCTTTTTTCGTTACTAAAATATCATCTTCAATTCTTATACCGATACCTCTAAACTTTTTAGGAACCTCTTTATCATTTTCATCAATATAAATACCCGGCTCTATTGTTAAAACCATACCTTTTTTAAGTGGAATCTCTTTGCCGTCACTATACTTGTAAGGTGCTTCATCATGAACATCTATTCCCATCCAGTGCCCTATTCCATGAGGGTAGTACTTTTTATAGAGCTCTTTGTTTATAGCCTTTTTCAGAGAAGCCTTTAAAATGCCAAGCTCTATCATACCCCTAGATAGCAACTTAACTGCTTTTTTTTGAAGATCACTGCGTTTCACTCCGGGCTTAATCATTTTTATGATTTTTAGCTGAACATCTAGCACCATGTTATAAAGTTCTTTTTGAGCCTCTGTGTATCTACCACTTACAGGTATGCTTCTTGTGATATCACTTGCATAATACTTATACTCACACCCCGCATCTATCAATATCAGTTCACCCTTGACAAGCTCTCTGTCGTTTTTAATATAGTGCAGAGTATTTGCTGCGTTTGCACATGCAACTATTGAGGTGTATGCGTCACTATAAGCACCATGTCTCTTAAACTCATACTCTATCTCAGCTTGGAGTTGATACTCATACTCTAAGCTTGAAGATTTACGCATAGCTCTATGGTGAGCATCTTTTGTTATAGATATCGCTTTTTTAATCAAGGCTATTTCAGAGTCAGATTTAATAAGCCTCATCTTTTGAATAGAAGTAGCTATGTTTTTAAAAGAGTCAATTACAGAAGAGTGTCTTTTTAAAATTTTTACCTTTGAATAATCAAGATTAAAATCATAATAGAGTGTTTTTTTACCATTAACATACTCTTTGAGCTTAGTAGAAAACTCATTATAGAGATAGACTTCATCTACTGAAAATCTTTTTTTAGCCGCCTCTACACCTACTCTCTCTCCATTCCATAGCTCTTGCGTTTTATCTTTTTTATGCACAAATAAAATAGTTTTTACTTCTTTTATACCCTTCACAAAAACTAAACATGACTTATCTTCTAAAAACCCACTCATATAGTAATAGTTACTGTTTTGTCTAAATGGAAAATCTGTATCGCTTGAACGATTTTTATAGTTTGCACTAAAAAGTACAGCTATAGAATTTTTCGCAAGTTTAGAGGCTAGCTTATCTCTGCGTTTTTTATACTCTTGCTCTTTTATCATCTACAGACTCCACTCAACCACTCTCCAGACTCTTCTAAAATATTTTGAAGGGCTCTGTTTAAAGCGATAACTCCTTTGTCTGCGTTTAGCTCCTCTACCTCTACTTCTGAGGTAAATGTTTTACTTGCTAAAACCTTGCTAGCCTGTGCATCTATGAGCGTTAGATTTATTTTAGCTCTGACGAGAGACTCTTTTTCATCCGCGGAGAAGTATTGCATAAACTCCTCTATATTTGTCTCCATAAGAAGACCATTTTTACTTCTTGATTTTGAGATCTGCACACTGTTGAAAAGTTCTGTAGATTTTACATACTCTAGAACGGCAGCACTTATCGCTCTATTTGGGGACTCTGCCCATTGGGACTCTGTGAACTTATACTGTTTGTGAGTTCCAAGACCATAGCTCATCTTATTTGACATTAAAGAGCTTGAACTAAATGCTTGAGCAATTTTGAGTGACTGCTTCTTACACCCACTCTCATTAAACGCAGTATCAGGAGATAGTGTATTTATTCTGTATTCTGCTACTGCCGGAACTGTTGTTGAGCACCCTATAAATAAAAATGTTACTATGCTTATAATGATTAACTTTATCACTAGTTTTCTCCTGGAGCTTTTTTGAAATCTTCTTGTTTAAACAAAATATCACCCGGACTTCTATCGTATTGTTCAAGTGTATCTTGTACTTTTATCATTAACTCCTGCATATCTAAAAGAGTATTATTCATTGTCGGTACAATATCAGCTGCTATCTCTTTGACATTAAACTCCCCACTTGAGACTGCTCTTTTAATCTCATCCATAGAGCCTCTAATACCAAGATAGCTGTTCATTATAGAATCAAAAGAGTTTTCAATCTTCTTCTCCCAATCCATACTCTTATCAACAAATGTTTCAACCTTAGGTATTAGTCCATCAACTTTGCTACTTGCAGACTCCACATTTTGGATACTACGCTGCAAAGAGCGCACAGTTTTTTCATCCAAAAGCCTATCGAGTCTATCCATAAAACTAGCACTTCTATGAAGCAGTAAGTTTATCTGTTCTTGATTATCATCATTTAAAAGCTGTGATGTTTTTGTCAAGGTTTTCGAGAGTTTTGATGAGACTGAGTCTAATGACTTTTCAAAATCTTCAAAAAATGATGCCACAGATTTTATAACCGGATACTCTTGGTCATCTTTAGCTACAAGAGCAGGCGCATCATGCTCCCCCATACTTAAGTTGATATAACTCAAACCTGTAATTCCCTGAGCAGTCAGTCTAGCCTCTGTATTTTCTTTTATAGGTGTTGTACTCAGTATTGTTATGAGAACCTCTACTTGTTCTGAACTATAGGGACTGATTCGAAGACGCGTTACCTTTCCTACACTAATCCCTCTGTATTTAACTGGTGCATCTATATTTAAACCCAATACCGACTCGTCAAAGTATATATTGTATTTTGTGGTTTTTGTCTCAACAGTCGGTTTTAGCATCCAATAACTAAACGCAAACATAAATGCTGTAGCGATGAGTACCGACAAACCTATAAGTGTGTAATTTACTTTATTATTCATTATATTTTCCAAAAAAAGTCTTTATAAACATGCTATCTGACTCTTTAATATTTTCTAAATTTCCTTCATATACTATTCTTTTATCATCTATAATAGCTACTCTGTCGAGTGTATCATAAATTGATTGTAAATCGTGTGAAACCATCACAATTGAAAGTCCTAAAAGGGAACGAAGTTCTAGGATTAAAGAGTCAAAATCTCTTGCAGAGATAGGGTCAAGTCCACTTGTTGGCTCATCTAAAAAGAGAAGTTTAGGATCCATTGCTAGTGCACGGGCTAGTCCTGCCTTTTTCTTCATCCCACCACTTATCTGAGATGGGTAGAGATGGGCATCTTCAACTTTAAGACCCACTATATTTATCTTAAATTTCACTATCTCTTCTATCATACTTTTAGAAAGGTCTGTGTACTCTTTGAGTGGCAGTGCTATGTTTTCAGCTATTGTCAGTGAGGAAAAAAGTGCACCTGCTTGAAACAATACACCCCACTCTTTTCGTAATCCCTGAGCCTCATCAAAACTTATCTTATTTAGATTATGACCTAAAACGTTTATGCTCCCATGGTGAATATCTTGTAACATTACCATCTCACGAAGCAGAGTCGTTTTTCCACATCCACTCGGCCCTAAAAGACCGTAGATTTCACCCTCATTGATACTTAGATTTAGCCCATCGTGTACTATTTTATCGTCAAAAACAGTTTTAACATTTTTTACTTCAATAATCTTCTTCACAGCTATATCCCCAAGTTTGTAAACATTATTGAAAAGATTGCGTCACAAACGATAACAGCAAAAATAGATTCAACCACACTTTTTGTCGTATTAAAGCCTATACTTTGAGTGTCATTTTTAACCATTAGACCTCTATAAATACCTATTGTAGCTATTAAAAACGCAAAGAATGGACCCTTAATAAGCCCAATAAAAAAATGCTTTGCTGCTACTACTTCATTAAATCTCTCGATAAAAAGCTCTGTGGTTATTTTAAGGTCTAAGTTTGCAACTATCATACCGCCTGCTATTGCACTGATATCGGAGATAAAAATTAAAATAGGCATTACAATCATCAGTGCAATAATTCGAGGAATAACTAAAAATTTATGAGGAGAAAAGCCCATAGTTCTCATAGCATCAAGCTCTTCGGTTATCTTCATTGCACCTATCTGTGCAGTAAACGCAGAACCACTTCTACCGGCTATAACTATGGCTGTAATAAGAGGGGACAACTCCCTTAAAATAGAGATACCAAGCATATCAACTATAAATATATTTGCCCCATATATTTTTAGCTGATAGGCTGACTGATAGGCGACAACTAAACCTATCAAAAAAGAGGTGAGTGCTATAATACCAACAGCTTTTACTCCACTCTCATTAATCTCAAACGCAATCTCTTTAAAACGGATATTTTTAATCGACTTGAGATAGTGCAGTTTTGTAGCAAAAAGCTCTCCTAAAAACGCCATAAATGATAAAAATCCTAAGAAGTGTTTATGTGTGTATTTACCAAGAGACTCAACGACACTTCTCTCTTTTTTAGTTTTCATCTCTTTAGCTTTATACTTTTTACTTTTTACCAAGTTCAGAGTATCTAAGGTCTCTTTATCACTAGTAACAATCTGTACTCTGTTATCACTTCTTAAAAAGTAGTTATAAATTTTGTCAAGAAAAAGGGCTCCTGCTGTATCTATATAGCTTAAATTTTCTAAATTTATTTCTACTTCTGCCGGATATATCAAAGCTTGAGAGTCTATCTCTTTTTCGTGAGTTGTAAGAGTAAAAAGAGTAAGCTCACCTGAAAATTTCAGAGTAAGCTTCTCTTTAGTTTGTCTGATTTTCAGTGCAGAGTTGCTCATTGCGTTTATAACTAGAAATCTCTCTCTAGTAATTTGTCAACTTTTAAGATTGTAATAATTCTATCTTCTTGTTTACCAACACCCTCAATCATAGTGTCATCACCACTTATCGTATCAGGAGCAGGTCCAATATTCTCTTTTTTAATTCTAATAGCAGCTGTTAATCTATCTATAACAAAACCAGCAACTTCATCACCCTGCTTGAGTACAAAAAACCTAGTCTCATCATTGTGATTTTTAGAAGGAAGTCCAAACTTCACACGAAGATCTATTAATGGAATAACAGAACCACGAAGATTAAACACTCCTAAAACATATGGAGGTACTTGCGGACATCTTGTCCAAGTGAAGGGTTTAATAATCTCTTGAATTGCAAGAATTGGCACAGCGTACTCCTCTTCTCCAATCACAAATCCAACTAACTGAACAATATCATCAGACTGATCTAAGGTTTCTGTATCTTGCTGTTCACTCTGTTTATTAATAATCTGTTTTAATTTATCACTCATTATAAAAACTCCGATTTAAAGTTAACATTTCTTTGAACTACACTTGAGAGGTAGTCAGCAGAATAAGGTTTCGTAATATACTCAATCATTCCAGATTCAACACCACGCATACGGTCAGACTTACCAGTTCTAGATGTCACTGCAATGAGAGGTAGATTTTTATATCTGTTATATTTTTTGATCTCTGTAGCTAATGAGTAACCGTCCATTCTAGGCATCTCAATATCTATAAGCATCGCATCAAAATTATGCTCACCCGCTTTTAAAATATTCAGCGCTTCTTGACCATCAGCAGCTTCAACAAGTGTGACTCCAATAGGTTCTAGTGCTTTTCTCATAATCGTTCTGTCAGTTTTAGAATCATCAACAATCATAACTGTATAGTCACTTGCTTTTGTTTTCTCATTTGATCCTGCACCACCAGACTCACTCTCTAAGACAGTTGACTTTACACCTTTTGCCATATCCATAAGTGCTACTACATCACAGATAAGGGTAACACCTCCATCACCACGGATTGTTGCCCCAGCGATTCCCTCTATACCTTTTAGATACTCTCCTAAAGATTTAATAACTATCTCTTCTTGTCCAACAAGTGTATCAACGATAAGTCCTAACTTACTAACACCAAGACCTAAAACAACTACATAAGCGTGTTCACTAGCATCAAGAATTCTCTCAACTTCGAAGATATCCCCTATATGTACCAGTGATAACACATCATCACGAAGTCTCATAACAGAGCGACCCTCAACTGTGTAAATCTCATCTTTAGATATTCTTACTGTCTCTAAAACTGATGCCAAAGGAATTGCATAATGCTCCTCTTGAACACCAACTAAAAGAGCTTGAATAATCGCAAGAGTAAGAGGAATCTTAAGTCTCATTGAACTTCCCTGACCTATCTCACTCTCTATGTCAATAATACCATTTACTTTCTCTATGTTTGTTTTAACAACATCCATACCAACACCACGACCTGAAACATTTGTCACAGCGGCAGCAGTTGAAAAACCTGGTCTCATGATAAGACTAAAAGCTTCTTTATCGCTCATAGAGTCAGCTTCTTTCTCACTAATAAGACCTTTATCAAGCGCCTTACCCTTAAGCATTTCAGCATCTAAACCTTTACCGTCATCATCAATCTGTATGACGATTTGATTACCTTCATTGTACGCTTTGAGTGCTATCGTTCCAGTCTCTACTTTTCCTGCAGCTAAACGAACATCTGGTGTCTCAATTCCATGATCACATGAGTTACGAATGATATGCACAAGAGGATCACCAATCTCTTCAACAATAGACTTGTCAAGCTCTGTATCTTCACCCGAAATCTCAAGTTCAATCTTTTTGTTTAACTCACGAGTTAGGTCTCTAATCATTCTTGGGAACTTGTTAAAGACTTTTCCTATCGGCAACATTCTCGTTTTCATAACAGCTATTTGAAGATCAGTTGTAACAAGTGAAACTATAGAAACAACTTGATTTAGCTCTTCTAAAAACTCTTCACCCTCATAGCGCTCTTCAACATCATCATTAATTTTGATAAGTCTGTTTTTTGCAAGAACAAGCTCTCCAATAAGGTTCATCAAGTGATCAAGTCTTTTCACATCAACACGTATCGTCTGCTCTACTGCTGCTGGTGCTCTGTTTGCAGGAGCTGCAGCTTTTGGAGCACTCTCTTGCGTTTGTTTTTTTGGCACTGTTGGAGGAGGAGTTGGAGCTGCTGGTGCTGGAGTAGGTTCAGCCTTAGACTCTTCTGCATCATCCTCTGGTGCTGGAGGAGCTTCAGGTACGCTCTCTCCTGCAGCTATTTTTGCTTCGCGTTTAGCCTTATCTTCATCTTGACGCTGAGTTAAAAGTCTCTCAATCTCTGCTTCAAGCTCATCTGGATCCATATTATCGTAATCGATATCATCTTCTTCAGCAGCAGGAGTTTCCTCAACAGTAGCAACTTCTGCAACAGCTGCAGGAGCTTCAGAGACAGGACTTTGAACTTCTCCTGATCCACCGGCCACTTTATCTAGGCGTGCAACACAAGCAGCTACATCAATCCCTGCATCCGCACTTGTATCACGGATAACATTTAAAAGTGCTTTCATAAGGTCAATAGACTCTAAAATTACATCCATAATATCTGGCGTAATTATTAGTTCACCATGTCTCGCTTTATTTAAAACATCTTCCATGTGATGTGTTAAGTGCGTTAAAACATCAAAGTTTAAAAATGATGAAGCTCCTTTAACAGTGTGAGCAACACGAAAGATTCCATTTAATAGTTCTAAATCTTCTGGTCTGTTTTCTAACTCAACTAAATCTTCATCTAGCTTTTCAACCAGTTCAAACGACTCAACTAAAAAATCTTGTAGTATCTCTTGAAATTCATCCATATTTATACTCCTACTTCGTATGCGCACGAACTACGCGTGCTACTTCATCATAAAATGAGCTTGCTTCAAACTTAACTAAATAAGCTTCCCCACCAGCTTTAAGACCTCTACCTTCACTAAAGTGATCACTGATAGATGAGTTAAAAACGATTGGGATATCCCCAAATCTTCCATCCTCTTTTACATTTGCTGCAAAATGAAAACCATCCATTCTTGGCATCTCAACATCTGAAATAATCAGTTTAAGATTATCACTAAGTGAATCTCCATATGTGTTATAAAGACCTTCTAATTTTTCCAAACCATCTTGACCATCCATCGCTTCAACAACTTGAAAGCCCATCTTTATAAGTGCTTCTTTAACTATTTTTCTAGCTGTTGAACTATCATCAAGGACGAGAGTTAATCCTGAGAATGTCTCCATAGCCTCAGGAACATTATCTACATCAGGCTCATAAAGACCTAAGTCCTGAACAACACTCTCTAAGTCAAGAATAAGCAGAACATTATCGCCCTCTATCTTTGTAACACCGGTTATTTTATTACCTTCAAGTGCACCTGAACCATCAGAACCGCTTGAGAAACTTGCTGGTTCTATATCTCCCCAGTTAATTCTACGAATTCTTTTTGCTTCGTGAACAATAAATCCAATAAGAACATTGTTAAACTCTGTAATAATAACTCTTGAGTTTTTCTCCACATGCTCTGGTTCTTGAATTCCCATCCACTTTGCCAGATTTACAACAGGTATCACAATATCACGCAGATCAAATATACCCTCTATAAAATCCGGTGTACCAGGTAGTTCTGTTAAGTTAGGAACACGGATAATTTCACGTACCTTTGAAACATTAATACCGTATATACCTTCATAAACGCCATTTTCATCTTCTTTTAAAATACGAAAATCTACAAGTTCCATCTCATTGGAACCAACTTTGAGTGAATTATCATCCATATTTATATCCCTTTAGAGAAAATATTTTCTTCTAATAGTTCTTTATCTTGTAAAGATTTTACTATAAAATATCTTTGATTGCAAGCAAAAGCACCTAAGTTTATATAGCTCAAATCACCAAATTTCATAGCTACGTTTTGATGAAAATGTCCTTCGATAAAATAGTCACACGAAACCCTAGAACTCATGCGTTTAGCGACAAACTCTCTGAAGCCAACAAACTCATTACAATCCTCTTTTTTTGTAAGGTATTTATCGATTTTTTTAATAATAGAGTTATTTAATATTTTATCAATGAACTCTAATGTAGAGAGAACTGTTGCGTTTCTAATAATAGAGCTATAGATTCTATATCCTCTTGCTCCATCAAAGTCACCGTGAGCTAAACAGACTGTTTTATCCTCATACTGGCACATCACTGGCTGCGTTTGCATAGGAAAAACTTTAGCATTTACAAAGATATTTTTGAGATTAAAGTCGTGATTTCCTTCTAAATATATAAGCTCTATATCTTGGGAGATACTATTTAGAAGTTTTACTATCTCGGTGTTTTGATTTAAGGTGTAGCTTATACCGCCAAAAAGAGCGTCAAATATATCACCCATCAGAAGAAGTTGTGTAGCTTTAATTTTTTTGGACTCAATATCTTTTATGAGACCTAAGAGTTCTGGGCGCAGATGTGAGTAGTGAGCATCCGATATTACAACAGCACCCTCTTTTATCTTTATCACACTACTCTCTCTTTTATGGGACATAGGCTATATTTGGAATTCCTGTATTTTCATTAAGCCCCATCATTAAGTTTGCATTTGCAAGTGCTTGGGATGATGAACCACGAAGTAAGTTATCTATAGAGCTTGAAATGAAAAGAAGATTACCTTTTTGTTTTACATAGATGTCGCAGAAATTTGTTCCAGCAGTATTTTTCATATCTACTGGGTTTTCGCTCACGCGTACATAAGGCTCATCTTTATAAAACTCTCGTACAACTTTTTCAGCATCAAACTCACCTTGCGTTTGAATATAGATGGATGATAACATCCCACGAGTCAGTGGCACTAAATGGGGTACAAAGTTTACCTCATTAAAATCTATACCTAACTTCTGGGCAATCTCCGGTGCATGTCTATGGTGAAAAGGATTGTATGCAAAAAGGTTATCGTTTACATTTACAAAATGAGTTACTTCACTCAGTTTCTTTCCTGCTCCACTAACACCAGTCTTTGCATCCACTATGACTGGACTCCCAGCCACACGCTTATCCATAAATGGAAGTAAGCCTAAAATTGCAGAAGTTGGAAAACAGCCTGGATTTGCTACAAGTGAAGCTTTTTTAATCTCATCACGATACATCTCAGGAAGACCATAAACAACATTTTCTAAGTTCTCTTTATCCGTATGAGGACAGTAATACTCTTCATAAACATCTTGTGTCAGTCTATAATCAGCTGAAAAATCTACTATCTTCGTACCGCGTTTCATAAAAGGCTTTACAAACGCCATCGCAGTTTTATGCGGCACTGCTAAAAAGACTAAAGAACAACTATCAGCACACTCATCAACATCTGCTTTTTTCACTTCAAGAGAACATACACCACTTAAAGATGGGTGCAATTCATCCATTTTTGTCTCACCAGTAGAGTTTGCTACATAGTTGAGATTAAAAGTGGGATGGTTGATAAGCATTTTTACAAGCTCTAAACCTGTGTAACCACTTACACCAATTATCCCGACATCTATTTTAGTGGCACTCAAAGACAATCTCCTGGTATTTTACCTCATCGATTTCAAACTCTTTCTCTCCACCTGGAAGACGAACTTTCACCTCATCGCCCTCTTCACGTCCAAGAAGTTGTTTTGCCAAAGGTGAACCAAACGAGATGAGCCCCATATCAGGGTTAGATTCACATCCACCCACAATTGTATAAGTCACCTCTTCCTCAGAGTCCATATCTGTCATAACTACAGTTGAGCCAAAACTCACTTTAGCATGCTCAAGTTCAGTCGGGTCAACAATCTGAGAGTTCCCAAGTAAATTTTGAAGTTCTGCTAAACGATTGTCTATATTTTTCTGCATCTCTTTTGCTGCGTGGTACTCTGCGTTTTCTTTCAGGTCACCGTGCTCTAATGCTTCTTCAATATCTTTGACACACTGTGGACGTTTCACTTGTTTTAAATCTTTTACTTCCGCTTGTAGTTTTTCATAACCGAAAAGTGTCATTGGCTCGACTTGTTGCATAATCTATTCTCTTTTTATTTTATATTTTTATTTAGAAAATTATAGCAAAATTTTCCTACAAGACCTCTACTCTATTTCTACCACTCTCTTTAGCTTTATACAAGGCATCATCACACCTTTTAAACATACCATCCAATGTATCTCCGTCCTTAAACGCAGTCACACCAAAACTTGCCGTTATACTTCCAGCCGTTTCATGCTTGAGTTCTGCTATATGTTTTCTTATTTTATCAGATACTATTTTAGCTTGCACCACATCAGTTTCCCTAAACAATAGAACAAACTCCTCACCGCCCCATCGTGCAAAAACATCTGTTTCTCTTATACAATACTTTACATTTTGAGCCAACATAATCAACACTTCATCACCTATTAGGTGACCATAAGTGTCGTTAAAATCTTTAAACTTATCAATATCTAAGATTGCCATCGAGAGAGGTCTATGATATCTCTGTGAATTCTTCATCTCATTGCCGATGATTTCATCAAATTTGTTTCTATTAGATATACCTGTTAGACCATCTAGGTACGCTTTAATTTCTGTTTCAGTCTGTTGCTCTTTCATCTTAGTAATATCTGTCAAAGTTATTAAATAATGACCTTCTCCCTTTGCCTTACTTGTAGTAATATCTATTTTGAATACTTTTAAAACTAAATGTTTATCTAAAATAGCAACTGTTCTATCGACAACTGAAGTCCTTGTTATTAAGTCGCTAAAGGTTTCGCCTTTTTTCAGTAAACCTCTATGTAAAAAACCTTCTGCTACAACAAACATATCAATTACATCTTTTCTATACTCTAGAGAGCTTTCTATTTGTACCAACTCTTTAAAACTTCTGTTTGAAAACTTTATCTCTTTAAAATCTGTTATAAATATAACATCATCAGTTGTAGAGAGAACCTCATCAAGAAGTCTGTGTTCTTCTTCTACTCTCCTTTTCGCTTTTATCTGTTTAAATATAAAGTAGATTAATACAAGTGAAGCTAAAAAAGAGACTAGTCTTGTTCCATAAGCACCTTGTATTGTCATCTTAATAAAATCATCTTTTTCGTATGATACTAACCAAGCTACCAATTTCTCATTTATATTTTTAATAGGAAGAAATGAGACTACATTTATCTGTTTATCCTCATTTTCTACATAAACACTAAAAGCTTTTCCAAGAGCCTCTTTTTGACTAATTATATCTATCACTGATTCAAGTTTTACTCTATTATCAACTATACACGCTTGTATCGAATGCTGTCTGTTCATCGTCATCATATAGTTAGAATGTTCTGCACTTTGGTGATACTTGAGTATTAAGTCATCTCTCTCCCATGTTTTGGCGTCAAAAATATCTTTTTTAACTAAAAAGTGCGTATGTATATGACTTACTTCCGTTAAGTACTCTTGAAAACCGTCACTTGAGAAAGAGACCTCCATTGCTCCTATATGTTCACCACCTACATCAAAAAGGGGAAAGGCATTTCTAAAAGCGTGTGCTGTTCTACCTTGAGTAAAACCGCTTATTGGTTTTTCTGTTCTATTTGTATATGCGAAATCTTCTCTGACGGCTGTTAAGTCGTCTCCGAACTTATCTAGCTTGTGCATCCTTAAAAAAACTCTGTTGTTAGGAAATACGAAGTGGTATTGTAAAACACCAGCCCTTTTTGCATATCCATAATTATCTTTGAGAAGTACATGAAGTTGTTTACGCAAGAGAGTTCTCTGCTCTTCGTCAGCACTCTTTGCTTGACGCATTATTTTGTCAAAACCTTCTGTATTTATAGTTCTTTTATATAAGTTTTCTGAAGTGATTTTTTGAGAGTGTAAAAGTATTTCAAAATGAGTTTGGAGATTTTTCATATTTTCATTTAGTACTAAGCTTATTCGCTGTTCGGTGTTTACCTTGGTAACGAAATAGACGGTTGCATTTATAGCTAGAACCAATGCAAATAAGAATAAAAATATTTTCACTTTCATACCTACTATCGTACTACTTTATAACTTAAACTTCTTTCATAGATGACAAATCAAAGTTTCTCTTGATATTTTTACATCTAATTGTAACTATACAAGCTTCTTTAGAAACCTCTCTTGCATCAACAATATTTTCAAAAAGTGTTACAGACTCTTGCGTTTGTGGGTCATAGGCTATGAGTGTTTCATCTTCAACTAAAAAGAGTCTTCCTCCTCCACAGCCATCACCTATAACCCCCTCACAAACTAGAGGAGAGTTTAAATCATATTTAGAACCATGAGTCATCTAAACAATCTTCCTTTGTCTCTTTGATAAACTCTTTAAACGCAGTAGAGTTTTTATCTACCTGAAGATACTCTTCA
>JAYEMB010000107.1:0-3194 GCA_034717855.1 Campylobacterota bacterium
CAAGGACATATTTTAAGAAATATCCTTCACTTTACTTTATCTTCTATATCTTTAACCTCTTGTTTCTCTTCTAAAAATATTTTTAAGATAATAGCATAATTTGCCATATCTTGTAATGTATCTGCAATCTTTTCATCTTGTACTTTTCATTCTTGTCAAGTTTGTACTAATGTAGAAATTCTAGATAATTTATCTGTAATTCTAACAAGTATTCAATTTTCTACTGAAGTAATTCATAAGTTTTCACACATTCTAAAGTTTGCAAATGCATCTTCAGTTCAAGAATAGTCATGATTTTTTGCTTTTGTTATTTCTAACATTGAAGATGTAATCTCTTCAAATCTTTTTAAATATTCTTCTGGTTTCATATAATCTTATTTAGCTTTCTTACTTAACTGTCATTCATCATTAATTTCAAATCATCATTCTTCCATTAGTGATGCAAATACATTATTTAATTGATGAATTATTACTTGATAATCTACAACTGGAATAGATGATTCTTTTTGTTGTTTCTTAGTCATCTTAATTGGTGCATATCAATCCATTTTAATCTTATCAATAAATTTAGCAAGATTAATTACATTTAATAATATTCAATTAGCAATTCATTCTCTTAATTGTTCTTCTGTATAAGTTTTTTGTTTAGTATCTGACATATTTTATTTGTTATTTCTTTAATCTTTCTACTTTTACTCAACTGTAATTCTCATCAACATATTCATTCCATTCTTTAATATAATAATCCTCCAAAGTAACCTTTGGATTCTTAATGTTTTGATATTCAATCTGTAAAGCAAATTGATAGTCATCCATAAATGTATTGTAGCTTCAATATCTTTGACTCATACTTCATTCGTTGCGCTGTGCTCCACTCTCTTTGTCCACTCGGTTGGCACCTCGTTTTTTCTTTGAGTAGGTTAGCTGTTTATAATAGTTCTTTGCAATGCAGGTTTTGTTTACTCGCCATAAGTTAGACTGTACGTGTCTAGTTCAAAATGTAGCTTTTTTGTCCTGTATAGAAACGCGATAAGCGTCATCAAATAAATTAATCAAAAGTATATGAAAAACTTTGTATATTCAACATAATAAATTATTTTTTATTGTCAAGTATTATTTTAAGAATTGCTTCCAAAACTCAAATGTTTCTTTGTTACTATATCAATACCAGTTCTTAATCAAACTAAATGGTTGCCATCAACTAGTATCATTTCACCATGCAAAATATCTTGATCCTCAATTTATAATAGCATTCTTATCTTCTGAGTAGAAATATCAAGTATTTCATCACTTATTGTTATTGAAATTTCTTCTACCATCAAATTTAAATTCAGGCAATAATTTCTCAGCAATCATATGAGCTGGTATATTTTCATTTATTTCTTGATAGAATTTCTCATCTTCCCCATACAATTTCAAGTTCTCTTCTATTTCTTTTAATCTTTTTGCAGCAGCTGTTTTAACTTTCTCCTGTTCTCTAATTCAGAATGCAGATATAAATGAAACTAATCTAGACTCTTCATCTTTAGAAACTAGTATTTCAGTTTCAGATCAGTTCTTTTGATTTACAGTTCAAGGTAATCTGATAATACGACCTATATTTCTACAAGCTATATCAGGTACAAACTTAAACTTTCTTTCAAACTCTCTGTAAATACATTCTATTCATAAACTATAAATCTTTTTATCTATCTTAATTGGTTTTCATAAAAAGAATATATGTAATCAATTTCAACTGAATGTAATAAAACTATATTCTTTAAACATATCATCCTTATCCATTTCAGCCCCTAACTCTCTCCCTATGGCTTTTAAATCGTCATCTGATACGAGTATACCTTGAGCTTCTAAATCCTTCCTTAAATCTAAATCTAAGACTATTCTGTTGGTATAAAGAATATCATTATCACCTGCTCTCTTGTCCATTGGTAGTTCAGCGTTAACTCAACCAACAAAATAAATATTAGATTCTTTATTTGTCAATGCTTCTTCTTCAGTTATAGTCTTCATTCATTTCTTAAGAGTTTTAGAATATTCTATTCTGCATCAGTCTATTTTAAATTTATCTATAAATGTTATTATCTTACTCATTGTGTAATCTTTTAATTGTTAGGCGTAGCGTAGTCTTACTTATTAAATAATACTTCTGTTGCTGTTGCTAATGATCAGTAATCTTTAAGGATACATTTTCAATTAGTAAAATCAAATGCTAAGTTGAAAGGTTTATATGCTGGTCAATCTTTATTCTTCTTTAGGAAATATTCAATAACATTCTCATGGTCTGTCTTTTTCATAAAGAAAGCTAAGTCACATCTAGCAAATAGATCTCAACCTCATTTGAAGTTACTATCTTTAGCAGTTCATTTATTATCATCATTACTAACTTGAGATAAGAATATGATAGTAGTTCAGTTCCTTAATCATAAAGTAGCTAGTCTACCAGCACATTCTTTTAACATCTCATATTCTTTGAATATTCATTTTACTTTAAGCATTTGGATAAAGTCAATAAATATTACATCTGGCTTAAATGTATCAACATAAGCCTCAATCTCTTCTAGTGTACTGTAATCATTACTATCATAGATAGACAGTAATCATTTGTACTTTCAAGTGTCTTCCTGTTCTGCTGCTTCTTTAAAATCTATGTGGTCATAATATTGAGTAATATGTGTTAAAACCTTTGATGCATTAACCTCTAATGAGAAGTATGCAATATCTAATCAGTCTTTTAGAAATCATTGTGCATAATGATAAGATAATTGTGATTTTCAGGTATTAGAGAAAGCTCATATACCTATCAATCAACCTTTTCTAAATCATTTAGTTAATTTATCTATTTCAGGAAATACAGTTGCTGGTCATAATCTTCATTGATTAGCCTGCATAAACTTAAAATCTCCTTCTTTTTGTTTATAAACATCTGATAAATCTTTCTTAAAAACTTTGATTTCTTCCGTTTGAGGTTCTCAGTTTCAACTACCACTCTTGACATTATTAGCAATATCTTTTAGATTAGCAGTCCTGAATTTATCCAAGTTCATACTTCGTTTATTAGTTTTTGTTATCCTACCAAGTAGGTCAAGCATTCTTTTTATCAATTTCTTGTTGTCTTTCAAACTTTTCAATTAACATTGGAAATCTCGGTATTCCATTTTTAGTGTTTTTTCTTAAGAATGTCAAGCTATTCATCT
>JAYEMB010000108.1:0-3193 GCA_034717855.1 Campylobacterota bacterium
AGCACTAAAATTATTGAAATAACCATAGCAAATTTAGATTTGCCCATAAAACTAAAGGTTCTTGTATATTTAAAAAATTCCATGTCTACCCCTTAATCCCAAACCAGAAACGGTTATTTTTACTTTTTGCGATTCTATCTTCTAGCATCTGATAAATTCCATGTGTTCCAAGAATTGCAGTTAACATAGAGGCTAAAATACCAATACTAATCGTAATAGCAAAACCTTTAATCGCACCTGTTCCATAAGCGTAAAGAACTACCGCTGCGATAAGTGTTGTAATATTTGCATCTAAAATAGCGCGCATTGCGTTTGAGTAGCCATCTTCTATCGCTTTATGCATAGATTTTCCCTCATAAACAAGCTCGCGTATTCTCTCGGAGATAATAACATTCGCATCAACAGCCATACCGACTGTCAAGACGATACCAGCCATACCAGGAAGTGTCAAAGTAGCTCCAAAAAGACTCATAACCGCTAAGATAATAAAGAGGTTAGAAATCAATGCAATATTTGCAATAACACCAGCGGCTCTGTAGTAGAAAACCATAAAAATGATTACTAAGATAAACCCGCCAACAAGTGCAACAAGACTTGCCTTAATACTATCAGCACCAAGACTTGGTCCAACTGAGCGTTTTTCCATCATATATATTGGTGCTAAGAGTGAACCTGAACGAAGAGCAATAGCCAAATCTTTTGCTTCCATTACAGTATAGTTTCCAGAAATTTGTCCAGAACCGCCACCGATACGCTCATTGATATTTGGAGCAGAGTAAACTTTTCCATCAAGGACAACAGCTAAACGCTTACCAACACTTCTACCAGTAAAGTCACCAAAAATTTCAGCACCCTCTGCGTTTAACTTAAAGTTAATCAGAGGTCTGTTGTTTTGATCAAAGCCCATAGAAGCATCTGTCAGCATTGCACCATCTAAAATAGGAATCTCACGAACAAGATACTTGATTTCAGGGTTTTTAACATCACTTAAAATTACATCACCATAATCAGCAGCATCTGCATCGCTCATGTTATAAACACGTGCAGCTCTCTCTTCATCAACAGCCATAAGTTCAAGCTTTGCAGCACGAGAGATTAACTCACGAGCACGTTGCTCTTCCTCTTGCGTTTTGATACCCGCTAACTGAACAAGGATTTTCTCTTCACCCTGACGAGCAACTACAGGTTCAGCAAGACCAAACTGATCAAGTCTATTTCTGATAGTCTCAATAGCTTGAGAGATAGCCTCTTTTTCAGTTTTTACAACCTCATCAGGTGTTAAAGAGAGAGATACTTGTTCGCCATTTACTGCGATAACAGAACCCTCAACCTCTTCTAAAAAAGTTTGTACTTTAGGGAGTTCATCACTATCTAAAACAATAAACTCTACGCTACTTTCATCAAAGCTAAGCTCATCGATTAAAATATCTTCTCTCTCACTAAAGTGTTTAACACTTGCAGCGATTGATTTTATGCGAGACTTTACAGCCTCCTCAGTTTTAACACCAAGAAGCATATGAAGTCCACCCTGAAGGTCAAGACCTAGAGTAACTTTCTTACCTTCTTCTAGTTGAAGAAGAGATGGAGCAGAAAATCCGATACCAAAAATTATCGCTAATGCGAATATGACTATGCGATAATTAAGCTTCATCCTCATACTTCTTAGCGATAGAGTCTTTTGTAATTTTTGCGACAACATCGTCGTTCATTTTAACACTTAAAAAGTCATTTTCGACTTTATTTATAGTTACAATAAAACCACCATTTGTGATAACTTTGTCACCTTTACTAAGAGCCTCTCTCATCTCTTGTAATTTTTTAGCCTCTTTTTGCTGTGGGCGAATAATCACAAAATACATAATTGCGATTAAAAATACGAACGGTAATAGTTGAGAGATAATATCCATGCTCTAACTTCCTTTGTTTAAATAAAATTGCGGAGATTATACAGAAGTTATTCTAAAAGAGGGTTAAATTGAGTGTAAAAATGAAGATATTGGCATATCTAAAACAATTGCTATCCTAGCTAAATGTTTGATATTTTTGTGAATAAGCTTTTTTCTAACGATATTTTTTTACATTAATAGAAAAGGAGATACTGGGAATTTATATGTCTCAAAACTAGTTAGAGGAAGTATCTTAATTAATGGGCTGGAGGGTACACTTTTAAATCAAACCATGACTGTTTCCGCTAATGGCACTGTTATAACAGCAGATTCAAATGTAACTATAGATAGCTATAGTAATACGCTACAAACAATAGTGGATCTTATTAAAGTGAGAATTTTGAAGAATTTACTTTCACACCAACAATTAGTCCAGTATATATGAAATTGGATTTCGATTATAAAAACGGTTTAACTGCTCAAGCAAAAGGTCAAATAAATTAAAAAGAAAGCTCTCTCATTACATCTCTTACTTTAAAACCATACAGAGTGCATTTTGAATTATTCCTATCTCGCTTTCAGTAAGAGAAGAGAGTTTCTGCTTAATTCTATTTTTAGACAGAGCTCTTATCTCGTATATGCAGGCATCGCTCTCTTTTTCTAGCAAGTCTCTTTTTGAGATTTTATATCTATATGGTAAAGCATCTTCCGTTATTATACTAGAGAGTGGAACTACGATTACAGTTTCTAAAATTTCATTATCTGTTTTTTCACTCACTATAATAGCTGGTCGTAACTTACCTATCTCGCCACCTTTTGCAGGATTAAAATTTACTAAATGGATATCACCTCTATTTAATTCCATCTTCAACAGCTCCATCACTTATAGAGTCTTGTTTTTGAGAGATAGCTACTCTTTTTAAAAGTTCTAGTTTTTTCTTTTTCTCTACCTTTTCTATAAACTTTGAGAACTCTTCTTTAAAGATTGTAGGAACAAAAAAACCAACTTCTTCTTTTTTTCTGCCATTAACTATGTGAACTATCTCATCAGTTGTAAAAAAACTGATAGACTTTCTTAAATCTGCCATTGTTGCTTCAATCATACAAATCCTTTTGTTATTTTATTCTTACAAACTATTATAGCATAATAAATATACTTAAAATTAGACTATAATTCGTTTCATGAATAAAACTATACAAACTATTTTACTTGGAATTTTAACGGCACTTCTTTTTAGTGCCTTTATCTACTTTGAAGAGTATGGATTTACAAACAAACTCATAAATACTGTTTTTGGTGTCGCCGC
>JAYEMB010000109.1:0-3191 GCA_034717855.1 Campylobacterota bacterium
CTTCTATTTCAGACTCTTTATCTTTAGCTGTGAGGTAGATAACAGGTGTCTGGATTCCATTCTCCCTAAGAGTTTGAATATATTCACTTCCCTCAACACCAGGGAGGTTTCTATCCATGATAATAAGGTCGATATCCTCTTCTTCAAGCATACTCTCTACACTCTTAGTATTTAAGAAACCAACAACATCAAAACCCTCTTTAGAGAGGTTGTACTCTAGCAGGTCAAGAATATCCTCTTCATCTTCGACTATAATGATTTTGTTATTCATAGTAACCTCTTAGTAACTTTGTATTGTTATATTATAGAAATATTGCATTACTTTTTGGTTACGCTATTAATATTTATAGCTCATCGAAAGGCTATAGTTAATACCTTTTTTAAAGCTATTAGTAACATGGTTCTTATCACCTTGGTACCATACCGTCTCTTCATCAAGTATATTTCCAACTTTAATTTTATAACTTAGTCCATATGCAATTTTATGTATCCAAACAAAATCTAAAACAGCTGCTGGGTCTTCGTAATAATCAGGAAAGTAGAGAGGCTGACCACTTTCATATTCAATCATTCCGATTTTTCTAATCCTTTCCGACATTTTATTGTAGCTCAAGGTTGCAGATCGCTCTTTATCTTCATAAGAGAGTGCTAGATTCACTACAAAGGGAGATAAGCCTTGAAGCTCTCTATGGTTTGAAGTATAAAGACTCTCTTGCTCTTTAGTAAGTGTAACTTCAGAGTCGGTGTAAGAGAAGTTTCCAGAGATAAAATAATTTTTTAGTTTTGAGTACAAAAAGCTTAAATCTTTTCTTCCATCAATTTCAAATCCCATAATAATTGCTTTATCAGTGTTATCAAATGAATATATAGGAAGGGAAGATGATGGTAGCATAACATCCTCAATAGGCTTATCAAGGTTTTTGTAATATATACCAGTAGTAATATTTTCTGTATCTGAGAAGTAATGACTATATTTTAAGTCTAAGCTATCTATATTAGTATAGACTAAGTCTGGATTTCCTCTAATATCTGCAATATCGTATGGGTGTACAAATACACCCTCAGATGACTCTCTAAGGTCAGGTAAAACATAAGTTTTAGAGTAGGCAAAGTCAACAATATTACTTTTATTAAGATGGTATTTCATTGACATGCTAGGGTATATTTCATCAAGCTTTAATTCATTAGGTGTAACTTTCACTATTTGATTTTCGAGTGAGTACTGATAAACGGTCTGTGTTACATCAGCTCCTCTTGCACCAACAAGTAATTCTAAGCTTTCTAATGGTTTAAAAAATGCACTAATATAGTAGTTTTGTTGTTCAACACTCGCATCAAAATTATCTTGTGCTCTAGAGAGAGTATGAAGCCTTAAGTTTCTATCGTTATAGTTTATATCGGGTGTAACATAAGTAGAATATATAGTATCTACATCATCAGTATAGCGATTTGAAGGTGTCGTTGTAGTATTGTAGTATTTAAAAAAATACTTTAACTGTGTTGATGTTCTCTCTTTTTTACTATTTGAAAAGCCTATATCTATGAAGTCATCACTGCTGAGCAGGTCAAAGTGAAACTTATTCTTTAGGTAGAATGCATTTTGAGTGTCTTCAGACTCTTGACGTGTTGCTACATGATTAGACTCTTGATCACTCATGTATGGTTGATTGTCAATCGCACCTTCGTCTAAAAGGTAGTAGTATCTATAGTTATTAGGTTGGTATAGTTTTGCCGTAGCATCTTCATAACCAAATCTAAAGTTTGCTTCATTATTAAAAATAGAGTAATCAAAGTTACCACTAATTTGATCAACATCAAGTGTTCTCTCTTCCCATTGTAAATCGTAAAAAGAGTACAGTTCTCCTTGGTTTGAACCAAACTCACCTTCAGTTAATTTAGTTACGGATGTTCCCGTGTGACTATATAGTTTTGTATATTTTACTTTAAAAATATCTGCATAGTTATAACCTATATTAAATATTCCTGCTTGAGAGTACTCTGAATATGACTTAAGAGCTTTCCCCTCTTGATCAGGATTTTCTAAGAGAGATCCAGTAGTTATATCCATGTCATATTTTGCTATAGTCTCCTCTCTTGACTTATGCTCTTGTTTGTAGCGATAGTTACCAAAAAGAGTGATCTTATGTTTATCAATGGGCTCAAAATTGACAGCACCCTCTAGAGAACCAGAGCCACCAAATGGTAGTTTCTCTTTTGTTACATTGTAGCTTCTTGTGTTTGCAAAATCTTGAGTGAACTTTGAGAGTTCTTCTTTTGTATACCCCTCTCTTAGACCTGGGATTTCTGTCACAAAGTCTTTAACTTTCTCGCCTGGTACTACTTGTGACTCAGCAAGGATTTGAGAGTTTATAGCTCTATAGCCATCATCATGACCAGTCCAATCACTCTGAGACCCCTTATAAGCAACAGTCTCTTTGCCTGTGTTACTATTTCCTCTGATACCTATAGAGAGTTTTACATAATCCTCTTTTGAACTATCTTTAGTACGAATATCGACATAACCACCACCAAAACTAGCGGGAATATCTGCTGTTCCACTTTTTTGAACCTTCATAGATTTGATTACACCAGATGGAAATATGTCAAGAGGAACACTTCTTTTGAGCGGGTCTGGTGAAGGGAGAGGTAGAGAGTTCATTTCTGTGTTTGAGTATCTGTCTCCTAGTCCACGAACATAAATGCTTTTTCCGTCAACTAGAGTTACACCTGTTACACGCTTGAGTGCACTTGCTGCATCACTATCACCTTTTTTAGACATTTGATCAGAGCCTATAATATTTGCTATGGCGTTTGTTTTTTTCTCTTCGTTCATGATACTGGAAATACTACCTTCAACCTTAGGTGCTAAAACGATGAACTCTTCAAGCTCCATACTAGCAGGTGTGAGTTTTACTTCTGTGTTGATTGTGTCATCTTTTGCAACTTCTAAGTCGGCGATAGTCTGTGCAGAGTACTCAGAGTGTACTATAGAGATATTGAGTTTCGTATCAGCAGGAACTTCAACATAAAAGTTACCTAGCTCGTCTGTTTTAGCATCTATTGAAGTACCTTTTACAAACACTCTAGCATTTGCAATAGGAAGGCTCTTGTCACTCGTTAAAACTACACCGTGGATAATTCCTGTGTTTTCACTCTCATCAACAGCTAGAAGCCCACTCTGACCTACAGGA
>JAYEMB010000110.1:0-3187 GCA_034717855.1 Campylobacterota bacterium
ATATATGACTTTTTGGGATATAGGGCTGATGAGATAATTGGCAGAACTTTTTTTGAGCTTCTAGATTCAGCCGATAAAAAGAAGGTTTCCAAAAAAATAGATGAAATATCTTTAAGTAAAAAACCTTTTATTGACTTTGAGAAAACATGTATTCATAAAGATGGTCATAAAGTGTATGTGTCAACAAGTGCTATTCCTATATTTGATGAAAAAGGCAACCTTCAAGGTTTTCAAGGACTTGAAAAAGATATTTCAAAAAAAGTAGAGAGACAGCAGGAAGCAAACGCAATGGAAGAGCGTCTTGAGCTTGCACTTATTGGAAGTAATGATGGCGTTTGGGATTGGAATATTGTCGATAATAGTGTCTATTTTTCTCCCAGATGGAAAGAGATGCTAGGATATAGTGATGAAGAACTTGTAAACGAGTTTGTAACCTGGAGTGATCGAATCCATCCTGATGATCTAGATGAGACTTGGGAAAGTATTCAGAAACATTTAGAGTCCACTACAGCATATTATGAGGGTATTCATCGTCTTAAACATAAAAATGGCAACTGGGTATGGATACTTGACCGTGGTAAGGCACTTTACAACAGTGATGGTGAAGCAACTCGTATGATTGGTACACATACCGATATAACAGAGCAAAAAGAAAAAGAGCTAAAAGCTATTCACCAAAAGCAAATTATTGAGCAGATACATGATAGTGTAATTTCTACAGATATGGACGGAGTTATCACTGGATGGAATACTGGCTCAGAAGTTCTGCTAGAGTATAGTACAGATGAGGCCATTGGTCAACATATCTCTATGATATATCTAACACAAGATTTGGAAATACTCGGTAAAAATATCGCTACGTTAATAGAAAAGGGCGAACACTATACATCAGTATCATTAGTTACAAAATCTAAAAAATTACTATTTGTTGATTTATCATTATCACTTTTAAAAGATGAGAAGTCTATTCCGATAGGTATGATTGGTTACGCAAAAGATATTACTAAACGTAAACAGGCTGAAGATACACTAGAGCAACAAGCTAGAATGGTTCAGATGGGAGAGATGCTTAGCATGATAGCCCATCAGTGGAGGCAACCATTAAACGCAATATCCTTAACAGCTGCAAACCTAAAGTTAAAGTTTGATTTCAATGGGTATGACCTCAAAACAGATAAAGGCCTCACTCAGTGTAGCCAAGAGCTCTCACAAAAACTAAACGCAATAGAAGAGTATGTTACATCTCTCTCAACAACTATTGATGACTTTAGAAGCTTCTACCGAACTGATAAGGAGTACACTTCAAAAACATTTGAAGATGTCGTCTCTAAGTCATTAAGTATTATAAAGGTATCTCTTCTTGAAGATAGGATTAAACTAACAAAAGAGTACAACTCAAACGCAGAGATGAAAATGCATGAAAATGAGATTATGCAAGTAATATTAAATATCTTTAAAAATGCCCAAGATAACTTTTTAGAGAAGAGAGTAAAAAACCCATCTATCAAAATTATAATAGATGGGAAAAAACTCTCTATTTGTGATAATGCTGGAGGAATTCCTCAAAATATTTTTGACCAGATATTCAATCCCTACTTCTCAACAAAAACTGATAAAAATGGGACTGGTTTAGGTCTTTACATGAGTAAGACAATTATCGAAGAGCACCACAATGCTAAGCTCACAGCAGAGAACTTAGATGGCGGTGCATGTTTTAGTATAGAGTTTATCTAATTATTTGATTATTTCTTGATGTTCCAAATTTCAACAGGTTTAATTTATGGTCTCTTTAGAAGTATATTTAGGCTTAACTCATTTTATATCCAACACCACGAATAGTTTGGATGTAGTTTTTTGTTTTATCTGGGTCTATTTTCTCTTTTAGTCGGTTAATTGCTACATTTACAGTTCTGTACTGCAGTGAGTCAGTATCTCTCCATACATTTTCTAAGAGATAGTCTCTATCGAGCACATTTTGTTTGTTGGTTATAAACTCATAAAGTAGATCAAATTCAAGTTTTGTAACATCTACATCTCTTCTCTCTACGCTTAGAGTTCTAGAGCTTTTATCGAGGAGTAAGTCCCGATAAGAGAGTAGTCCGTCATTTGAATTTTTGCTAGTTCTTCTTAAAATAGCTTTTATTCTGAAGATAAGTTCTTTCATATTAAAAGGCTTTGTTATATAATCATCAGCGCCACTTATAAAACCATCTTCTATCTCATGGTCTTTATCTTTTGCTGTAAGGTAAATAACAGGAGTTGTAAAACCACTTTTTCTAATTTCTGAAACAAACTCACTCCCTTCGACACCTGGCAGATTTCTATCCATTAAGAGTAAATCTATCTCCTCCTCTTCAAGAAGTTCGATAACATTTTTAGTATTGAGAAAACCTATAACTTCATAATCCTCTTTTGTAAGACTATACTCAATAAGCTCCAATAGATCCTCTTCATCCTCTACAATAGCAATTTTAACACTCATTTATAATCCCTTACGAACTCAGCAGATACCCTACACCACGAATAGTTTTAATATAATCTTTGTTTCGCAGTGGGTCGATTTTCTCTTTTAATCTCTTAATCGCTACATTTACAGTCTTTTGGTTAATGCTATCAGTAGTTTTCCAGACATGTTTTATTAAAAAATCTCTATTTAAAACTCTGTTTTTATTTTTAATCAATATTTGCAACAGAGTAGTCTCAAGTCTTGTTAACTCCACATTTTTGGAGTCAATAGTCGCTAAATGTAAGTTTATATCAAGCTGGATATCTCTATATGTTATTGTTTGAGCGACATCAACCGACTCCAAATTCGATCTTTTAAGCACAGCTTTTATTCTAAGAACCAGCTCTTCCATATCAAAAGGTTTTGTGACATAGTCATCAGCACCTATTAAAAAACCATTTTTTATATCTTCTGAAGAGTCTTTAGCAGATATAAATATAACAGGTATGTTGATGCTTTTACTTCTTAGCATCTCTACATATAAACTTCCATCAATGTCAGGTAAGTTTCTATCCATCAAAATAAGGTCTATATCTTCATCGGCAATAGCTTTAGAGACATTTTTTGTATTTAAAAAGCTTAGTACATTAAAGCCTACCTTTGTTAGTGTAAACTCTAGTAGCTCTAATATGTCTCTGTCATCATCAACAATTAAGATGTTGTTTTTCATTTATAATACCC
>JAYEMB010000111.1:0-13103 GCA_034717855.1 Campylobacterota bacterium
TCCATACTCTCCTGCATTACTTTTTTGTTGAGATAGATTTTTATCTCCCCATTTTGATAGGAAGTGAGTCCATAGAGTCTTCCTTTAAATTTGTCAGTTACAATGAGAGGTACTTTAAATGTAAAGCCAAAATTTCTTTGCATATGCTCTAGAACCTCCTGCTCTTTAGCAAAAATTAACTGTTTGTAACTTTCAGGTATATCGTTGTTTTTAAAAGAGTAAGAGCTGTAGAGATTGTTAGCAAGGAATAATAGGGCGACTAAGATAAGTGATATAAATCCGATTTCAAGTTTTTTTTGTAGCATAGAAGTCTATTTATTTTTCAACTCCAGGAGTTTCTTTTTACCTTTTTCCAAGTGAAAAGTAATAAGCTCTAGCTCCTCTTTTATAAGAGCTCTTTTCTCTTGGTCTGATTCAAACTCTAACTCATTCAAGACTTTAAGCCTTTTTTTCTTCAGCTTAGAGAGTAGGGTTTTGAGAGATTTCTTTTTACGCTTTAGCTCAAAGTTTTTCATATTTAAAGACTCTAACGCATTTTGTATAAATTTCTTAACACCCATTTCTAATCCTTTTTCTCTAAAATCTCTTCAACTTCACTCTGAGTAATATTAATATCGTCATGAACTCTCTGAAGGTCACTACTCTTAGCAACAAATAAAATCTCTGCCATATTACAGAGTTTGTTACTAATATTGTAGGCATAAACGCTGTCGTTCATTAAAGAGGTTGCCATCTGGTTTGTTATATTTTTAGACCTGATGAGCTTATCTAGAGTACCGTTAGCAATTATGTCATGCTTTTGTGTATTAATTCTAACCTTTGAGAGTAACAAAAGGGTTACATCTTCTTCATCACTTGTAGCGATAATGTTGATATTTCTAAGCAGACCTGCGATATTCATCTTGATATTTGCGTACTGCTCTTTTATATATTTATTTGGATGCGCAGAGTATTTTAAAATATTTTTTTGCAGATGTTTCGTATTTTTTATAGCCTCGACCATATCTCTGTTTGCAAGTTTTATTTTATAGAGATTTTCAATATCTTCAGGACTCATATCGGTCTGTGCCTTTGCACTAAAGTCAATGATGTCTCCATATATATCTTTAATCCTGTGATGATAAAAATCTTCTATGTTAATATACTTTTTAGAGTATTTCTCCCTGATCACTTCCTCAAGTTCCATGGAGGAGACTATCTTACTTCTTTTAAGATTGAGTCCGTGTGCGATGATTTCAAAAGAGTTATCATAGAGATGTTTTGTCTCTCTTATAATTGCACTCATTGCAGTGGTTGGGAGTTCTAAAACTGAGTCATTGAGATATTTGACACTGTCATAGCCTATGCCATCTGTCGCTTTTTTAGGTTTGAGAGTTGACTCTAAAAACGTAACAAGCTTGCCGATAAAGGGAACCATCACTACAACGCCGATAGTGTTGAAGATAGTATGAAAAATTGCAAGTTTTAAAGTGTAGTTCTCTTCTGCTATAGAGAAATATCTTGCAGTGTAATCTACTAAGTTGATAATTTGGTGCATAAAGAGTATCGCTAAAAGACCCGTCACCATATTAAAAATTAGGTGAGCAGCGGCTAGTCGTTTACCCTCTATATTTGAGCTCATAGCTCCGATTATGGCAGTGATAGTAGTTCCTACATTTGCTCCAATTGCAAGTGCTAAAGCATTTTCATAACTTATCTGTCCGGCAGCTAAGGCTGTGATTATTAAGACGAGAGTAGCATGAGAGGATTGCATAATCACAGTTGCAGATATACCTAAAAAGGTAAAGAGAAAGAGCCCCTCATAACCCCCAACCGCATAGGTGGAGAGGTCTATAGTTGTTTTAAATGCCTCAAAGCCCTCTTTCATGTAGTGGATGCCTAAAAAAAGAAACCCAAGACCTGTTAAGATATAGCCTATTCCTTTGAGTGGAGTGCTCTTTTGAAACATAAAAGTGACACCAAAAACAAGCATAGGCATTGCGTAGGATGCGATGTTTACTTTGAGTCCATAGGCTGCGACTAACCATGCTCCTGTAGTTGTACCGAGGTTTGCACCAAATATTATGCCTATTCCTTGAGAGAGACCAATAAGCCCGGCACCCAAAAAAGAGATAGTTAAAACAGATACTAGGGAGCTTGACTGCATTATACTTGTGGAGATGATACCAAAGCCTATACTTTTGTAAAGCTTGTCGGTTGACTTTTTTAAGATTTTATCAAGCAGACCACCTGAGAAAACTTTAAAACCCTGCTCAAGCGAGAGCATTCCAAAGAGAAATATCGCAATACCAGCAGCAATCTCTTTAAAGTTTGGACTATTCCAAAAGCCATAGCCGAGTATGATTAAGATGAGTGGAAAAAAGATATTTTTAGGCATTTTTGAGACTTTGTAAAATTATATCTTCTAGCTCTTCTAGTGGTGCATGAGTAATGTTTTCAAACTGTGTACGATTAAAGGTCTGTTGGCGTTTTGCTAGTTGACCTGTGTGAATGGAGATGTTTTCAAGCATCTCATCTTTTGTAACTTTGTTGTCAAGATATTCCAAAACTTCTACAATTCCGATAGAGCCCATTGCGTGTGGAAGGCGTGTGTATTTCTGCTCTAAGTAGCAGATTTCATCTATTAGACCCATATTTAACATTTTAGTGCTGCGTTTTGCTATTCTCATTCTTAAAAGTTTTCTATCAACATCTATGTTAAATATATCTAAATTCTCTATGATAGGTTTGGGAGGATTCTTTGCAAACCACTCAGTAGCAGAGAGTTTTGAAGCCTCATAAATAAGAAGAGCCTTCTCCATTCTATAGCTATCTTTGGAGTTGATTTTTGTCATATACTCTGGGTCTAGTTCTCTTAAAAAACTGTAACACTCTTCTAAGTTTTTCAATCTCTTCTCTACTGCGTTTTTATTATCTTGAGTGATTTTAGGAAGTCTGGATAGACCTTGAAGAAGAGTTTTTAGGTAAAAAGATGTACCACCGACTATGATGAGGTTTTTACCGTTTTGTTCACACTCTTTAAGCGCTTGTCTGTAGAGGTCGATAAAAATATCAACACTAAAATACTCATCAGGATTTAGAACATTTATGCCAAAGTGTTTCACTGCGTTTAGCTCTTCTTTGGAGGGTTTTGCAGAGACGATATCTATCTCTTTATAGATGCTAAGAGAGTCTATGGAAAGAATATAAGCGTCAATCTGTAGAGCAATTTTTATAGCTAAATCACTCTTTCCTGATGCTGTTGGACCTATAATGGCTAGTTGTTTTATCTCTTCATTCATATGCAATTATAGCATTTTTTACTAGCTCCTAAAAGTCATATGTAGCATTAAAGTAGTAGTAATTTTTGTCTGTACTAGATTCTATTTTTAAGTTATAGATATTTGATATATTGTATTTTTTACAGTCTGCTTTTATATTTTTTGTAGTTTCACTGAAGAACTGTATATATGCATCAGCGTATCCTTTGATTTGCATCTTACCATTTTCATCATAGTATATTTTGCTAATAGATTGTGCTCTTGCGTCAACACCACTGATTAGTTTTAAGTTAGTTGCTGGAGAGCTGATTATTAGACAATCTGCGCTTAAACTTGCTGAGATTAAAACTGCTAAAGCTGAAAGTTTGAATTTTTTTGTCATTTTGAGACCCTTAAATTAGATTTGTTTTGAAAGATTATACATAGAGAAACCTTAAATAGTAAAATAAAACAATAGCTGAATTATCCAAGTTTAAATCAACTTTGGCTAAAATAAGCATAATTAAAAAAAGAGGGCTAAAGCTTGGAAAAAATTATTCAAAAAGCAAAAGATTTTAACGAGCTAGTGATGTTTGAACACTCAATTTTTTCTCTCCCATTTATTTTCATAGCGATGATTGTTGCAGCTGATGGCTGGTTTGGTTTTTGGTTACTGGTAATGGGTCTTTTCGCAGCTCTAAGTGCAAGAAACTTTGCTATGGGTGTCAACAGATATGCAGACCGTGATGTTGATGCAGCAAATCCTAGAACAGCTAGCAGACCAAATGTAGATGGAAGACTTGATAGCTCAAGCATTATGATTTTTATCGTAGTAAACGCAGTGGTTTTTATCGCTGTGGCTTACATGATTAACTCTCTTGCGTTTTGGCTGAGTTTCCCAATCCTTTTTGTTTTAGGCTCTTACTCCTACTTTAAACGCTTCTCTTCATTGGCGCATGTGGTTTTGGGTGTATCACTTGGTTTAGCCCCTATAGCTGGTGTTGTAGCAGTTCAAGCGAGTATTCCTCTCTGGTCGGTTTTACTTAGTTTAGGAGTGATTTTCTGGGTGGCAGGCTTTGATCTGCTCTACTCACTCCAAGATATAGATTTTGATAAAGAGAATAACCTGCACTCTATTCCTTCACAATATGGTGCTGAAGCGACACTTTTCATATCAGCACTTTTTCATATGTTGACTGTGATTTTTTGGCTTCTGTTCGTGTGGGCAGCGAGTCTTGGTTTTTTTGCTTTTGTTGCAGCTATCGGTTCAGGTTTTGTTTTGGCCTATGAGCAAAAACTTGTTCGTCGTGATTTTACTCAGATAGACCGTGCCTTTTTTACTGTTAATGGATACCTTGGGATTGCGTTTTTCTTTTTAATAATCTTAGACAGGAGTGTTGCGTGAGCGTACGTTTAGTCTCTGCACCGATAAGTTTAGTTTTTAGTGAAGTAAACGCTGATAGAGAAGAGTTTGAAAGAGAGTATCATCAATTAAGCGAATCAGATGACAACCCTATAAACAAGTGGTTGAAGTTAGCAAAAGCTAGAGGTGATACAGCAGAGACTGACCCTGTATTGCTTAATCTTGTAGTGGAACTACATAACAAGATAGACTCTCTAGAGAGATTTTTAAAAAACGAGGAGCCTATTAGGGTTTCACTTATAAATGAAGCGCAGATAGAGTCTATTGGTTTTGAGCATTTTAATCTAAAGCAGACTATGTTAGAAGAGGGTAAAGAGTACTATGGACGTGTTGAGATGCCGGTTCATCCAAAGAGGGATGTTGGTGTTTTTTTTAAAGCTGAGAGTTCTACTTTAGCGATTTTTACAAAAATTCACGAGAGAGATGAGAGTGAGTGGGCATCTTATATGACAGCGAGAGAGCGAGTTTTGATTCGTGAAGCAAGAGAGAAGAAACAGTGAATTTAGAGCAGTTTAGCATAGAGTACATCGTAGTTGCAATGGCAGCAATCATTCTATATTTACTCTATTATGTTTTTACAAAAGACGCCCATTACTCTAAAAATATTCGCTCTGTCGCTTCCGTAGTTGAAGAGTTAAACAGAGAACTTTTTTATCTGAAGAAAAAGCTTGGTGAAACGCAGCAGAGTATAAAAGATAACTCCCAAAGAATGAACGATGAAGAGATTTATCAGGAGATTGAGCGAACTGTTTATGATACAGTTCAACCACTCTCTCATGGATTAAAACAGCTTCAAGAAAATATAAACGCAATAGAAGTAGAGATTGATTCTCGTGTTTCAACTCTTGAAAGCGGAGTAAAACAGATCTCTATTCCATCTTCGATTCACGGAAATGATGATGAGAAAATAATCTCTCTTTTTAAGCAGGGTGTCTCGCTCGATACTATCTCAAAAGAGCTTCATATCTCAAAGCCTGAAGTTGAGTTTGTTCTAAAAATCAACAAAATTAAGTAGAGATAGTTTAAAAAATGAATAGCGCAGATAGAAAACTCTTTACACTTGTGTCGATTTTGATTGGTATAAGTGTCATTTTAAGTTACTCCCTATCAGCATACACAACACTACTTTTTGGAGTGAATGAGTTTCATTTTGCCATCAGACAGGCTGCGTTTGCATTTTTGAGTATATCAATAATGTTTGGCTTATCTTTGATGGATCCAGACAAATGGCTTAGCAGGGTAGGATTTACACTCTTTTTAGGTTCGCTCGTGTTAATGATAGCGATGCCTTTTTTACCAGAGAGTGTCGTCTCAGCAGTTGGTGGAGCAAAGAGATGGATTAAACTTTTTGGATTCTCACTCGCTCCAGTAGAGTTTTTTAAAGTCGGTTTTGTCTATTTTTTAGCTTGGAGCTTCTCGAGAAAACTAGGTCACCACGATGGTATGGGATTAAGTAAAGAGTTTCAGCGTTTTATCCCTTACGGAATTGTTTTTATAGGGGCTATGTTCATCATTGCGTTTTTACAAAAAGATTTAGGACAGGTTGTTGTTTTAGGTGCTACTCTACTTTTTATGCTTATATTTGCAGGGAGCAGTTTTAGATTTTTCCTCAGCATACTCTCAGCGATTTTTGTCTCGATTATTATTTTTATAGTTATCGAAGATCACAGAATTTTGCGTATTAAATCTTGGTGGGCACTTGCTCAAAACAGTGTACTTGAACTCTTTCCAAGTGCTGTAGCAGAGAGACTTAGAGTGCCAACAGAGATAGAGCCTTATCAGATCGGACACTCCCTAAACGCAATCCATAACGGAGGGCTTTTTGGAACAGGCATCGGTAACGGAACTTTTAAACTTGGCTTTCTCTCAGAAGTGCATACAGACTTCGTATTAGCAGGACTTGCCGAGGAGTTTGGTTTCTTTGGAGTTTTGCTTGTTGTTTTTATCTTTATGTGGATTTTGCAGCGAATTTTCAAGGTTGCAAACCGTACTAAAGAGATGAGAGTCTATCTTTTTAGTATCGGTATCGGTTTGATTCTTGCGTTTTCATTTATGGTGAATGCTTATGGAATTAGTGGTATTACACCTATTAAAGGTATCTCTGTTCCATTTTTGAGTTATGGTGGTTCGGCAATGCTTGGTGCTGCGTTTGGTATCGGGATGGTACTGATGGCTTCTAAAAAAGCGAAGATGGATTAATTATGCAGGAATTAAAATGAAGATTTGTATAACTGGTGGCGGAACTGGCGGACATCTTATGATAGCCGAGGCTCTAGTTGAAGCGGCTGTAGTAGAGGGTCATGAGGCTATCTTTATAGGTTCAACTCATGGGCAAGATAGAAAATATTTTGAGTCTCGCAGCTCATTTTCTCATGTCTATTTTTTGGAGACTACGGGTGTTGTAAATCAAAAAGGCTTGGGAAAATTAAAGGCACTCTATAAAATATTCAAAGCCTTTTTAGCATCAAGAAAACTTCTCAAAAAACATAAAATCCAAGCTACTTACAGTGTCGGTGGTTTCTCAGCAGCTCCTGCATCCTTTGCAACACTTAGTAGGTTTATACCTCTTTTTATTCATGAGCAAAACGCAGTAGAGGGAAGGTTAAACTCTCTGTTAAAACCCTACGCTAAAAGGTTTATCTCTGCTTATGATGAGAGTTCGTCCATTCAAGGTTATCCTGTAAAAGAGGTTTTTTACAAAAACGCAAGAGAGAGAAGTGAGTTGAAAACCATTATCTTTTTGGGTGGCTCTCACGGAGCAAAAGCTATAAATGACTTGGCACTCTCTGTAGCGCATAAACTTGATAAACGCAGTATAAAGATTATTCATCAGGCTGGAGAAGCTGATTTTGAGAGAGTGAAAAAAGAGTATGAAGAGATGGGTGTGGAAGTAGAACTATATAGTTTCACAAAAGATTTAGAGGCTTTAATTTCGCGCGCTGACTTAGCTATTTCGCGTGCTGGAGCTTCAACGCTTTGGGAGTTGACTGCAAATGGAGTTCCAGCTCTCTATATTCCCTATCCATATGCGGCAGGCGACCATCAGTTTCATAACGCTGCGTTTATAGTGGAGAAGGAGCTTGGTTGGTGTGAGAGAGAGGGTGAAGGTCTGAAGTCTAAACTTCTTTCTATTTTGAAAGAGGATTTGAGCCAAAAGAGTAGAGGTCTGCTCAACTATACGACAAAAGATGTAGCTCATAAAATGATAAAAGATGTGGAGAAGGTATTAAATGATTAAAGAGTTGGCACAAGCCTTAGTGGATGTTATTTTTGAGTGGGGATACTTAGGTATTTTTATAATGATGGCTATAGAGAGTTCATTCATCCCTTTTCCTAGTGAAATAGTACTAATTCCCGCAGGATATCTGGCTTCACAGGGGGATATGAGTATTGGAATGATTATGAGTGCAGCT
This sequence comes from Campylobacterota bacterium, assembly GCA_034717855.1. Taxonomy (GTDB): domain Bacteria; phylum Campylobacterota; class Campylobacteria; order Campylobacterales; family Sulfurimonadaceae; genus Sulfurimonas. The sequence continues at coordinate 8,076 of JAYEMB010000111.1, forward strand.
TTGGGTGGCTCAATGGTTGGTGCTTTTATAAATTACTATCTTGCACTTACACTGGGTAGAAAACTACTTACTAGATACGGAAAGTACTTTTTTATAAAAGAGAATGCCTTAGAGAAGATGGATAGTTATTTTACAAAACATGGTCATATCTCTACATTTACAGGAAGACTGATTCCAGGAATTCGTCAACTCATCTCAATCCCGGCAGGACTTGCTCGTATGAATCTAGTACAGTTCTCAATATATACTGCGCTTGGAGCGGGTTTATGGGCACTTATACTGACACTTTTGGGTTATTTTATAGGGGAAAATCAGGAGTTGATTGATACTTACTTAAAACAGATAACTATAAGTATAGTTTCATTAATGATTCTGTTAATAGCTGTATACTTCGCTTATCAAAAAAGAAAGGCTTAAGATGATGGATTATATGTTTGCAGAGGGTTTTTTAGGGACAAGAGCACCATTTTTTATGGATTTTGTCACGCTGATAGTTGCGTTTTTGCCTATTTTGGTTTATGGAGCTATTTTATTAGCAAGAAAAAAGATGTTTCTGGCACATACGATTGCTCAAAATATTATATTTGTAGTCTCAGTAGTTGTTGTGACATACTTTGAATTAGGTGTTCGTATTGGTGGTGGATTTGATGCTTTTATGAGCGGAAGTAGTGTTGAGTACACATACGCTTTTGTGGTTTTAATCTTACATATTATTATAGCAGTTTTAACACTTCTGTATTGGATAAGAACAGTCTTCTCGGGTAATTATGAGTTTGTAAAAGGCTTACTGCCAGGTGAGGCATCTCTCTCACATAAAAAGATAGCTATTCAAACTTTTATAGGGATTGTATTTACTTCGTTTAGTGGTATTTGGGTCTATCTCTTACTGTTTGTGTACTAAAATATTTAAAAAAAATTAAGGAATATAAATGATTAAGATTGATGAAAAAGCACCGGAGTTTTGTCTTCCAAACCAAGATGATGTTGAGATATGCTCTCGTGACTTACAAGGAAAGTGGGTTGTTTTATACTTCTATCCTAGAGATAATACACCAGGCTGTACAACAGAGGCTTGTGAGTTTACAGAAGCGGCACCAGACTTCTCAGATTTAGATGCGATAATAATGGGTGTGAGCGCAGACACTACAAAAAAACACCGTAACTTCATAGAGAAAAAAGATTTGGGTATTACACTTTTAAGTGATGAGTCAACAGAGATGATGCAGAAGTATGGCGTTTGGCAACTGAAGAAAAACTACGGTAAAGAGTATATGGGAATTGTTCGTACTACTTTGATTATAAATCCTGATGGAGTTGTAAAAGGTCTGTTTGAAAAGGTTAGAGTTAAAGAGCATGTTGCGAAAGTAAAAGTGGAGTTAGAGAGACTACAGTCTCTCTAGTCTCTTTAATATTTATAACGTAGATAGAAGCGGATATCTTGTGCTTTGTCTACAACCATTGAACCGTAGTCTACCATTCCACCATTTCCATCTGGAACCATCATCCCCGCAGTCTCCTCCACTAGCATTGAACCACCTGTTGTTCCTCCGAAGAAACCATTACTCCCACTGTATTCATAGTCTATGTATGTGTAACGTATTTGCATAGACAAAATATCTTCTACGAGGTATTCAGTAAAATAAGCTTCGTAAGCAGTACCACGAGTCGCCATTTTAGAACCTATATTTGTATCTTCAGCGTAAGTTATACTTCTCCAGTATTTTGAACCCCAGTTATACTCAAGACCCCATCTACCATCTTCACTAATGAGTGATGGTATCTGTAAGCCAGCCCATGCTGAGTAACCAGTTTTTGATTGACCTGCTACATTTCCAGTATAATCCGCATTAAATTCATTGTAAAGCATTCTAGCATCATCGTTAGGGTCTGTGATATTCATGGCTCCACTTACAAAAAAGGTCGTGTCATCTAAAAAGTCACTCCACTCATCACCAATACCATTCATAATTAAGTTAGCAGTAAAACTGTGCATACCACCAACTGTATCAAATCCTTCCATAGGATTCATAGGATTTGTCATATCTATTAAGTTATTAGCATAGTAGTATTGTGAATTCAGTGAGTATTGACCATTATCGTAAGGGGTGAAAATTAATCCAATCAAGTCAATATTTGTATTTGCGTCTGTTACTTCTGCATAAGGTGTAGTAGTGAACTTAGGAGCTGCATTACTCATACCACGACCTGCACAAAACTTCACATACATGCCGTCTAGACCAGTCAGTTTTTCAAGAGAAAACTTTGAACTAAGTCCATCAAATTCAACATTTATAGTATGTCCCATAGGTGAGGCTGGCTGGTCATCATCTCTAAGGTTGATAAGGTGACCATTGGTTGATGGGCGACGACCGATACTAAATGTCCATGGGATGTCAGCACCTAAAAATTGACCATCTTTATATAAGAAGTACGCAGAGCGAAGTCTCAATACATCATCATAAGCATTCTCATTGGCAATCCAGTCAAATGTATCGTATGGAGCATTCATCATATTTGCTCCTGAACGTGCTCCAAAAGCTTTGTTATAAGCGAGTTGACCTTTAAAGCTTAAGTTTTTCGTTGCAGACCACTGCATATTCATCCAGAATCTGTTTGTCATGAAAGCATCATTTTTAGCTTCATCACCATTTGCCATCTCATAGTTCATGTTTTCAACAGCAAATCTATAATCAACACCAAACTTCAGTCTGTTACCACTTGTAGCTCTATTTAAGTCTCCAAGAGTCTCTTGGATGTCTGTGATTTCCTCTTCAACATCCATCTCTTCATCTTCTTCCTCATCACTCTCTTCATCAGAATCAGAATCTTCATCTGACTCCTCTTCATCATCATCACTAGCGAGTGACTTTTCATCTTCTTCTTTTTCTTCTTGAGGTTTTTGAGCCTTGAGAGTTGTCAGCTCTTCTCTCATTTTATTCATCTCTAGTTCCATATTTTGGATACGTTCGTACATAGACTCTGCGTTTAGGTTAGTTCCTAAAAGAGTGGCAGCAGCGAGTGAAAGTAGTAGAGGCTTGTTCATGTTTTTCCCTTTTTTAAAAAAGATATTATTACAAAGATAACACTTTTTTATGTAATTAATGTGATACTATACAAGATGTTTTTTTAAATACTCCTTTGCTTGCATAATAAATAGTTATAAAAATAGCTCTACGTTTCTATATTGAAATACTAGGAAGATACCACCATATTATAAAAAGCTTTCTTTAAATATATTTTGAGTATAATTCGCGGATTTTTCTTCTTTAAACGCAGTAGAAAATATTAACAGATTGTGTCAAAAATTAGTGCAACTCTCTTTTTTAAGAGAAATTTGTCCGACGCTCTCGAAGCTAACTAATAAAACTCTTGCTTGAAAAAAAGCACTTAAGGATTACCTATGGTAACTATGAAAGACCTTTTAGAATGTGGTGTACACTTCGGACACCAAACTCGTCGTTGGAACCCGAAAATGAAAAAATATATCTTCGGTGTTCGTAAAAATATCTATATTATCGATTTACAGAAGACTTTACGTTATTTCCGTAACACTTACACAATCGTTATGGACGCAGCAGCTGAAGGACAAACTGTTCTTTTCGTTGGTACTAAAAAACAAGCTCGTAACTCTGTAAGAGAAGCTGCAATCGCTTGTAACATGCCTTACGTAGACAACAGATGGTTAGGTGGTATGCTTACTAACTTCCCAACTATTCAAAAATCTATCCGTAAACTTGACGTTATTACTGAGATGCAAGAGAATGGTCAAATCGATCTTTTAACTAAGAAAGAAGCTCTAATGCTTACTCGTAAAAAAGTTAAACTTGAGTCATATTTCGGTGGTATCCGTAACATGAAGAAACTTCCTGATATGTTATTTGTTGTAGATGCAGTTAAAGAGCACATCGCTGTTTTAGAAGCTAGATGTCTTAACATTCCAGTTGTAGCTCCACTAGATACTAACTGTGACCCAGATTTAATCGACTACCCAATTCCAGGTAATGATGATGCAATCCGTTCAATTCAACTTTTCTGTCGTGAAATGACTGCTGCAATCAACGAAGGTAAAGCTCTTAGAGATGCACCTGCTGAAGAAGAGCAAACTGAAGAAGAGGTAGCTACTGAAGCTCCTGCTGCTGAAGAAGCTCCGGCTAAAACAGAGGAAGCATAATCATGGCAGTTACTGCAGCACAGGTTAAAGAATTAAGAGCGGCAACTGACGCTCCTATGATGGACTGTAAAAAAGCTCTTGTTGAAAACGACGGAGATATGGCTAAAGCAACTGAATGGTTAAAAGAGCGTGGTATCGCTAAAGCAGCAAAAAAAGCTGCTTCTAGAGTTGCCGCTGAAGGTTTAGCTGGTATTAAGATTGCAGATGACTTTTCTAAAGCTACTGTAATTGAAATTAACTCTGAGACTGACTTTGTTTCAAAAAATGAAGGTTTTCAAGCACTTGTTAAAAATACAACTGAAGAGATTTATAATAATCAACCTGCAGATGTAGCAGCATTTAATGCTAGTGATTTTGGTGCTTCTTTTGTAGCTGAGGTTGCAAAAATTGGTGAAAAGATTGAGTTACGTCGTTTTGGAACTTTAGTAGCTGATGAAACAACTGCCTTAAATGGTTACATCCATTCAAACACTCGTATTGCTGTTATTATCGCTGCAAAATGTGATAGTGCTAAAACTGCTGAAGGTATGAGAGATACACTCAAGCAAGTTGCTATGCATACATCTGCGATGAAGCCTACAACTCTTTCTTACAAAGATTTTGATGCTGCTTATGTTGCATCTGAAACTGTTGGAAGAATAGAAGTTATCAAAAAAGAGAACGAAGAGTTAGTTCGTCTTAAGAAACCACTTAAAAATGTACCTCAGTATATTTCTATGTGTCAACTGACTGATGAAGTTTTAGCAAAAGCTGAAGCTGACATCAAAGAGACTCTAAAAGCTCAAAACAAGCCTGAGAAAATCTGGGACAAAATTGTTCCTGGTCAATTAGCTCGTTTTATTGATGATAACACTACT
>JAYEMB010000112.1:0-13015 GCA_034717855.1 Campylobacterota bacterium
GAAGAGGCTACAAAGAAAAAGTTAGCTAAAGCAGTTAGAGGACACTATAAAAAATACCCTGAGGCTTTAAGTATGCAAGCTTCTGGTGAAACTATTCCAGCTACTGTGAGTAATCACACTTAGAGAGAGAGTCTAATCCCAACAGGACAGTGATCTGATCCTGTTATGTAGTCTAGTATGAAAGCATCTTCAAGATTTTCTGCTAAATCTTCACTTATAAAGAAGTAGTCTATTCTCCATCCAACATTTTTAACTCTTGCACTTGAACGGTAAGACCACCAACTATATCTATCTATCTCATCACCATTCACATATCTAAAGGTATCTATGTAGCCATGGTCTAAAAGTTTATCTATCCACTCTCTTTCTATTGGTAAGAAACCTGATGTTTTAGAGTTTGCTTTTGGGTTTTTCAAATCTATCTCTCTGTGTGCTGTATTTACATCCCCACAAATTATTATTGATTTTCCATCTTCACGAAGTTTTTCACAATGATCTAGTAAGTCATCATAAAACTTCATCTTATAAGCTAACCTTTCATCATCTTTTTGTCCATTGGGAAAGTAGATATTAAAAAGAACTATATCATCGTAGTGGGTCTCAACGATACGACCTTCATCCATTGTATCAATATGATTAGCAGTAGAGTTAAAATCACTCTTTAGAGTTGAAAAGGTAGCTGTACCGCTATATCCTTTTTTTTGAGCAGAGTTAACATGTAGCTCTTCATAATCTTTTTCAAACAGTCCCTCTGGAATCTGTTCAGGAAGAGCTTTGATCTCTTGGAGACATAAGATGTCAGTTTCTCTCTCATCAATCCATTTGAGTGCTTCTTTGTTAGCTACAGCACGTATTCCATTTACATTCCAAGATACTATTTCTATTGAGTCAGACATATTGCTTCCATTTGTTGATTTTTTAAAAGTGTAGTTATAAAGTTTGTAGGTAAAGATTCCCGCATAAATGCGGGAAGAGAAGGTAGATTAAACGAAGTCTACTTTTGTAAGGTGATGTTTCATACCTAAAGTATTTTGATCACAACCAAGAGCTAAACCTAGCATCTGTTGCATATGTAAAACAGGAAGAGCAACTTCACGGCCAATAGCTTCAGAAGCATGGTGCGTTTGAGTGTCTAGTTTAAGGTGGCAGAGTGGACATGGAGTTACCATCCAGTCTGCATTTCCATCCATAGCACCAGCAATCGCATTACCAGTTAAAATAGCTGCAGTTTTAGGAGCTTGTAGCTCAGCATGGAAACCACAACATTTATTTTTTTCATCATAATCAACATTCTTACCACCACAAGCGATGATTAAATCATCTAGTGAAGTAGGACTGTATGCATTTTCTGGAGTCTTGTGAGTCTCATTTTGAAGCTCAGAAGGACGGATATTATGACAGCCGTAAAAAGGTGCAATATTAAATTGACTTAGTGGTGTAACAACCATTTCAGCAATTTTATCAAGACCTATATCATCTATAATTGCATATAAAAAGTGAGTGATTAAAGATGTACCCTTGTACTCCAAACCAACTTCCGCTAGTTTTTCGTTAACTCTTGCTTTTAAGTCAGCATTGTTATCTAAACGGTGTTTAGTCATAGCAGTATTAAGTTGACAAGTATTACAGATAGTAACCATAGTTAAACCATGTTTTTCAGCGTAAGCAATATTTCTAGCGTTTAAAACTAGAGATAAAAAGTCATCATAATCTTGTAGGTGAGAAGCTCCACAACATGAAGCTTCAGTTAACTCTACAAGTTCTATATTTAGTTTCTCGGCAACTGCCATTGTTGACATGTATTGCTCAGGAGTACTCTGTTTTGCAGTACAGCCTGTAAAAAGTGCATATTTTAATTTTTCCATTTTCTACTCCCTAAAACTTTGCAGTTGATGATGATTTAACTAGTTTTTTAATCTCATCTAAGTTATCTGATTTTGTAATGCCCCATGGTGGAACAATTTTACCTTTAATAAACATTTTTGCTGCAACTGGAATATGCTTAACAATACCAGGTCCTTCAGAGTAAAGAACTAATCCACCCTCATCAAGCACACCATTTCTAGCGATTGAGTGTTTGAATCCAACAGCGTGACGAGTAGCAACATTTGAAGTAGCAACTCCCTCTTTGAATAGCATATTGTGAAGTGAAGTGATCTTACTGATAGGATCAACCTCTTTTGGACATACTTCAGCACACTCCATACATTTAACACAGTCCCATAGACCCTGTTTCTCTTCATGGAGCTCATTGAGTCTGTTCACGTGAGCATCATCACGAACATCCGCTTCAAATCTATAAGCCTTAGCAAACGCAGCAGGACCAAAGAAGTCATCATTTATCTCAACTACCGGACAAGCGTAGTGACAAGCACCACACTGTATACATAAGTCTGCTTCATTTAACTCTTCAGCTTCCTCTGGTGTTACAATATGCTCATGTTCAGGATGCTCTTCAACATCAGAGATAAGGTAAGGGTGAACAGCATCGTGTTTTTCCCAGAAATCACCCTTGTCTATAATCATATCTTTAACAGAACGTTTGATACTTAGTGGCTCTAAAGTAAGGTCATTACCAAAAGTTTCAATCATATTTGTCATACTCTCTTTACAAGCAAGAGTTGAACGACCATTTACCTTGATAGCACATGTTCCACAGATACCATGACGGCAAGATCTTCTATAAGAGAAGCTTCCATCATGATCCCATTTAATTCTGTTTAATATATCTAAAACAACCTCTTCTGAAGTTACTTCCATATCGTAGTTTTCATAGTATGGAAGATAATCTTCATCAGCATTAAAACGAAATACTTTGAAGTTTACTTTTTGTGTAGTAATTGTATGTGTACTCATAAGTCTATTCTTCCTTTCTTAATAAGTTCTAGCTTTAAGCTCATGTTTGCCAAGAACAACATCCATATAATCTAAATCGATATTGCCATCTTTATCCATGTAAGCCATAGTGTGTTTTAAGAATTTTTCATCATCACGTGTATCGAAATCTTCTCTGTAGTGAGCACCACGACTCTCATTTCTTGCTTCCGCACTCTGAACGATAAACGCTGAGTAGTCAAGCATATGACCAAACTCCATAGCTTCTTGAAGCTCAGTGTTAAATACTTTTGATTTATCTTTAATACGGATATCTTTAAAACGCTTACGAATTGCTTTTATCTCTTTAATAGCGATATCTAAAGTCTCTTTTGTTCTAAATGCACCAGCATTAGCTGTCATGCACTGTTGAAGTTCTTCACGAAGACCTGGAATAGTTTCGTGACCATTATTGTTTAGCATAAAATCAATTTCAGCTAAAGCTCCTGTAGCATCTTCAGCAGTTGCTGGACGAAGTTCAATACCGTCAACTTCTGCAGCCATTGTTTTACCAACATAACGACCAAACAGAAGTGCTTCAAGAACTGAGTTCGCACCAAGACGGTTGGCACCGTGAACAGATACACATGCACACTCACCAGCAGCGTAGAAACCTTCTACATACTCATCATTGTTTTTACGAACATTACCAGCGATATTTACTGGAATACCACCCATAGAGTAGTGAGCAGTTGCAGAGATGAGAATAGGCTCTTTAATCATATCAAGACCTAAGAATGTGATAGCTAGTTCACGAAGCTCTGGAAGTCTCTCCATGATAAGGTCTTTACCAAGGTGTGTTACATCAATAAAAACAGCGTCTTTTCTTGGACCGACACCACGACCCTCTCTAATCTCATTTAAGATTGCACGAGAAACAACATCACGCGATGCAAGTTCCATTGCGTTTGGAGCATATTTCTCCATAAATCTTTCACCCTCGGAGTTGAGAAGACGTCCACCTTCTCCACGAGCAGCTTCAGAGATTAAAACACCATTTCCTGAAAGTCCAGATGGGTGAAACTGTACAAACTCCATATCCTCTAAAGGAAGACCATGACGAGCAACGATAGAGAGACCATCACCAGTGTTTGCATGAGCATTTGAGTTGATTTTATAAGAACGTGCATATCCACCTGTTGCGAACATAACTGACTTTGCATTAAAGATAGCAGTTTGCATATCACGGATATTAAACGCAACGATTCCTGAAACTTTTCCATCTTTATAGATGATATCAGCACAGTACCACTCATCCCAGAACTTAACACCTATACGGTGTGCTTGCTCATATATTGTCTGTAGCATTGTAAGACCAGTTCTATCTTTTGCATAACAAGCACGTGGAGATGACTGACCACCAAATGGGCGTTGAGCAATCTTTCCATCTGCTGTTCTACTAAACGCAGCACCCATTCTTTCAAGCCAACGGATAGTTCCTGGAGCTTTTTGACACATGAACTCTACTGCGTCTTGATCAGCTAAATAATCTGAACCTTTAACTGTATCAAACTCATGAAGTTCAATACTGTCTTCATCACTAAATGCAGCATTAACACCACCCTGTGCTGCACCAGAATGGCTTCTTAGTGGGTGTAATTTTGTAATTACAGCAACTTTTTTCCCTGCGTTTTGCAACTCTCTAGCTGCCGCACATCCTGCAAGACCTGCGCCAACTACGATTGCATCGTAAGTATAAATAGGAATACTCATTAAATTTCCTTGAATTTTGAACTTGTTAAAATAATGCTGATTATATCGTGACTAGGCTTATGAGAGGTTAAATTTTGGGTTTGTGTTTGTGAAGTTGGAGTTTGTTACCATTTGAGACATAAATATCTCAAATGATATATAAGTTTTTAATATATCTTAAGCCTTGTGTTCAGCTATATCTTTTGCTTGATAGATCTTATTTCTAGTTACAGATTTTGTGTAGTTTAAAATATCTTTAGCAGCTTTCATCGCTTCATCTAAACTTGTGTGTCCTGGCTTAACAACATGGCCACCACACACTGTAACCTTTTCACTTCTTGGTGTTTTGAATGTTAATTCTGAGATACTTTGTCTAATGATATCTGCATCTTTGTAAGCTTGTTCTTTAGAAGCTCTTGAGAGCACTAAAGTAAATTGGTTGTATTCTGTTCTAGCAATTATGTCAGTTGCTTGCTCGTGCAGAGACACAGTAAAGGCTATTTTTTTTAGTATCGCTTGAGTTAGTTCTTGAGAGTATGCTCTGTTAGATTTTGAAAAGTTATCTATCTCCATCACTGTTACGGAAGTGAAGTTTTCTTCTTTCATTCCTTTTTTGTCACCGTAAGCGTTTATAAGACCTTTAGAGTTGTTAAGACCAGTTATCTGATCTACAAAGGCTGGGTTATCCTTTGTTACAACTTTTCTTTTCATTCTTTGAGCTATAGCATCAGCTTCGATGCTGAAAATTTGGTACTCTTCATAATTTTTATCTGTTGATGATAAGAATTTAATATCAGTATATATATCGTTGATTCTCTTTCTGTACCAAAATGTCCCAAGAAGAATAATAACAAAGGTAACGAGGATTGCTTTTTCAAAAATCATAAAAACAGCTTCATTGTATCTTAAGTCTTGGATGATTATAGAGTCTATATGTGCATTAACTTGATTAAAAGATTCCTCTAATTCAGTTTTAATAGTTTGTAACTCTTTGGTGTCTTTCGTTTTAATATAGCTATGTACATTTGTATTGAAAGTTGATGTTAGTGCAGAGAGTTTGGCTAATTCATCACTGTAAGCACTCTCGTTTTCTAAGATGTACTTTCCAGTTATATTGTACTTATAGAAATCTTGTAGTTTTTGTACATCGCGTTGAAGTTGTGCAACTTTGCCATTAAACAAAACAAGTCCCAGTTCAACATCCTCTTTTTTTAGTTCTGTAAGTGATAAAATAATACTTTTTTGATTGTTTAAATTATCCACTTTTTGTACGGAAAGCTGGTGCTCAAGTGTTAGTGCAAGAGTTAAAAAAGATGCAAATAAAACAAAAAACATATACATGTTTAGATTTTGAAATATTTTACTTATAGAGTGTTTCATTTATTTTTCCTATTAATGTTATAATACGGCCTCATTTTATAATGCGTGTTATTAATAATCGCTTAAAAAGAAGATTGATTGAACTTAGAAAACTATTTTATATCGCAACTTAGTAGTAATCACATAGGTGATGATGGGGCTTACATTGATGGAGTTATATACTCCAAAGATGCATTTTTTGAAAATATTCACTTTAAAACCAAGTGGATGAACTACTATCAAATTGCACAAAAAGCGATGTTAGTTAATATATCTGATGCCATAGCTATGAATGCTACACCAAAGTATGCACTTCTAAGTGTCGCAATGCCTCGTAGCATGACAAAGCATGACATGAGAGAGCTTATACGTGGTTTCGAGACTGTATCCTCACAGTACGGTATTGATATTATTGGTGGGGATACAATTAGTAATACAAAACTTGACATTACGATTACTATCATCTCTAAAACAGATAAGCCCTTGCGCAGAAGCGGCGTTAAGGTTGGGGACTTGTTAGCATACACTGGAGAACTTGGCTCTTCAGCGAGAGATCTGAAAAAATTACTAAATTTGGGAACTATTCATAAGAGTTCTAAATTTGTGAACATCAAACTCAGAGAGAAGTTTATAAAAAACGCAGCCTCTTATTTAAAATCTGGAATGGATATATCTGATGGTCTCTTTAGTGATTTAAATAAAATCTCATCTCTTAACAGAATTGGGTATAAATTTATGAAAAAGATACCTAAAAGTGTAGGATGTAGCGGTGAAGAGTATGAGATGTTAGTTGCCTTTGATAAGAGAGATATTAAGGCGATAAAACGCAGAGCGCAGAGTAGCAGAACAGAGTTAAATATCTTTGCTAAAGCTACAAGAACAAGATACACAAACAGATGCAAAGCACATCATTTTTAAGGAATATATAAAATATGGATAGATTTTATTCACTCGCACACTCTAGTATAGATTTTCATTTTAAACAGTCTCCTAGAGACTTTGTTGTTGAGGAGATACCTCTTTATGAGTTCTCAGGAGAGGGCGAACACTTAATCCTCTTTATAAGAAAAAAGAACCTCTCTACAAATGAGATGGTAGGTCAGATTGCTAGATACTTAGGAGTTAAAAACCGTGATATAGGTTATGCAGGTTTAAAAGATAAGAATGCAATGACTAAGCAGTATATCTCTATTCATAAACAGCACGAAGAGGCTATGGATAACTTTAACTTTGATGGAATTAAGATAATTTCAAAAACTTATCATAACAACAAGATTAGAATAGGGCACCTTAAGGGTAATAGATTCTATATAAAAGTTAAAAAAGTGAATCCGACCTCTGCTGCGAAGATAGATGAGGCTCTAAAAAATATCTCTGATACAGGTATGCCAAACTTTTTTGGTTACCAGCGTTTTGGAAATGATGGAGATAATCATATACTTGGTGAAAAACTTGCAAAAGGTGAAGCTAGAGAGAGAAACCCAAGAGTAAAAAAGCTACTTATAAACTCTTATCAGAGTCACCTTTTTAACTTATGGCTTAGTCGTCGTTTAGAGATAAACTCACTTGTGAGTAGTTTCGATGCTAAAGAGATAGAAACGCTGCTAAATATGCCAAATGATGAAGTTAAAAAGATGAAAGCTCAAAAGCATCCATTTAAACTCATAAGTGGTGATATTATGGAGCATTATCCAAAGGGTAAGCTTTTTGAATTTGAAGCAACTGAAGAAGATTTTAAAAGGTTTAATGAGCGAGACATCAGTGTTACTGGACTTCTTTGCGGGAAAAAAGTAAGAGTCGCTTCTAATACAGCAGGCGAGATTGAAAAAGATTTTGATGATGAGATAAACGCAGATGGTGCAAGGCGATATGCTTGGGTATATCCAACTGATGTAGAGGGGCGTTTTAACCCGATTGAAGCTCAGTATGAGATGAACTTCACTCTTCCAAAAGGCTCATATGCGACTGTGCTTATCGAAGAGATAGCAAAGAAAAAAATAAATGAATATAGGAAAAAGAGATAATGCAAAAAAGACATATAACATCAGGAATTTCACAAGGTTTTGGAAAGTTTGCAAGTAAAGAGTTTCCACGGTGGATTCAGAAATTTATAAATAGCTCCTATGTAGGTCTGATGGGGCTAGATATGAGTGAGTTTCATAGCCCAAGTACATATAGGAGTTTGAATGCTCTTTTTACTAGAAAGTTAAAAGAAGATAGAAAGTATTCATTGGAGGCTGAAGATTTTATATCTCCTTGTGACTCTTTAATCTCTGAGACGGGCACAATCACAGATGACTATGCACTTCAAATCAAAGGGATGCGATATAAGTGTGCTGATTTCATCGGAGATGAGTTTACTCAGGATGAGAAAAGTATCATAGACGATGGTACATTTGTAAACTGTTACCTCTCTCCTAAAGATTACCACCGTTATCATATTCCTACAAATCTAAAAGTAATAAAAGCGGTACACATTCCAGGTAAGTTTTACCCTGTAAATATGCCTTCACTCAAAAAGAGAGTGAATCTTTTTATAGAGAATGAGAGAGTTGTTATCCTATGTGAGACTACATCAGGTAAAAGATTTTATATGGTTTTAGTAAGTGCACTAAATGTTGGTGTGATGCAAGTTGGTTTTGAACCACGTATTCAGACAAACGCAGTGGCTACAACTCCACAAGCTTATGAGTTTAAAGATATGTTTTTAGATAAGGGTGATGACTTTGGATGTTTCGAAATGGGCTCTACTATTATAATATTGGCTGAGAAAGATATGTTATCAGTAGATGTAAACGCAGGCGATAATGTAAAGTTTGGACAAACAATAGCTAAACTTGTTTAGCTTATGTTTATAACCTGCAGTTTAGCAAGTAGTTTTCCATCCTCTTGGTAGATGTCAAGTTTTGTGTCGATAGGAAACTTCTGTTCTCTTAGTACACCTTGTACCGAGTGCAGAACATGAGCATATTTTTGAAACATTGGTACAATAATATGGTCAATGTGGTCTTTTTTTAGTAGTTCAGCCAAAGCCTCAATAGCACAGTAGTAAACACTCTTGTTTACAGAGCGTTGAGCTAAGTAGTCATGCATCATCATAATATTTTTGGTAAGAACTTTTTTACTCTCTTCATCTAAGGTCTCACTCTCTTTTGCTCTTTGTAAAGAGTGCTTTATCTGATCTTCTACATTATGATTTCTTTTATTTGTCATAGTTTCCATCTCTGGACAATACTTTTTGAGTTCTCTAGAGAGCTCTTCATTGGTGTACCTATTGGTATTTACTTCATAATTATATGTTTTATCCTCAAAATAGTCATGATCAAGAGCTTTTAAAAGTTGTAAAACAATATTTAAATAAGCAAACTTATCCTCTTTGTTATTGTCAAACTCGATACCGGTGTGAGAGATTATAGGTTTTGGACCGACGTACTTTAACTCCATAATAAGTTCCTTTTAAAATGTTAGTTAGTGTTATATCGGTTCATTTTACTATAGATTAAATTAAAGTAGTATAAGTAGTTATTAGTCCTCTTTTTTCCATAAAACTTTACTGACTCTAGAGATCTCACTTGAACTCTTGAAGTCTGTTTCAGGAATGAGAGTGTTGAAACTTTTACTCAAAATCTCTTTCTCTTTTTGAGTACATTTGTCTTCTAAAACTTCTCCGTTTTTTTGAAGAAGAGCTTCAGATTTAGTGCTCAATTTAGCTAAAAACCATAGAGATAAGAAGTCTGCACTATAAGTGTTTAAAATCTCTGTACTAAAAACTTCAAACTCATCATACTCACTCTGTTCAAACTCCTCTATTATCACTTTTAAAAAGCTACTGAGCTCCTCTTTTGGAACTAAAAGATTTAAATATCTAGCCATACTATGACCAAAGGTATGTTCACCTCCAAGGAAAATCTTTGCAGCCTCTTTGTAGGTTCCGTAAGAGCCTGTTCCCATACCGAGCAGACCAATGTCACAATGTTCATGTTTTCCACACCCCTTTATACATCCTGAAAACCCTACGATTATGTTGTGCTTCTCTATCAGCTCTAGTGGCAAGTATCGGGTGTCATCTTTTATGTGCCAAAAAGAGTAATTACAGTGTTCATTTCCTGCACAAGCTGAAATTGTTGATACACTGTTAGGATTCTCAAAAGGAGTCACGGGAGTTTTAAGTCCTAGAAAATAGATATGCTGGTCTATACCTAAACGCACTTCAGCCTTGTGTTGCTGTGCAAACTCTGCAAGTTTTATAAAGGTATCTGCATCGACACGTGCAAAATCTGTGTGATATACATAAACAAAAGAGTCATCTTTGAGGCGAGTAGGAGTAGTTCTCTCATATCTCTGGAGTAGTAAAGTTCCTGCTGTTTGATATGAGAGAGTATGCTCTTTATCAATAAGTGCTTTAACACCTTCTATTCCCTCTTTTTCAAGCCAGAAAAAGAGTCTAGTCTTACCACGTGTACCTCTAAAACCATGTTCGTGAAAGGCCTCGATAACAGCGATAAAGTACTCTACAACCTGTTCTGGTTTTAAAAAGACATCTATATCTTGAGCCAGTTCTGATCTTCTGCCTCCAAGATAAACATTAAACCCTTTGACTCCATCTTTTTCAGCCAGACCAAAAAAGATATCATTTGCGAAAAAGGAGCTCAGGTTGGCTCTGTTTCCGCTAATACCAACAGAGACTCTTCTAGGAAGCAAGCCTATAAACCTTGGTTTGTTTAAGATGTACTCTTGCATCTGCTCTATATATGGATAGGTTTCTATCTCTGCATACTCTCCTCGACCATCGTAAACATCAGTAACAATATTTCTTACATTGTCTCCAAGGGTTTGCATTGTTGAGATGCCATTTTCGTTGAGCTCCTTCCATGCTTCTAGTACATTATAAGAGTCAAGTCCATGCAGTTGCATTTGAGCACGTGCAGTTAAGATAATATCTAGGTTATAGCGTTTAACAATCTTTGCAATAAAGAGAAGCTGTTCAGATGAGATACGACCGGCATTAATCCTAAGCCTAAGAGCAAACATATCGTGTTCTTCCTCATGGTTATAGATACCTGCATCTTGAAGGTAGGGTCTGTCATTATCTGCAATCATACTAAATTCAATCTTATCTATATTTTTTAAGTACTCATGAGGAGTGAGATTTACTTTGTTGCGTTCGCGCCAGTTTAATTTGTCTGTATTTATTTTTATTTCAACTATCATGCACGGAGTATACTGCAATAGTAGAACTCTTGTCATGACTTTAATCAATAAAGAGTTTGAAATATTTAAGAAGTTTGAAGTAGCTAGTTCACTGCTTGAAAACGCAGTAAACTAGGAGTGTAGAGAGTATTAATAGTTAAACGTTAAATCTAAAGTGCATAACGTCACCATCTTGGACAATGTACTCTTTACCTTCTAATCTCATTTTACCAGCTTCTTTAGCCTTACCTTCACCACCACACTCGATATAATCATCATAAGCGATAACCTCTGCACGGATAAAACCCTTCTCGAAGTCGTTATGGATTGCAGCAGCTGCACGTGGTGCAGTTGAGTTTTGTTTGATAGTCCAAGCACGAACCTCTTTTACACCAGCTGTAAAGTAGCTCATAAGACCAAGTTTCTCAAAACCTTTATGGATGATCTGCTCAAGGCCTGACTCAGCAATTCCAAGCTCATTTAAAAACTCAGTTGCCTCCTCTTCATCTAGGCCAACTAATTCCTCTTCAACTTTAGCACAAAGTTTGATTAACTCACAGTTGTTCTCTTTTGCGTGAGCTTTTAATGCTGTAACGTATTCATTATCTCCAGCCTCTTGCTCTTCATCATCAAGACCCTCTTCATCAACATTTGCACCATACATAATCTCTTTATCAGTTAAAAATCTAACTTCTTGATTTAGCTGTTGATAGATATCACTATCTGTGTGAGGAAAGTTTCTTGCCATATTTCCATCACCTAAAAACTCTAAAAGTTCTTCAGCCATTTCCAATGCTGCTTTAGCACCTTTATCTGCTTTAGCCTGTTTTTTAAGTCTATCCATTCTGTTTGATAGAACTTCAACATCTGCTAAAATAAGTTCAGTCTCAATAATCTCAACATCACGAAGTGGGTCAATGCTTCCCTCGGTATGAACGATATTTTCATCTTCAAAACATCTTACGATATGTAAAATAACTTCAGTTTCACGAATATTTGATAAAAATTTATTCCCTAAACCTTCACCTTTTGATGCACCTTTAACAAGCCCTGCAATATCTACAAAGTCTAAAGTTGAGTACTGAATCTTTTCAGGGCTAACGATTTTTGCTAATTCATGTAAGCGTTTATCGGGAACTGGAACTATCGCCTTATTTGGTTCTATTGTACAAAATGGATAGTTTGCTGCTTCTGCGTTTTGTGCTTTTGTAAGTGCATTGAAAGTTGTTGATTTACCTACATTTGGAAGTCCTACTAGACCTATTGCTAATCCCATTGATTCTCCGATATATATTTTTGTGAAATTATACTCAACTAAACTTACAAATCATAAATAAGTCTGTTAACTTTTGATTACCCTTGCTAACATTTTGCTAACAAACAATTACTATAATTCTGCCATACAAAAAATGTATACTCAATTGAAAAAGGAATTAAAAATGAAAAAAATTATATTTGGTCTTATTACACTATTAGCGTTTTCAAACTTATTTGCAGGTTATAATATTAGTAAATGTACAGGTTGTCATGGTGCTAACTTTGAGATTAAAGCATTAAGCAGTAGTTCAAAAGTTGTTGCTCACATGGATGAAGTTGAAATTGCAGAAGTTTTAAAAGCTTATAAAAGAAAAGAGTACGGTGGACCATTAAGAGCGATGATGGAAGCACAAGTTGCACAATACAGTGATAAAGATTTCGAAGATATGGCTAAAGAGATTAAGAAATTATCTTTATAGAGATTAGAAATAAATAGAGTTTACTAAATTAGTGTCTTAAATCTTAGATTTTACACTAATTTAAAACTCTTGCATACTCCCCGCACAACAAATATTTCCCCATTGTTTTATATCTATTTTTAAGTTCACAAAATATACGCTTGTCTAAGTGTTTAACATATATT
>JAYEMB010000113.1:0-3019 GCA_034717855.1 Campylobacterota bacterium
AACTTGCTTCCACGTGTTGATAAAATTTTCATCGGTGGCGGAATGGCGTTTACATTCTTAAAGCAGATGGGCTATAACATTGGTGCATCTTTAGTTGAAGATGACCTGCTTGAAGATGCTCAAAAAGTTATGGATGAAGCGAAAAAACTTGGTGTTAAGTTTTATCTTCCTGTGGATGTTATTGCGGCTGAGAAGTTTGCAGCGGATGCAGTAAGTAAGATTGTTACAGCTCAAGAGATTCCAGATAACTGGATGGGGCTTGATATCGGGCCAGCATCTGTAAGACTTTACCGTGAAGGTCTCAATGATGTTCAGACAGTTTTATGGAATGGACCTATGGGTGTGTATGAGATGGAAAAATTTGCTCGTGGCTCATCTAAAATAGCTCACTTTGTTGCAGACTCTTACGCTACAACTGTTGTTGGTGGTGGTGATACTGCTGATTTGGTTCAAAGAGTTGGCGTTGATGAAGAGATGAGCTTTATCTCTACTGGTGGTGGAGCATCTCTTGAACTACTTGAGGGAAAAATCCTTCCAGGAGTGGAGCCACTTATAGTTCCTGAGTAATTACACTTTCACCTTCTTTTCCATGCTTGGCATGGAGATAAAAATTTCAATAAAGGCTATTCTATGATTATCGCAGCAAATTTAAAAACTAACTTTACTCGCAAACAGACAAGTCAATACATTAAAGAACTAGAAACTCATCTCGATAAGAACAGACTCTCTCAAGAGGTTTTAGTCTTTCCTGCAATGTCTAGTTTAGATAGTCACAATGGAAAAGTTATCGTTGGAGCACAAAACGCATATCCAACTGAAAATGGAGCTTTTACAGGTGAAATAGGTACAGAGCAGTTAGATGAGTTTGGGATTAAAACCATTCTTATTGGACATAGTGAGCGTCGTCATGTCTTGGGTGAAACGCAGGATGAGTTAGTGGCTAAATTTAACTTTTACAAAGAGTTAGGTTATAAAATAGTTTACTGTGTTGGTGAGCCACTAGAAAAACGTGAAGCTTCAAATGATGAGATGATGAACTATATCTCTGCTCAATATGAGGGTATTGACACTTCATATGAGAATCTCATAATAGCTTACGAACCAGTTTGGGCGATAGGTACAGGACTTACTCCAACTCTTGAAGATATTGAGAATATCCACACAGACTTGAAAGAGAAATCTAGCGCACCACTTCTGTATGGCGGAAGTGTAAAGGTTACAAACGCAGCAGAAGTTTTAGCGCTCAAAAATGTGGATGGCGTTTTAGTCGGTAGTGCTGCACTCTATGCAGAGCATTTTTGTACGATGATTGATTATGCACAAGAGTTGGAAAATAAATAGATAGCTTCATTAAGCTCCGAATTATAAATAAACAGATAGATGATTAAATTTTAATCATCTACTCCCCTCAAACCACTCAATAATACGACATAATACTCTCAACAAAAATATTACAAGGAAATAAAATGAAATTTATTAAACTTAGTTTAGCAGCAGCGGTTATCGCTTCAAGTTTAGCAGCAGAAGGTATATCTTTTTCTGGAGATGCTACAGTAACAAGTAATGCACTATGGAGAGGTACATCTCTAACTAATGATATGGCAGCTGTTCAAGCAACATTAGCAGTAGAACATGAAAGTGGTGTTTATGCAAGTATCTGGGGAACTAGCTTAAGTAGTGGTGCTGAGTTTGATTTAGCAGTTGGTTATGCAACAGAGATTTCAGGTATAGGAATTGACGCTGGTTTTGTAGCTTATACTTATACTGATAATGTTAATGAAGATTACGTGATGGATGAGTGGGGTGAACTTTATTTAGGTGCAAGTTACGCAATTGATGCATTGTCATTCAGTGGTACTCTATATAAAGGTGTACTTGATTTAGATGAAGATAGCACAATTATTGAAGCTGGTGTTGATTATGATTTTGGTGCAGCTTATGTTGGTGCAGCATATGGTCTTCAGTTAGATAGTGATTATGGTGATGATTACTATAGTGCAACAGTCGGTATGCCTTTTGAATCAATTAAAGGTGACCTCTCTTTAACTTATGCAGATACTACTGCTGATAATTCAGATTCTGTATTTGCTTTAACTTACACAACTTCATTCTAGTTTTTATTTAAATTATCTTCCCCCTTTTCCTGTTTTGTAGGGGGAGATATTTCTCAATCTCTTTAATTTCGCTATAATTCCCACATGCCACAACTAATCAAAAAACTTTTTTACATAATCTTTATGCTAGTTCTCATATCTATTATCTCATTTTTAGCAATTCATGCAGCACCAAACAGTTTTTTAGCAGCGGGTGAGCTAAATCCTAATATGACTGAGGAAGTTGTAGCGCAGTTAAAAGCTGTCTATGGACTTGATAAGTCACTAACTCAGCAGTACGTTGACTGGGTTATAAATATAGCAACCCTAAACTTCGGAGTCTCTTTTGTAAGTGGTCAGGATGTGAGTTCTGAGATACTAAAGAGACTTCCCGTGACATTAGTGATGAATATCACAGCTCTTATCGCAGTATTTGTTATATCACTCTATCTTGGTATCAAAGCAGCGCTAAATTATGAGCAAAAAAGTGATTATATTATCCGTCAAATCTCTTTAGTCTCTTTCTCAATGCCATCATTTTATTTAGCACTTCTGTTTATAATCTTTTTCTCTTTAAATTTGGACTGGTTTCCTATAGCTGGACTTCACTCAATAGAAGAGAAAACTGGTTTTGCAAATATTTTAGATATGGCTTGGCACTTGACTCTGCCTATTGGTGTTATGATATTTGTTGGTTTAGGTAGCATGATAATCTATATTCGTTCACTGACTTTAGAGATACTAAAGAGTGATTATTACTATTTTGCACTCTCACGAGGAGTAAGTAAAAAGGAACTACTGCGTTTTTATATACTTCCAAACCTGCTTCCCCCGATTATTACACTCTTGGGACTCTCTCTCCCAGGACTTATTGGTGGTAGTGTTATTTTGGAGTCTATTTTTGGAATAGAGGGAATGGGACAACT
>JAYEMB010000113.1:3119-12996 GCA_034717855.1 Campylobacterota bacterium
GTGTACTCTATACAGTCAATGTTCTCACCGATTAGCTCTTCACTTACTGCGTTTATACGAACACCCTTAACACCAACAGTTGCACCAACAGCATCAACTTGCGGGTGAGTACTAAGTATTGCTATCTTAGCTCTCTCACCCGGAATACGAGCAGCTTTTTCGATGATAACTGTACCCTCTGCAATTTCAGGAACTTCAAGCTCTAAAAGCGCTTCTAAAAACTTAGGAGTAGTACGAGAAAGTTCTATCTGAATACCGTTTTCTTTGTCCATATTTACACGACGAACAACAGCTTTTATATGGTCACCTACATCAAAAAACTCGCCTTTGATACGGCTTTTCATAGGAAGTACAGCACGTACTTCATCTACTTCGATGTATGTAGAGTTTTGAGAGTCAACACGAGTCACACGACCGCTTACAAGAGTTCCAACTTTTGACTTGTACTTGTTAAAAAGTTCATCTTCTACAAGTCTTTGTATATGGTACTCAATCTCACGGTGGAGCTGAGATGCACCAGTTCTACCGTGATCTTCAAGGTTGTGATCAATTTGAAGTTGGTCATCTAGCTCAACTTGGTCATCGTACTCTCTAGCATCTGTGATGGAGATGTAAGCAGGTGCTAACTCTTCATCTAGAAGTCTCTCATCTTCATCAGCTACAACAGTGATAGTTTGAACAATTTTAATACTCTTCGTCTCATCATCTATCTGCGCTTCAAAAGCGAAGTTTCTGTCTATTACTCTTTTTGCAGTCTGTACAAACGCAGTCTTTAAAGCTTCTAAAACTTTTTCTGGTTCAAGACCCTTCTCATGTGCAATTGCTTCTGCAATATCTAAAATTTTTTCCATTATAATGCCTCTGTTAAGGTTGTTTCACAAAAAATAAATAATAATAATTGGGGGATTTCTTATGAAGTATGAAATTATACTCAAGAACTACTAAAAACATCTTTAATTAGCTTTTTAGTACTTTTTAACTATAATGCAGTACTTTTATATTATCAAGGATATACAATTATGAATTTAAAATTCGCAAGAACAGAGATAGATGCAAAACCTAAAAAAGCTGAACTAGCTAAGATTGAGGCTAGTGTTGAGAAAGAGGATAGCATTATTTTTTATTTCGATAGAGATAACTCTCACAAAGATTTACTAGAACTTCAAGATCACTTTGAAGCAAAAGGTAAGAGTTTTTATATGAGCGAAGTAAAATTTGGTCTTTCAGATAATGAATACATGTACCAAGTTCATATCGTAAACTAAAGAGAGCTTTATGAGTAATAAGTTATTTATCGAGACACTCGGTTGTGCTATGAACTCTCGTGACTCTGAGCATATGATTGCAGAGCTACGAGAGAAAGAGGGTTATGTGACTACAGAAACTCTTGAAGAAGCTGACCTCATTTTGATAAATACTTGTTCTGTTAGAGAAAAACCAGTTCATAAACTTTTTAGTGAACTTGGTGGCTTTAACAAAAAGAAGAAAAAGGGTGCGAAGATAGGTGTTTGTGGCTGTACGGCTTCACACCTTGGTCAAGAGATAATTGATCGTGCCCCTTATGTTAACTTCGTTTTAGGTGCGAGAAATGTATCTAAAATTAGTGAAGTTTTACATAAAAATAAAGCAGTTGAGATAGATATAAACTATGATGAGAGTGAGTTTGCGTTTAAAGACTTTCGTACTTCTCCATACAAGGGTTTTATCAACATCTCTATAGGCTGTGACAAGGCTTGTACTTTTTGTATAGTGCCTAAAACTCGTGGTGAAGAGATATCAATTCCGGATAACTTAATCATTCAAGAGGCTCAAAAAATAGTTGATAGCGGCGCTAAAGAGATCTTTCTTTTAGGTCAAAATGTTAACAACTATGGTCGCCGTTTCTCTGGTGACAGTGAAAAAGTAAACTTCACAGAACTGCTTCGTCGTCTTTCAAAGATAGAAAAACTAGAGCGTATCCGCTTTACTTCCCCACACCCTTTTCATATGGATGATGAGTTTATAGAAGAGTTTGCCCGTAATCCTAAAATCTGTAAATCTATGCATATGCCGCTCCAGAGTGGTTCAACAAAAATTTTAAAAGATATGAAACG
The DNA here is from genome assembly GCA_034717855.1 of Campylobacterota bacterium. GTDB lineage: Bacteria > Campylobacterota > Campylobacteria > Campylobacterales > Sulfurimonadaceae > Sulfurimonas. The sequence continues at coordinate 5,213 of JAYEMB010000113.1, forward strand.
CGGTTACTCAAAAGAGTGGTTTTTAAACCGTGTTGAAAAACTCAAAACTGAGTGCCCTGAAGCTACAATATCTACAGATATCATAGTTGCGTTTCCTGGTGAGAGTGATGAAGATTTTGCAGATACAATTGATGTTATGAAAAAAGTTAAATTTGATCAGATTTTCTCTTTTAAGTACTCTTCTCGTCCTGAGACTGAAGCGGAGCACTTTACAAATACAGTCGATGATGAAGTGGGTTCTGATAGACTCAGTTTTTTACAATCGCTCAACAATGAAATCATAGATGAGAAAAATGGTGCTCAAGTTGGGAATATATACCGCGTTTACTTTGAAGCACTTAACAAAGATAACTATGTAGCGGGTAGAAGCGATAATAACATCCTAATAAAAGTGAAAGGCTCAGAAGAACTACTTGGAGAGTTTAGAGATGTTAAAATCACTTCTTTTGGAAGAACTATTTTAACAGGCGAGATAGTTGCTTAAAAAATTAAGCCGCAGACTTGCTCTTATCTTTGTGCCACTACTTGGCTCACTTCTCATACGCCTCATCAGCCTTACAAATAAAAAAAAGTTCCATGCTCCTGAGAATTTAGGAGATGAGCCTTTTATTATGGCTTGTTGGCACGGTGAACTTTTGATGATTCCTTACGCGTACACTAAATACAGAAAAAACCCTCATGTAAAACTTTTAATCTCAGAACACTTTGATGGTAACTTAATCGCTAAGACACTAAACTTTTTTGGTTTTGAGACTATTAGAGGTTCGAGTACTAGAGGTGGGGCAAAGGCTTTGATACAGTCTATTAAAGAGCTTAAAAATGGATATGACTTAGGAATAACACCAGATGGTCCTAAGGGTCCACGACATGAGATTAGTGATGGTATCATAGTGATGGCTCAAAAAGCTAAGGTAAAAGTGACTCTTGTAGAGATTAAGCCAAGTAAATATTGGCAGCTTAGCTCTTGGGATAAATTTGTAATTCCAAAACCTTTTGGTACAATTAACTACTACATCAGTGATTTGATAGATATTCGTGAGAGTGAGTTTGAAGAGGCACGAACACTGCTTAAAAAGGGGTTATTAAAGCATGAATGTTAAAATTACAATTCCAGCGATAGCTCTCTCTTTACTACTTATAATGGGTGGCTATGTTCTAATCAACCCATCTTACCAAAAATCTATTCAGGCAAAGTACTACTTTGAAATTGGGGAGTATGATGAAGCTTATACTCTTGCAAATGAAGCCTTTAGTCTTGATGTGTATAACCGTATGGCTTCAACTATTATGGCTCAGTCTAAAACATCTCTAAAGTATGTTGAGTACATCGACATGGCTAGAGGTTATATGGTAAAAATCAATGAGATTGCAAAGCATGATAGTATCACAGATGCTGATAGAGCGAAGATTAAAATAATGAGCAAGATTGTGGTTGACTCTTACGTTAAGTTGGCTCCTAGTGTTATTACTGATACGGACTTGGTGGAAGATGCTGCCTATCATCATAAAAGTTTTGAGCAACTCCTTGAAAAAGTCGATAGATAAGCACAGAAGTGCCTACTTAGAATCACTAGAGAAGCTCAGAGGCTACTCTGACCTTACTATAAAAAGCTATGATGAGTCTATTAAAGAAGCACTCTTATCTGTAGAGACAGTAGAAGAAAACTCCCTTGTAACCATAAACCTAATGCCTTACCGCATAAAAATAGCCCACTTAAACGCAAAAACAATCTCAAAAAAACTGAGTGCAATGAGAGGTTTTTGTGAGTATCTGAATGATAATGGAGTGAAGTGCGTTTTACAATCAGACGATAGTGTCAAAGTGGCTAAAACACTACCAAAACCGATTTCACATCAGCATATACTTGAAGCACTCCAAAACGCAGAGTTGCAAGAGAAGTTGATTATAATAATGCTTTATACATTAGGGCTTCGTATATCGGAGTTGTCCTCTCTAAAAGTAGAAGATATAAGTGAAGAGTGGATAAGAGTTACAGGTAAAGGAAATAAGCAGAGAGACCTCCCTCTAATCACCTCTACAAAGAAGGTTTTGGATGAATATTTGTCTCTTTTTGTGGTAAAAAAATTCCTTTTTGAAAAAAATGGCGAAAGATTAAGCGAAAATAGTCTAAGATATATCGTTACTAAAGTCTTCAAAAAAGTTGGGATAAAGGTAACACCACACCAGCTTCGACACTCGTATGCGACTTCACTCTTAAATAGTGGAGCTCCTATTGTCGATGTCAGTGAGTTGCTTGGTCACTCATCCATGGCAACAACACAAATATATACTAAATTAGGAAGTGCATTGAAACAACAAAACTATAACAAAGCACATCCACTTTGTGGAGTAGATGAGTAATGCTTTCTAAGTTTTTTGAATCTATCTATCAAAAAGTATTGGTTAATATTGTTGTGAGAAGTACATCTACTGATGTATATATAGAGTTGTGCTCAAAAAATGATGTTGTGGATAATATAGAAAACAACTTTACTACAACAAAGATGAGTGAAGAGATGCTTAGTTTTATCACCTCATACACACGAGAGTCACCATTTTTTTATATATCAATTTTAGATATGTCATCATCTCAGGGTGCTCTGCCTACCTGCTCTAAAAATAAGCTCTCATACTACTACGATGTAAGTGCAAGTGAGTACAAGTGTCATGATAAAAAGTGGACATACTACACATCAAAATCTGATCTTTATGAGATAGAAAGAAGATATAAAGAGACTGGTGTGGATTTTGTCTTTTCGCCATTTAGTCTGCTCAGTAACTTTTTTAAAGATAAGATAGATACAAATCTTGCTATGTATATTTTAGTGCAAGATGAGTTTGTCTCTCTTGGGGTTTTTGATAACTCCGAACTTCTATTTGCGCAGCACTTAAATATGGAAAGTTCACACGAAAATGATGAGTTTTTGATGGATGACTCCTCTGATATATTAGATTTCGAAGATGACGGGATAGACTTAGAAGATGTAGATGTTGTAGATAGCGGTGAGATGTTTGATGATTTGAATGATATTGAAGACTTGGATTCACTTGAAGAGATTGATGAGTTCTCAGAGAACAAGGATGTTGAAGAGGAGTTTCATCACGAAGAGGAAGAGCCAGCACAAGAGAGTGAAGATACTTTTAATGAAGATTATCATAGATACACACTTATTCAAAGTGCAATAAACCGTTTTTATAAAGATGAAAAATATGAGAGCCAGTTTATAGAAAATATCTATGTTGCTGATAGTGTTGGTGTCTCTAGTGAACTCAAACGCTATCTTGAAGAGGAGATGTTTTTGAGTGTCTATGTTAGACATTTGGAACTAGGTGTTGAAGTAGCAGAACTTACGCGTTTGGAGCTCGGTATATGAAATACAGCTATATAACTCCCAGACATAAAAGTGCTTTAACAAAAGAGATACAGCTACTTGTGACTTTTTTTACGATTACACTATTTATGCTTTTTATGACATACTTTTTTCTTCTTATAAGAGACTATAACTATGTTGAAGATATGAATGAGATTGCAGTCGTTCAGTCAGAGTTAGAGGAAAATATCGTAAAAATGAAGTCCCAAATTGCGTTTATAGAAAAAGAGGCTCTTTTAGCGCAAAAAGTATATACAAAAAATACAGTTTTAAAAGACTCTATTACGAACCTATTTGATTTGGTTCCTCAGCGTATAACACTCTCTGAAGCAAAACTTTTAGAGAATGGTCTGATACTTTATGGAGTGACTCCAAATAAGGATGTATATAACTTTATGCTTCAAGCACCACTGCGTTCTATATTTCATAGAACATACAGTAGTTTTCATCCAGCAGAAAATGGATGGCTGCGTTTTGTTTCAACAAATTATATTGACGAAGAGTTAAATCTGTCACAGGAGAGAGATAGTGAAGATTAGTATTTCCCGTCAGCACATATATCTTCTCTCGATATTAATGTTTCTACTTATTTTTGTGATGATTTTTTCATTTGCTGTTTTAATTCCTAAAGGAAAAGAGTATAGAGAAGATAGACTTGTCTATAAAAAAGAGTCTAGAGAGCTTAGAAGATATCAAAACTTTCATGATGAAATTCAAGAGAAGCTCAAAGAACTTCAAGTTGAAAATAGACATCTCATCACTGCGTTTGACACTACTTTTAATCAGTATAGATTTGAGAAGCAGCACAGAGACTACTTCTCCTCTCTGCAACTCTCTAAACTTTCAGCATCTACTGCTGAAGATGAATTTGTCTCTTATGAGGTAAATACTACTTCAGAGATTAGTTCGCCTAAAAGTTTTTATGATTTTTTGGATGCCATAAACAAGAGTGACTGGATAATAGCTGTGGAGTTTCCTATAAACTTTAAGCGGGATTCGGAGATGATAAAGTCGAGCTTTACTATGAAGGTTTATGGCGTGAATACAGAGCAAAACGCAACTAAGAAAGAAGTTGAGTAATTACTTTAGCTGCATCTTCATTATCAAAGAGATAAGTTCTTAGTTTAGGTTCTATTTTTAGAAGTCGCATCTTCTCTTTAAACTCTTTTGGCATAACTTTGAACTCTGTAAATGGAGCTATAAAAACAAAATCAAACTCCTGATTTACGACAAACTTTCTTCCGACCACAAGCGTTGTTTCATTTTTTAAAAGTTCTCTCTCATTTGCGCTAAGCATGTACTGTTTTGATTTGAGATATTTATCTAGAGTAAATATATCGTTTCGTATGTTTTTTGAACTTTTAAAGTATGCAAACTCGCCGACTCTATGTATCTCTACTTCATTTATTAAAATATCTCTATCTTCATCAAGATACTCGAAACTTTTTTTTATGCCACTAAGGTACTTCTCTAAAAGAGGGCTAGAGTAGTTATGTCTAAAAGAGTTGCGTTTAATATCTCTGTCTAAATTGCTCTCATCAATAAAATACTTGAGCCTATTTGTCTCTAAAAACGCAAGTAGCTCTTGTTTGTCAAGATGTAAAAGAGGACGAGCAAGAGTATAGTTATCTCGCTTTTGCAGCTCCTGCATACCTGTTAGTTCAGCACAGCCCGCACCTTTACAAAACTGCATCAACATCCACTCAAACCTATCGCCTAAATGGTGAGCAGTTATTAAGTTCTCATACTGATGTTTTGCTATAAGTTCTTCAAAGAAACTATAGCGTATCTCTCTGGCTTGTGCTTCAAAGTTTTTCTCAATCATCTCTGCGTTTAGTGAGTGACAGATAAGCTTGTGAGCAGAAGCCAACTCCTCAGCATAAGCAAGTTCATCTTGACTCTGCTTCCGAGTGTTGTAGTTTACAATGGCAATATCAAACTCTATCTTATTTTGAAGGAGGATAAAAAAGAGAGCGGAAGAGTCCACACCCGCAGAAAACGCAAGTAGATTCTTTTTAGCTCGTAGCTGTTTTAAAGAGGAACTTTTAAGCATTATCCACAGTAGCTGTTAGAATATTTCCAACAAGTTCAGTCACTTTTGCTTTATAGATTTTTCCAAATTCTAAATCTTCATCTTTTGTTCTATCATTTACATATATTTCACCATCGATTTCCGGAGCCCAGATAGTTTTTCTTGCACTGAGTAGATACTCATGCTCATCACTTTCACCATCAATGATGAGTTCAATCTCTCTACCAACCTCGGCTTGAAGAGATTTTGTTGTTCCCTCTGCGACAATGTCGCCCAGGATTTGTGCACGCTCAGCTATAAGCTCAGCAGGTATTTTTACACTCATGTCAAAGGCAGAAGTTGTCTCCTCGTCAGAGTATGAAAAAACGTTAATTCTATCAAAACCAAAAGAGTCCGCAAACTCGCACATCTCTTCAAACATCTCCTCAGTCTCATTTGGATGTCCAACGATGAAGCTAGTGCGGACAAAAGAGTTCGGCAGGTCTCTCATAAATTGAAGAAGCTCTACTGTTTTATCTTTACCAAAACCGCGTTTCATTAAACGCAACATATCATCATTTATGTGTTGGATAGGCATATCAAAGTAGTTGTGAAAGATTTCACTTTTAGCGATATTTTTTAGTAAAGCGATAGTTGTTGTTGATGGGTAAAGGTAAAGAATTCTTGCAGATTTAACACCTTCAATCAACTCTATTCTTTGAATTAAAAGAGATAAGCCATCTTTTATATTTTGGTCACGTAGGTATGAGCTTGAGTCTTGTGAGACAAAAGAGAAATCATAATACCCCTTTTTTACAAGCCCTTCAACCTCTTTAGCGATAGAGTCCAAGTCACGAGAGTTGAGTTTCCCTTTAAAAGATGGAATGGCACAGAAACTACAAGTTTGGTTACATCCCTCAGAGAGTTTAATGTAAGCGTGGTAAGTGGAACCTGTAACAACACGTTCAGCTCCATCTATAAGATAAACTTCATCAGAAAATCTACTTTTTTTCTCTATCAAAAGTTCATCAATATGATCATAGTCACCAACACCTGTAAAGATATCAACTTCAGGTATCTGAGTTTGAAGATCATCTTGATACCTTTCACTTAAACAACCAGCCATCACTAAAACAGAGTCCTCTTTTCTAGCATCATGAAGAGAGAGAACTGTATTTATAGACTCCTCTTTTGCAGCATCGATAAAGCCGCAAGTATTCACGATGATTACATCGGCATCCTCATTGTTATCTGTGAGTTCAAAGTTTTGAAGTTTACCCATCATCACCTCTGTGTCAACAAGGTTTTTTGTACAGCCAAGAGATACTATATGTAGTTTATTACTCATTTTTTACGTCCGTCATTCTAAACTTGATTTAGAATCTAATTTTAATAGCATTATACAGTATAATTTATTTATGAAAATATATGATGTTTTAATCCTCGGAGCAGGGGCAAGTGGCTTGATGTGTGCAAGTCATTTAGATAAAAAATTACAAGTAGCAATAGTTGATGTAAATGAAAAGGTTGCAAAAAAACTAAAAATCTCCGGTGGTGGAAAGTGCAACATCACAAATGTTGAAGTGAGTGAAAAAAATTTTGATGGTGATGAAGAGTTGGTTGAGTATGCACTTTCTGTTTTTTCAAGAGATGACTTGCTTGCGTTTTTACATGAGAATGGTGTTGAACCTCTGATTAGAAAAGATAGATACTATTTTTGTAGAGACTCTTCTGCTGAGGTTATTAATATTTTAAAGAGTAAAACGCAGCAGTGTGAGACTCTTTTAAATAGAGAAATAATAGAACTCAAAAAGATAGATAGTTTGTTTGAATTAAAAACGTCAAAGGGAATTTTAAAAGCAAAAAAAATAGTGGTAGCAACTGGTGGAAAAAGTTTTAAAACCTTAGGAGCGAGTGAGATAGGGCTTAGTATCGCGAAAAGTTTTGGTATAAAAGTAAAAGAGTTTACACCTGCACTTGTAGGAATGACAGTGCAAAAAAATCAGTTCTGGATGAAAGAGCTAAGTGGACTTAGCTGTTATGTGCATATAACTGTAAATGATAAAATACTTAAAGAGGATTTACTTTTCGCTCACAAGGGAATAAGCGGACCAGCAGTTCTCTCAGCCTCTTTATACTGGCAAAAAGGAACTCTGAATATAAACTTTTTGCCAAATAGTAATATCTTAGAATTGGTAAACGCAAGTAAAAAGCTTGTGAGCTCAGTGATTCCACTTCCAAAAAGACTATCACGTGCTATCTTAAAAGCTTTAGATGTAGAAGATATTGAGTGCAATAAGTTAAACAAACGCAGTATAGAAAACTTAAAAAAAATACATACTTATGAGTTTTCACCTGCGGGGAACTTTGGTTTTACAAAAGCTGAAGTAAGCCGAGGCGG
>JAYEMB010000114.1:0-3128 GCA_034717855.1 Campylobacterota bacterium
TCAACTCATCTTTATAAATACCAGCTTTTAAATCTTTTTTTATCTCAAGACCAATATCTACAATCTCTAGTATCTCTTCTTTCGTAAAATCTTTAAGTGTTAAAAAATGTCTCATACTTTTTCCTAAGTTTCAATAAGCGGTTATTATACAATGATAATCCTAAAATGCCAAAACTGGGGCAATTATCTTACAAATATGACATTAAATTTTGTTACTTTTCAAGCTTTTTTAATTTACTTACAAGTAAACTTATAGAAGAAAAAACAGACTATTTTAAGGAGTTTAAAGTGCCCATTCCTAACAATAATGAGTTGGTATTAGACAGTAAAGATTTTTTAGTATCAGAGACTGACTCAAAAGGTCGAATCACTTTTGCAAATGATGAATTTTGTAAATACTCAGGTTATACAATCGAAGAGCTTTTAGGGCAACCACACAACATAGCAAGACACCCTGACATGCCAAAGGCTGCGTTTAAGGAGTTGTGGGAGAGTGTAAAGAGTGGTCAAAAATGGAGAGGTTTTGTAAAAAATCTTGCGAAAAATGGCGGCTACTACTGGGTATATGCAACTGTTTTCCCTTTTCAATCGTGCGATGGGTCTAAGGGCTTTGTCTCATGTAGAAGAAAGGCTTCAGCTCTAGAGGTAGAAGAGTATGAAAAGATATATGAAAAAATGAAAAGAGAGGAGAGATAATGAACTTTTTGAAACATATTAGTATTAAAAACAAACTACTCATAAGCGTCATAATTCCTATGACTGCCATAGTTGCGATCTCTTTCATGTTGATACTTGAGCATATGGCAACAAAAAATGCGTATAATACTTTTGACACTATTGCTAAACTAGATGCGAAGGTATCTCTGTTTATACACGAATCACAAAAAGAGCGTGGTGCGACTGCTGGATTTCTAGGCTCTAAAGGTAAGGCATTTAGCCAAAAACTACCTATACAGGTAGCCGATACAGACAAAAGAATAGATGAGTTAAAAAGCTTTATAGACTCTTCGGCTGTTAGAGATACGCTTCTTGAAGATTTAGACAGCTCTCTTCATAAAGCACTTCAACAGCTCGATAAAATAGAGAGTATAAGAACTCAAGTCTCATCTCAATCTATTGCAACAAAAGATGCTATTTTTTACTACACAAATATGCATAAACTATTTCTGCACTTTATCGCTAAAACATCCAAACAGGCTGTAGATAGTGAACTCACATACTCTACAATCGCCTATTACAACTTTTTACAATCAAAAGAGAGAGCTGGAATAGAGAGAGCCGTAGCGAGTATGACTTTTGCAAATAACAAGTTCGCTCCAGGTGCAAAACTAAAACTAGAGTCACTTATATCTGAACAAAACTCTTATATGAGTAGCTTCTCATCTTTAGCAACTGAAGATGTTATTTCATTTAAAGAGAAGACTCTTCAGGGTGAATCAATAAACGAGGTAAATCGCTTAAGAAAGATTCTTCACAACACAGCAGAAAACGCAGGTGACTTTAATGTAGATGCAACTCACTGGTTTGACACTATTACCCAGAAAATAAACCTGCTTAAAAAGGTTGATGACTATATCTCCAACTCACTCTCCAAGCAAGCTTCAGACAAGTACACTGATGAGCTTTCTGCTTTGATTTTATTTAGTGTAAGTATTTTTATTGTTACCCTCCTAACAGGCTTACTCTCATTTTTCATAAGTAGAGATATTTCAAAGTCAGTTACAAAAATATCTTTTGGTATTAAACAGTTTCTTGATTATCTCAATCGTGAGAAAAATATTATAGAACCAATCAAAATAGACGGCTCTGATGAGATGGCTGAAATAGCCCAAATGGTAAACGCAAACGTTAGTAAAATCAATAGTGACACCGAAGAGGATATGCTCTGTGTTGGTGAAGCGATTTTAACTCTCAACAAAGTAGAACAAGGGCAATTCAACTGTAGAGTAAAAACGCAGGCAGCAAACCCTCAAATATACACTCTCGCAAACACTATTAACAAAATGCTAGAAGCTCAGTCAAAAATCATGAATGACATAGTAAACGGTTTAGATAAATATACAAACTATAACTATCTCGATAAAATTGAGTTGGATGAAAGTGTTACAGGAGAGACAAGAAAAGTTGTTGAGGGGATTAATCATCTTGGTGATGCTATAACTCAAACACTCAACAACTCTTATGCTACATCAACAGAGTTACTAGAGAAGTCGGACTTCCTTCAAACGCAGATGCACAAGCTCAGTGAATCAACAATTGAGCAAGCAAGTTCACTCGAACTAACTTCTGCATCGATGGAAACAATCACACACTCCATCGAAGATACAGCAGAAAAAACAAGAGAAGTTGTTGCACAATCTAGTGATATCAAAAGTGTTATAGAGATAATTGGCGATATTGCAGACCAGACAAATCTACTTGCACTAAACGCAGCTATTGAAGCCGCACGAGCAGGTGAACATGGTCGTGGTTTTGCCGTTGTTGCAGATGAAGTGAGAAAACTAGCTGAAAGAACTCAAAAATCTCTGACTGAGATAAATACAAACATCAGTATCTTAACGCAATCTATTACAGATATAGGTGCTAGTATCGAAGAGCAAAGCAGTAGTGTTGCACAAGTAAATATTGCTATTTCGGAAGTGGACAACTCAACTCAAGCCAATGCCTCAACAGCTGATGAAGTGAACAGTGTTGCAAACCTCGTAAAAGAGATGTCTTCCAAAGTCCTCTCTGATGTTGAGAAAAATCAGTTTTTAAAATCCTAAGCAACTTACAAAAGAGTAAAAAAAACTCTTTTGTAAGACATACTGCATAGCTACAAGTAATTTTAAAATTAAGTTTTAACTATACTTTAAAAGATACAATTCCTTTAAATTAACCACAAAGGAATCAAATAATGAAAAAAATTCTTGCATCAGTAGCACTTGCAGCTACACTTTTAACACCAAGTTTCTTAAACGCAGACCAAGCAAAAGGTTTGAATGTTCTAGTTAACTCTGGAGATCCACAAACTCAGGCAATGGCTATGGTTTTATCTCTTATGAGTATGAAAAAGCATTCCAAGCAGGTAAATATAGTTTTATGTTCAGACGCTGGAGATTTAGCAGATAAAAACATCAAAGGTTCAC
>JAYEMB010000115.1:0-3095 GCA_034717855.1 Campylobacterota bacterium
AGATTAAGATAAAAGATTGTTCCTTTGCCAACTATACTATCAACACTTATTTTAATCTCTAGCTCTTCACACAGTTTTTTAACAATATGCAGACCGATTCCTATACCTCGCTCTTGCTCTTTATAGAATCTCTCAAAGATTTTTGAAGGGTTTTTGATTCCCTTTCCTGTATCTTCTATCTGCAAAATATTATTCTCTATTTTTAAAATTACTTTTCCATCGCTTTTGTTATATTTAGCTGCGTTTGTAAGTAGGTTGTCAATAATTCTTGTAAAGGCATTCTTGTTGGCGTTTAAAGTGATACCCTCTACCTCAACTCTAAACTCTAAGGCTCTGAAATTTTTCTCTATCATTGATATTCTCTCTTGCAGGAGTTCTCTTAGTTTAAACTCCTCTTTTTGGGAGCTGTGGTTATCGAGATAAGAGCGAAGATTTGATTGTAGGTTTAAAATGTTTGTAACACTATTTTGTATGCGTTTCATCTTAGAGTTTTCACCTATCTCGTCTTCAAGCATTTGGGTGTTTAAACGCAGTGTAGAGAGAGGTGTGTTGAAATCATGCAGTATATCTTTTATAAACTCTTCTGTCAGGTTAAGAGCGTTTTTAAGTGGATAGAGAGCATAAATAGCAAACAAAAAAGAGAGCAAAAGAGCAAAAGCTATAACTGCAAAAAAGTTTAAAAGTAGTCTCTGTTGCAGTTCACCTATTTTTTGATTATAGCTATCTTTTAAAAGATATATTTTTAGACTATTTTTCGTAGAGCCAGGAATTGAAAAATATGAACGGATAGAGTTTTCATCTTTATAGAGTTTATAGAGTCTATTCTCGTCTATTGGGACAAAAGCAATTTCAAACTCACTACACTCTAGGTTTAGACTACATATCCTCATCTCAGAAAATATTGTGTCATCGAGTACCTGTAGCTCTTTTTTGTAGTCCATAAAAAAGAGAGCACCCAACAAAGCTGCTTGTGATATGAAAAAAAGCAGGAAGCTTTTTATGAGTGATTCAAGTTCAACTTTTTTCAAGTATATATCCTACGCCACGAATATTTTTAATCTCTAAGCCTGTTGTGGTTTTAAACTTATTTATAGCGACTCTTAGTCCTGTGTCTGACGGGTTTTGCAAACAATCCATAAGTATTGACTTATCGAGTACATTTCCTATGTTTTTCATAAAAGTGTCGCAGATGCACTCTTGCACCTCTCCGAGTGAGACTATCTTTTCATCTATATATAGCTCTCTGCTTGAAGGAAAATATTTTAAATTTTTAAACTCTATCTCACTGCTACTACTTTGGGTGAACTTTGCGTTTACTCTGATGAGAAGCTCTTGTGGGAAAAAAGGTTTTTTAATATAATCATCAGCGCCAACCTCAAAACCTTTAGATATAGAGTTCATATCTACAAGGGCACTAATAAATATAGCGGGAGTTTTATCATCTGCATCTCTGAGACTTTTCAGAAGTTCTAGTCCATTTATATCTGGAACATTTATATCAAAAATATACAAATCATATGCGCCTTCATAAGAAGCATCAGCAGCACTATCACCACTCTCAACTAAATCGACTTCATAATTTTGAGACTCTAAAAGCTCTTTGAGAGTCTCTCCAAGTTCATAATCATCTTCAAGAAGTAGTATGCGTTTACTCACAATTTATACCTTTAAAATAGGAAACCTAAACGCAGAGATAGGTAGTTATCACTTGCACTATCACTTAAACCCTTAGAGTAACTCGCAGTAAAAAATCTATCCTTATCGATAGAGTAGTATCCATAAATATTCACTGTTTCTATATCTTCAACTCCACTATATATACTATCACTCATACTATATGAGGCACTCATGTAGAGTTTATTGCTAAGATAGTAACCTAAACCAGCATTGAGAGCATTTGTGTTTTGGTATTTTGTAGATTGGTTATTCCCATCGCTATCGACCCAATCTACATCATCGTCGTTTATTAAACTAAGTGAGTAGCCACCAAAAATATTCATGTCATCAATTAGATAGCTTAGATTTACAGAGGCTGTATAGTCCATATTGTTGTTATCGAGTTCAGTATCGTAAGTTGGCAAGATAAGACCTGCACTCATAGAGATAGAGAGCTTATCAATAGCGTTTAATCTATACGAAGCCCCTAAAAAAGAGTCATAAAGACCACTATCACTATATTCGCCACCATCAGTTTTAAAGTATGAAGTTGATGCTTGAAGTGAAAATTGTTTATAGTAGTAATCAACCTGCAGAGATGTTGCCAAGGTGTCTGTTGCATTCAGAGTATTGTAATCAGAATCTGAGTAACTCACTCCAACGATAAAATCATATCTGTGAGGAGAAACCAGACTCTCTTTACTACATCCGCTTATGTCAACTAAATCTGTAAAGAGGCTATTTGGACACTTATCAATGGCATCATCAACGCCATCCATATCATTATCTGTATAAGCATGTAAATTTATTGTTAGTAGAGTTGATATTACGAGAAGTGTTTTCTTTTTCATCTATTCTCCTATTAAAAAGTCGTCATAAAGACGACTCTGTGATTTAAAACCTTATGGTAGTGTTACACTTGGTTGAGCACCAGCATTTCCACCGTTTTGATTTGTATTATTTGGTATTGTCCCATTCATAATACCTTCCATCATCTGCTTTCCTGCTTGCTTTTGATTCATCTGTTGAGTACGAACCATCTCACCAGTAGCTTCTGCTTGATCTACTCTAGCTTGTTTTCTCTCTTGAGCTTGAGTTTTAGTCATCTCACCAGTAGCTTGCATCTTCGCTTGTAATTTAGCAACTGCTTCTTGACGCTGCTCTTGCTTCATAGTCATAAGCTCTTGTTTGAACTCATTCATAAGTTGAACTTTCTCTGCAGCTGGTGCGTTTTGAATCTTTTCAATCTGTGCATCTATTGTAGCATCTGCTGCTAAACCTAATGTTAATGTTCCTAGTAATGCTACTACTGTTGTAATTTTTTTCATCTTTTTTCTTTCCTTTTTTTGTTTTCAAAAGAAACATTTCACTTAAAAGCGAAAACGATTCTCTTGTTTTGTAACCGTATTGTTACATACTAGCGTTAGTAAAGAGTTAGC
>JAYEMB010000116.1:0-12764 GCA_034717855.1 Campylobacterota bacterium
GTTCCATCATAACGATGGTTTCTCTCTCCACTTTTTCCTGAAAACTTAGCTTTTCCATCTTCACCATAACCTAAAAATTTATTATCTTTTTTCTTGCCACTTTTGTCATACGATTTTTTCTCTTCATCACCATAGTCGCGTTTAGGCTTGTACTCTTTTTTCTCTTTAGGCTCTTGCGTTTTTTCATCGTAACGTTTTTTCGCAACTTCTTTGATTTGATCTTTTGTCATTTTTTTAGGAGCAGGTCTATCAGACTCTGGTTTTTTCTCAGCTACAGGATATTCAAAACCTTCAATGACTTCTTGTTTGATAGCACGTCCAAGTAACATCTCCGTATGGTAAAGCTCTTTTTGCTCACTTGTATCTAGCATTAAAATAGCACTTGCAGTAGCCTTTGCAACCCTCGCCATATAGACTATCGCTTTGATTGGAAGGTCGTAACTGATAAGCATCTCACATTTGAGTTCAGGAAGTTTAATCATCTCTCTATCTTCTATAACTTTTATATTTTTGCTATCAAGAGCATCTATCAGAACTTGGGGTTCTTTTGAGCAAACAATTAAAATATCAGTTATTTCATTCTCAGAAATAATCTTTTTTAAAAGCTCAATTTTTTTCTCAGTTGGACATTGATAAACGCGATGATTATTTGGTTTGATAGTTATAGAGTTGCTTGACATTAGGTGTCCTAAATTGTATTTGTGCAATTATATCCATAATAGCCATAAATTATGCTATTATGAATCCATATTCATATTAGGATTTTTATGTCATTTGAAAAATTAGGATTATCCAAGCACCTCTTAAAAGCAATCGCTGAACAGGGCTATGATACACCAACGCCTATTCAAGCCCAAGCAATACCGGTTATATTAAATAAAAAAGATATTTTAGCGGGTGCTCAAACAGGTACAGGAAAAACAGCAGGATTTACACTTCCAATGTTGGAACTGCTCAGTCGCGCAAAACCATCTAAACATACAAAAGCACACCATGTAAAAGCTTTGATACTTACCCCAACACGAGAGTTGGCACTACAGGTTGAAGAGAGTGTAAGACTTTATGGAAAACATCTTCCTTATAAGTCAGCAGTTATTTTTGGCGGCGTTAAAATTAACCCTCAAATCAGTGCACTGCGTAAAGGTATTGATATCGTTGTTGCAACTCCAGGGCGCCTACTAGACCACATCTCTCAAAAGACTATCAATCTATCAAATGTAGATTTTTTAATTCTTGATGAAGCGGATAGAATGCTTGATATGGGCTTTGTAAATGATATCAAAAAAGTTATAGCGGTACTGCCAAAAGAGAGACAGACGCTACTCTTCTCAGCAACTTACTCTGATGCGATAAAAAAGCTCTCTGAAAGCTTTTTACGCTCACCAACTCTCATAGAAGTAGCTCGCAGAAATACTTCAAGTGAGATAGTAAAACAAGCTGTTTATCCGGTAGATAAGATACGTAAACGCGAGCTTTTAACTCACCTTATAAATGAGGGAAAATGGAAACAGGTTTTAGTTTTTACGAGAACTAAGCATGGTGCAAATCGTCTGACTGGACAGTTAGATAAAGATGGAATTACTGCAGCAGCAATCCATGGAAACAAGTCTCAAAACGCAAGAATAAAAGCACTTGATGATTTTAAAAAGGGAAAAGTTCGCGTTTTAGTTGCGACTGATATCGCAGCTCGTGGAATAGACATAGATCAACTGCCTCATGTAGTGAACTTTGAACTTCCAAATGTAAGTGAGGATTATGTTCACCGTATTGGGAGAACTGGTCGTGCAGGAAATGAGGGTGAAGCTATTTCACTTGTTTGTGTAGATGAGGATGAGTTTTTAGCAAATATTGAAAAACTGATTAAAAAAGATATTCCAAAAGTGTGGGTAAAAGGTTTTAAACCAGACCCGTCAATAAAAGCGGAGCCTATAAACATGGGCGGAAACCGTGGAGCTAGAAATAAGCCACGCGGTGGTGGTAGTAGAAATGGTGGTGGCGGAAGAAACTCTCGTAACTCATCAAGAGGTAGAAGATAAAAACTCTTCAAACTCTTTTTTTCTAAGAGGTTCAGAGTATAGGTGCCCTTGTATAAGGTCACATCCGTACTCTAAAAGTAAATCTTCTTGTTTTTGGGTCTCTACACCCTCGGCGATAATACTTAAGTGCATACTTTTTGCTATCAAAATTACAGCTTGGACTATGGCTTTATCATCTTTACCTCGTTCTATATCGTCAACAAAGGCCTTATCAATCTTTAACTTTTTTACAGGGAGCTTTTTGAGATAAGAGAGTGAGGAGTAGCCTGTACCAAAATCATCTATTGAGAGAGTAAACCCCATCTCTACAAGCTTATTTAGTTTTTTTATAGAGGCCTCTTGATTATGCATTGTATAGCTCTCTGTAATTTCAAACTCTATCCACTCAGCTTTTGCACCTGTTTTTTGAAGTTTCTCTATTATGTATGGAATAAGCTCCTCATCGCTGAGCTGTTTTATAGAGAGATTTATAGATATTTTTTCTATATCTAAACCAGCTTTTTTCCACTGAACAATATCTTTGAGAGCTCTATCAATTATCCATCGTCCTATATCTAAGATAAGACCAGAGGACTCTGCTAAAGGGATGAACTTTGCTGGAGATTGCGGACCTTTTTGAGGTATATCCCATCGAATCAATGCTTCTGCACCAACAGTTTTATCTGTTTTAGCATCGATCTGTGGTTGATAAAAGAGCTCAAACTCTCTGTTTTTGATTGCATTACGCAGAGAATCAACTATAAATATATTTTCAAGTATTTTAAATGAGAGCTCTTTAGTATAGAGTTCATAAAGATTGTTACCCTTCTCTTTAGCCTTGTGCATCGCGTTGTCTGCAAACTGGAGTAGTCTCTCAGGTCTGTTTGAATCATCTGGTGATACTGAAATTCCTATGCTGACACTCAAGTGGTAGGTACGGCTATTTATAACATATGGCTTTGCCAGTGCTCTGATAACTTTTTGTGCAAAGTCCCTAGCTTTTAGAGGGTCTTTAATATTGCTTAAGAGTATAGCAAACTCATCCCCTCCGAGCCTAGAGAGCGTATCACTTTTTTTTGTAAGCTTTTGGAGTCTCTGTGCGACCATGATAAGTATTTTATCTCCGGTACTGTGTCCCATCGTCTCATTGATATCTTTAAACCTATCCAAGTCGATTAAAAGGATGCAACTGTAATCTTTTTTTAGACGAACCTCCTGTTTGACTTTATCCATAAAAATGGATCTGTTAGTGAGACCAGTGAGTGAGTCATAGTTAGCGTCTATTTTGAGTTTTTCTTCTCTCTCTTTTCTATCATTGATATCTCTAGCTACTCCTAAGAAAGCTATGAAGTTACCATCTTTATCTCTTAGGGGTGTTTTGATAGTCTCGAAAGTGCCCTCAAATGAGTTGTCGGAAAAACTTAACAACTCTTCACTGATGATGGGTTTCTTTGCGTTTATGGCGATTAAGTCATGCTCTCTAATGGAGTTTGCGATTGATTTTTTCAGAAAGTCATAATCAGTTTTACCGACTATTTCAGCTTGGCTAGCTCCATAATATTGTTCAAATTTGGAGTTGCATTTCAGATAAGTGCCATCTTTATCTTTGAGCCAAACTAAGTCTGGCGTAGCATCGCACATAATGTGATAGAGAGCTATTTCATCTTTGTACTCTTGGAGTTCTTTTTCTAATTGTAAATCTAAACTCATCAGTACTCCTATTGGAGTTATTTTAACATATTATTACAACTTTATCGTAACACTAAAAAGGGCTCCTATGTTACTGTTTTTTACTTCTAAGGTACCATGATGTTTTTGAACTATTTGAGAACTCATATAGAGCCCTATCCCCGTACCTTTGCCTTCACTCTTTGTTGTAACATTTGGTTTGAAGATATTTGCTATGACATGTTCAGGAATTCCACTTGCATTATCTTCAAACTCTATAATTGCCTTGTTGTCTTTTAGAAAAGTTTTAATAACTATCTTTCTATTTTGTATCACTTTTTCATTAAAAGCATCTATGGAGTTACTGATTAAATTTAAGAAGAGATGTTTGAACTCATTTATGAGTCCGTGTATAGAAAAATTATTTTGAATATCAATAGTGACTTCAATAGTGTTTTTTAAAAGTTCATCTTTCATAAGAACCTGTACACTACTGATGCACTCCTCTATATGAAAATCTTTGGACTCTTTTGAGGGTCTAAAGAAGCTTCTAAATTCATTAAGAGTGTTGACCATATGCTCTATCTGCATATGAGTTGTCTCTGTCATATCATCTATATATGCTTCATCGACAAGACCATCTTTAAAATCATCTTTAATCATGTCATTCATCATGCTGATAGAGTTTAGAGGCTGTTTCCATTGATGAGCAACTGCATCCATCATCTCACCCATAGCCGCCATTTTTGACTGCTGTACGAGCATTGTACTTTTTTTTGAGCTCTCTGCGTTTACACTTTTGTGACGTTTATCAGCTTTTTGTAACATGTCTGTATTGATTTTTTTGAGTGTTGCGTTTTTTCTCTTTTGAGAGTGATAGATTTTTACAAGTTCTTGTGTTGCTTCAACGAGAGAGAGGTATGAGCTCTCGTGAAGTTTTGGAATATGAGAGTAGTTGATATATCTGTTTATATCATCAAGAAGTTTCTGGTTCTCATCTTGTCCCATAAGTTTCCTCTAGTGAAAAGTCCTATTTAAAGCGCAAAACATCGCTTTAATAGAAGCAGTAGCGATATTGTTGTCAGCTCCAACACCATATGAGGAGACAGTTTCACCTGTCGCTAACTCTATATAAGCAACAGCCTT
Organism: Campylobacterota bacterium; assembly: GCA_034717855.1. GTDB lineage: Bacteria > Campylobacterota > Campylobacteria > Campylobacterales > Sulfurimonadaceae > Sulfurimonas. Next base: position 4,830 of record JAYEMB010000116.1, read on the forward strand.
TGCTGAACTCTTGTCTCCGCAGGAGTGCTCAGAGTATGACTTGATTGTAAACTCATTTTTATAATCTTGCATCAATGCACTTTTACAAGCATCAATCGGACCATTTCCTTCACCTACTGCGTTTATCTCTTTACCATTGTAAGTGTATTTTAGTTCACACTTAGAGGTACCATCTTGAGATGAGAGGCTAGCATATATAAAAGAGATATGCTCTTTTGTGTGAAAATAAGTATCTTTGAAGATATCTAAAATCTCTTCACTGCTTAACTCTCTACCTTTGACATCAGTTACATCTTGAACTATTTTACCAATTTCTGGATGCATAGCTTTTGGAAGTTGGTAGCCATAGTTTTTCTCTAAAATATAAGCTACTCCACCTTTACCAGATTGTGAGTTAATACGGATAATACTCTCATAAGTTCTTCCAACATCTTCAGGGTCTATAGGCAAGTAAGGAACTTCCCAAAAGTTATCTTCTCTCGCTTTTTGATGAGCTAAACCTTTGTTGATAGCATCTTGGTGTGAACCGCTAAACGCAGTGTAAACTAACTCTCCAACATAAGGGTGACGAGCATGTGTAACCATCTCAGTACATCTCTCAACTACATCTAAAACTTCACCTATGTCTGAGAAGTTCAAAGTAGAATCAACACCTTGAGTTGTCATGTTAAGAGCTAAGGTGATGATATCAACATTACCAGTTCTCTCACCATTACTTAAAAGTGTTCCCTCAACTCTATCAGCACCAGCTAAAAGTGCAAGTTCAGTTGCTGCAATAGAAGTTCCTCTATCGTTATGCGTGTGAGTAGAGATGATTACATTTTCTCTGTTGTCAAGATGTGCTGCCATCCACTCTATCTGGTCAGCATAAACATTTGGTGTCGCCATCTCAACTGTTGCAGGAAGATTTATGATTACCTTACGACTATCACTAATTCCCCAACAAGCTGTCACTGCGTTTGATATCTCAGCAGAAAATTCTAACTCAGTTCCTGTGAAACTCTCAGGGGAGTACTCTAGAAATATTTTACCATCATGGTTTTTTTCATACTTTTTAACTAATTCAACACCCTCTAATGCAAGAGCAGTTATCTCCTCTTTCGTTTTGCCAAATACTATTTTTCTTTGTGCAATAGACGTTGAGTTGTAGAGATGAACAGTTGCAAGTTTTACACCTTTAAGCGATTCAAAAGTTTTAGCTATTAGGTGTTCACGTGCTTGAACTAAAACCTGAATCGTTACATCATCAGGAATTAAATTATCATCAACTAAACGACGTAAAAAGTCAAATTCAACTTTAGAAGCTGATGGAAAACCAACTTCAATTTCTTTGAAACCGAGTTTGAGTAAGAGTGTGAAAAGTTCAAGTTTTTTATCCATGTCCATAGGGTTGATTAGTGCTTGATTACCATCACGTAAATCTACACTACACCACTTAGGAGCAGAGTCAATTGTATTGTTTGGCCATTGACGATTTGGTAAATCTATTTGAGGGTAAGGTTTGTACTTACCATTAGGAATTTGATTCATAATGAATCCTTAACTTGAAATTTTCAATAGTTACACTCTTACATATACTATTAATGGCGCAATTATAGCAAATTTGAGGTTTTTAAGAAAGAAATATTAGGGTTAGTTTAGGAAGTTAAGGATAATTTTTATTATTTAGATAGGTTTTCTCCCATGTGGGGAGAAAAAATTAACACTGATATGTAGTTTTAAACTCGAAAGCAGTTGGACGACCCTCATCTGGGTAAACGTCACGCTCAAATCTGTAGTGTTGGTAAGCATGGATAAACTCATCAGTAAATACTGGTTTGAGGAAATCATTATCACTGATAAGACCTTCAAGTGCTTCACGTAAAGTGTGTGGCATTTGAGGAATTTTTTTCTCACGAATTTCATCAAGAGAGAGTTCAAACAGATCTTCATCCATTGGACCAACAGGAACAGTTCCTTGTTTGATACCATCAAGACCAGCTAGCATCATTACAGCAAACGCAAGGTAAGGACAAGCAGTAGAGTCTGGGAAACGCATCTCGATTCTAGTTGCCATTTCACCTGCACCGTATGGAATACGACAAGCAGCAGAACGGTTTTGAGAAGAGTAAGTCAGGATTGAAGGCGCTTCAAAACCTGGTAAAAGTCTCTTGTACGAGTTAGTTGACGGGTTCGTAAACGCAGAAACAGCCGCAGCATGTTTAAAGATACCGCCAGCATAGTTAACAGCCATTGGGCTTAAGTTTGCATATTCACCTGGTGCATAAAATAGATTTTTTCCATCTTTCCATAAAGATTGGTGAACGTGCATACCATTTCCGTTGTCACCATAAAGTGGCTTAGGCATAAATGTAGCAGTTTTACCGTTAAGGTGTGCAACCATTTTTACAACGTATTTGTACTTTTGAACATTGTCAGCAGCACCGATGATGTCAGAGAAAACGATACCGATTTCGTGTTGACCCTGTGCAACTTCGTGGTGACCAAGAACAACTTCAAGACCAACTTGCTCAAGAACTTGCATCATCTCAGCACGGATATCTACAGCAGAATCTGTTGGTGCTACTGGGAAGTAACCACCCTTAGTTCCTGGTCTGTGACCTGTGTTGTACATCTCTGGGTATGGATTGTTTGAGTTCCATTCACCCTCTTCAGTATCAACTTTGTAACCAGCTTCATTGATATTGTCAACAAAAGTTACAGAGTCAAACATAAAGAATTCGTTCTCAGGACCAAAGTACGCAGTATCAGCGATACCGATTTCATCAGCATGCTTTAGAGCTTTTTTAGCGATTGAACGTGGACATCTCTCATAAGCTTGTTTTTTGTAGATATCATAAACATCACAAAATACGATGATAGTTGGATCAGCAGTAAATGGATCTAAGAAAGCACTCTCAACATCTGGAGTTAAAAGCATATCTGACATATTAATCGGCTGCCAAGCTTCGATTGAAGAACCATCAAATGGAAGACCATTCTCTAGTTGACCAGCAGAAACAGCACTCATTCTGTAACTAATATGGTGCCATGCACCTTTAATATCTGTAAATCTAAAGTCTACAAACTGAACATCATTCTCTTCACAAAAAGTAAAAAACTCTTCTGTGTTATTAACAAATTTACCCATTCATTTCTCCTGAATTTTAATCTGCATCAAGTATATCGGATTAATCGCTAACTCAATCTTTAAAAGTGATTAAAAATTGTGCATCTTGCTTTTTTGTTTCGTTAAGTTATATTTATCCAACTCTTTGTAAATTGACATACCAGTCATCATTAAAATATCTTTGGGTGTGAGAGAGTTTTATATTTACATATCGGTTTGATATATTAAGTGATTCAATACACTCCTGGGGAACCTCTAAATCTTCATATATATAATCTTCAATTAGTTCAACAGTTAAGTCAGAGTTGTAATCTATCTCAAGTGTCTGCGTTTTAAAAGTAAATTCACGTGTTTTCAAATCAGCTCCTTTGTTGTGAAATAGTATTTTATGTAGATTACATAGCTATTACATAACTCCTATTAAATGTAATTAGTATGTAATTATGAGTGTTTACAATACATAAAAATACAAAGGAGTCCAATGAGTTATTTTGAAAACGCAAAGATTGGCGATAAGGTTTATGGGCTGATTTTTGGAAAAGGAAAAATTAGTGAATGTTTTGAAGATAGCCACTATGTGATAATGGTTACTTTTGAGAATGGATATGAAGTTCCATATACTGTTGAGGGTGTTCCTGGATGGGGAAACTTTAAAAAGCAGACATGTTTTTATAGAGAGGATGTAGATCTGACTAAGGCAGATTTTTCTCCTGCAAAAAAAGTTTTAAGTGAGAAAAAAATTATAAAACTAAGAGAGAAAGGCTTACTGGAAGTTCGTTTACCCTCAGGAGCTTGGAAAAATGTAAAAAAGTGTCCAGACTCATATCTTGAAGAGATATGTCAAAAAGAGAAGTATCACCTATTTAGGAAAAAGTCTAAATAGGGTTACTTAAGTATCTATATATCTCTTCTTCTGAGAAGCTTTTATCTTCTCAACTTCTACGACGATAAAGCTATCTATACAGTTTGAGAAATCTGGGTCTATGTTATAGGCACAAAATCTTATTCCACCTTTGTCACATAAATCTGCGTACTGTTTATAAAGTACAGGAACATTTGACCAGACACTGTTGAGAGATTTTTTCAAGGTTTTAAAGTTCTCTTTGTATTCGTTAGAGCTAAACTCTTTTTTGAGATTTTTGATAAGCTCTTTGTCTGTATTAAAATTATAAGGAATTTTTGCGTTTACAAGATTCTCTTCATCTTTAAAATTTTTATCATAAAAGTATAAAATCATATCTTTTGCAACTTTTGAGTACGAAGCACTAAGTGATACTGGACCATACAAATATTTAATTTCAGGATTGTTTCTTAGGTAAGCACCTATCCCGTACCAGAGGTAATCAAGTGCTCTACTTCCCCAGTACTTTGGCTGTACAAAGCTTCTTCCTAGTTCTATTGAGTCATTGATATAGTTGTCAAAGTTTTCATTAAAATCAAAGAGTGTTGTTGTGTAGAGAGCCTCTCTTCCATACATTTGGATAACACTTTTACACTCTGCAATTCTATAAGCTCCGACTATCTCTAAATCCTCCTCGTCCCAAAGAATTATATGTTTGTAGTATCTGTCATATTTATCTATATCTCTTTTTCTGTTTATACCCTCACCAACTTTTCTAAAAGAGAGCTCACGAAGACGTCCAATCTCATTTATAATAATCGAATTTTTATGTCTGCTTTCATAAAGATATATTTTTTTACCATCTTTTGTGGAGCCAAGAAGCTGAGACTCTTTTAACTCTTTTTTTATATCTCGTCTATCTTCGGGATGTGCTATGGCTTTTTGAGTCACAAAAAAACTTTTTCCAGTTTGAAGATTATATATCTGTCTTTTATAGAGCTCTATGAGTTTGTCTTGTTGCATTCCTTTTAGAATGATGTTTTCATTTGGAATTAGCTCACCTACGAGTATATCTATTGATTTATTATTCTGTTTAAACATCTCATTTGAGAGTAGAAGGGTAGATAGTTTTTTATTGATTGCTGAGACTGAGTAGAAAGTTTTAGAGTTTTTCCCACCTATAAATATAGGCAAAATAGGGGAGTCACTTCTATGGGCAAATTTTAAAAATCCCTTTTGCCATTTTTTATCTTTTATCCCTGATGTAGAGGCACGACTCACTTCTCCTGAAGGAAACACAACCACAGCCATTTCACTGTTAAGAGCTTCATATATCTGAGAAATAGACTCTTTTTTTTGTCTTGCTTTAAAATTATTAACGTTTATAAGGATAGGTTTCATTGGTTCGAAAATGCTTAAAAAGTCACTTGCTACTACTTTTATATCTTTTCTGACCTTACTTAAAAGTTTGATGAGAGCAAAGGCATCTAAGCCACCAAGAGGGTGGTTGGCAATGATTACAACTCTACCTGAGGCAGGAATGTTTTCCATATCTCTATCAGCAATAGAAAAATTAAAATTAAAATGTTCCAGGACTTCATCTATGAATTCAAAACTTCCAAGATGTGAGTTTTTAGCTAAAAAGTCGTTTATCTCCTCTTCGTGTACGATGGAGTCAGCAAACTTTGAGATGGCAGCTTTTATAACTTTGTTATTTTTGAGTTTGGGGTACTTCTCTATAATCATTTTTTCAACGTCAATCATTTTAACTCTCTATATGTAGTATTAAAATATTATATGAAACAATAATTACTAATCGGTTACGTTTTCATCCTCTTGTTTTTCACTTTTTTTCTTTTTGGCAAAACCCGCGCCTTTTTTTGTTTTCGCTTTTAATTCCAACTCTTCAATTGCACTCTTGTAGTCTAAACCGTTGGCATTCATTAGTGCAAAACATTTAACAATAACAGCGATAGTATTTGGAACCTCACCTTTTTTCTTATAGGATTGGATGTTCTTTTCACTAACTTTTATGAGTTTACTGAATTTTGGAAGGCTTATTTCTGCATCGAGCAAGGACTTTTTGAACTCTATAAATGTCATCTTTTCTCCTATATATTAGAAAAAGTATACAAATTTATAGCTTATATATATATTTTATTGACAATAGTCTATAAAAAATATATAATAGTCATAATTTATTACTAAAAGTAAGTAATAAGTCAAAAAAATATAACTCAAGGAGCCACCAATGGCAAAAGTTTTAAAGAAAAAAGTAGTTAAGTCAGTTGCAAAGAAAGTTGTTAAAAAAGCAGTTGCTGCTAAAGCTATCGCTAAAAAAGCTGCAAAGAAAGTTACTAAAAAAGCTGTAAAAGTAGCTACGAAGAAAAAACCGACTGCTAAAAAAGCAGTTAAAAAAGTTGCTAACAAAGCTGTAAAAGCAGCTGCACCAAAGAAAAGCGCTAAGAAAAAGTAGTTTTAACTAAAGTTTAAAACCTTACACTAAAAGTAGAACCTTCATTCTCCTCACTCTCAATACGAAGAGAGAAGTTATGAAGGTTTACGATATTGTTTACGATAAAAAGACCTAATCCAAGAGAGTTATTCCAAGAGTTTTCATGTACTCTATAGAATTTACTCGTGATATTTTCTAAGTTCTTTTGACTAATACCGATACCACTATCGATTACATCCAAACTCTTCTCGTCAAATTTTACTTTTACTTCATCTTCTGAATATTTAAATGCGTTTTCAATTAAGTTTACGACAACAAGACTAAAGAGTGAAGGGTCAGCTTTAATTCTAGTCTCTTCATTACCCTCTATAATTACTTCGCGTTTGGGATAGCTAAGTTTTAAGTTCTCTACTGTGTCTAGAATCACATCATAAAGGTTTATCGTACTAAACTGCATAGATTGTTTACCACTCTCAAGTTTTATAGAGAGCCTGAGTGTGTCTATCAGGTCACTGAGTCTGGTCCCATTTTTATGGATTTTTTGAAGAAACTTATTACGGATGTTAGGATTTAAATCCTCATCATCAAGTAGCGTTTGAGAGTAGCCGTTGATGACAGCAATAGGGTTTTTAAACTCATGACTGATAGCAGAGATGATGTCATCTTTTTGCTGGTTGGAGGCTTGTAGTTTAGAGGTGTATTTGGATTTCTTTTTATCTTTTTTGGTAAGAATCTGAGAGACTTTTGTGAGAAGCTTTGTAAGGCTTGCAAACTCTATAGATATGTCAGAGCTTATATAGCTTGGTTTCTGTTTTTTAGCGATAAGTGTTAAAAAAGTTACGATTTTTTGTATCTCTTTTTCTATCTGTGCACTCATTTTATATGTGATACTAAGAATAAACGCAAAGAATATAGTTAAAACAAGGAAGATTTTTATACCGAGTGAAAAGATCTCATCTTGGATACTCTCTAACTCTTTTGCAAGTCTTATATATATTGTTTTATCTTCAAACTGATACTTTTTTACAACATATAAGAGGTCTTTTTTGATGGTGTTTGAGCGTCTTATCTTATATCCAAACTCCTCTTTATCAGACTGCATCACTTCATCTCTGTATCTGTGGTTGTCCATTTTAGGTTTATCTTTATGAGACTCGGCTATAACTGTTCCGTCTGATGAGATGAGAGTAAGTCTGAGGTTTAGCTCCTTTTTCATCTTTGTAGCAAGAGTGTCAAGTTCAGTGCTTTTGTGTAAGTTAAAAGATATGATTTCAATATTGTGCAAAAGAGAGGTTTTGCTCTGATCTACATAGAAGTTTTTTGTCCAAAAATATACGATTCCACCAACAATAAAAAATAGTGCAGAGAAGAGAAGAAGAAATTTTCGAAGAACTATCTGATGAAATTTTAACAAAATATGTAGCCCTCACCCCTAACAGCTTGTATATAATTTTTTTCACCTGTAGGGTCTATGTTCTCTTTAAGTCTTTTGATAGCGACATTTACAGTTTTGAGCTGCTTGTTTATACT
>JAYEMB010000117.1:0-8797 GCA_034717855.1 Campylobacterota bacterium
AATTGTTCTTATTTCCACTCTCTTTTTTTCAGCTTGTAGCATAAAAGATGACAGGCTTTTTCAAAATGCAAGAGAGACTGATATTTCAGTTGTTTCAGATAAACAGTATCAAGATGAATTAAAATTTGAGTATAAAATCGCTCCAAATGATAGATTATCTGTGACAACTTATGTGCAGTCAGTTACAGGATCACAGCAACTAAGCTCTATGTTAGCAAATAGTGACATAACACGACAAGGTTTAGAAAGTGTAGATTCTGCTGCCGGTTTGCTTGTCACACAAAAAGGTACTATCCGTCTACCCTTGATTGGTTCTATAAAAGTAACAGGACTCACAGAAGATCAAGCTTCTAAAATGCTTATCAATGAATATAAAAAGTACATTAGAAACCCTTATGTTACCGTTGAAATTACAAATCAAAGGATTATTGTTATAGGTGAAGTTAATGAGCCAGGTATTGTACCTGTCGTAAATGGCACTATGAATCTTATAGAAGTAATTGCGAGAAGTGGTTACCTAACCAAAGAGGCTGAGAGAACAAATATTCATGTAATTCGTGGGAATTTAAGAGATCCTGATGTCATGAACTATGACTTAACAGATGCTAGAAGCCTATTATCATCAAGTCTACTGCTCAAACCTAATGATATTGTGTATGTGGAAGCGAGACAAATGGATGGTATAAACAAAGCCTTTAATGAAACAGTTCCATTTTTAACTACTGTATCAGCAATCTTAGCTCCATTTGTTCAATGGACTGTTATCACGGGAGTACCAATTAAATAATGAACGATACTATCAACACACATAACGATGAAATCAACTTAGTAGAAGTCTTCAGAACTATAAACAAGCATAAGTTCTCGATACTTTTCATCACACTTCTTTTCCTGATAATGAGCTCTATATTTGCTTACTATAAACCCAACATCTACTCTTCAAGTTCAACCATAGAGGTACTTGATGAAGGAAAGAATAATGGAATGGATTCAACAGACTATATGCTTAAAGCCCTAGGTGGAAGTTCTGCTAACCTTGACAATGAGATTACTTTAATAAAATCTAGACTCATTGTACAAAAAGCACTTGAAAACTTAAACCTAACAACACGCTATTATAGTAAGAATTCTCTTGGAAAATCCACTGAACTCTACAAGGACTCACCATTTATCATATCCATTGAAACTCTTGAAAATTCTATTTACAATAAAAACATCGAACTTCACCCCGTTGACAGCAACAGTTTCACCATAACTGTTAAACCAATCTCTAAATACAGCCTTAAAGGTATACTAGCTACACTAGGAGTAGTAGCACTTGAAGAGTCTGATAAGATAAGTTATAACCGAGTACACAAGTACACGGAGACTATAACAACACCGTGGTTTACTTTTTCAGTAAATAAAATAAAAGATTTAAATCCATTGCAATATAGTTTTAAGTTCATTCCTAAAGAGACTCTTTACAAAATATTTTCAAAAGAACTATCCGTTTCTACAGGATCAAAACTTGGTACAGTTTTAAATCTTAACTATCAAGATCCTGTCCCTCTAAGGGCAAAAGAGATACTAGAGACTATTTCAACACAATATATATTACAAGGGATAAAGGACAAAGCAAAAACAGCAGAACTTACACTTGGTTTTATAGACTCTCAACTAGATAATATAGACAAGAAACTGACACGCTCAGAGCGAAACCTTAAAAATTATAAAGTGAGTAATAAAGTTGTTGACCTTGGTGGTAAGGTTGCTTTAGCCACAACCCAGGTAGCAGAATATGAGTCGGAGCAGTTACAACTTCAAACAGAGATCAATATTTTGACAAACCTAAAACATTTTATTGACAATAATAGTGACCTGAGTGGATTAACACTTGGTACGATTAAATTTGCATCTGAAAATCTAGCAACACTAGTAAAGAATCTACAGGAGATGACAGAACAAAAAAACCTCATGTTAGTGGACTATACAGAACTACACCCTGAAGTAATCAAGTTAGATAGAAGTATCAATAGTACTAAAAAGTCTATCAAACAGGCAGTAAGTAGTTCTTTAAGACAACTTGAACAGAGAAATTTTGACCTTAATAAAGTTATAGCTAAGTATAACGAATCACTAAATACTCTACCACTTCAAGAGAAAGAACTTGCCGAACTTGCAAGGCCTTTAAAAGTAAATGAAACTATATATGAGTTCCTTCTACAGAAAAAAGCTGAGACTGCTATACTAAAATCATCTACATTAGCAAACGCCAGAATCCTTGATATGCCAAGAGAAGAGTCACGCCCTATAAAGCCAAAAAGAGTGCTTATAGTGATTGTCGGTTTTATCCTAGGACTCATATTAGGGATATCATTAGCATTCTTAAGAGAATTTCTAACTAATACTATCCAAAAGACTGAAGAAGTTGAAGAGATAACATCAATACCTATTTATGGGGTAATTCCTCTAAATACTAATGATAAAATAAAAAATATATATGCTGAGTCATTTAGGAATATTCGAACAAAACTACAGTTCTCACCTGAAAATAAAAAAAACAAGATTATCTCTGTAAGCTCCTCTGTGTCTGGAGAAGGTAAAACTACAATAATCGCAAACTTAGCCGAAACACTTGCTCAAGGAAACAAAAAAGTTATTGTACTTGATTTAGATATGCGTAAGTCATCACTTCATGAATATTTTGATATAGAAAACAAAGTAGGAATATCAAACTTCTTAACAGATCAGAATACTTTTGATGAAGTAGTGCAAGCTACAGATTGTAATGGATTAGAGATAATAACAACTGGTCCTCTGCCAGCAAATCCATCAGAATTAATCCTAACTTCAACATTTAAAAACCTTTTAGATATTTTAAAAGAGGAGTATGACTATGTTCTTATTGACACTCCACCTGCTGGTTTAGTTACAGATGCAACTATTATCATGAACTACTCTGACATATCTTTTCTGGTTGTTAGAGCAAAATATACGAGAAAAGAGTTTGTAAATAATATTGATAAAATGGCAAAAGAAAACTCTCATAATAAAATGGGAATAATATTTAATGGAGCTGAAGTAGGTTCAGAGTTTGGTTATGGCTATGGCGCTAGCTATGCTTACGGTTACGACAACAGTAACTATTATAAAGATAGAGCTTAAAGATAACTATTCTTAATCTCATTCTTTTTAAAAATTTCTGAGTAGTACTCACACTGGAGGGACTTATAAAAAGAGTCCATATATCTTTGAGAGTGTAGGTCACTGCCTACAAAATCGACAATACCTAAGTTGACTATTTTATCAACTGATTTTTTAACTTTCTTTCCGTAAAAGCCTTGAGTCGAGTTAATATTTATTTGTAAATACAAGCCCATCGCTTTTAATCTTCTGTAATCTGCATCACTACTATAATAACTATAGCGCTCAGGATGTGCTAAGATTGGTTTATATCCAGCATCTATCATTTTAGCTACAGTCTCTTCTAGCATAAATGGTTTACTCGCATACGACAACTCAAACAGTACATAGTTATCACCAAATGTCAGCAGCTCTTTTTTCTCAATATTCCCCATAAAGTAAGTGTCATAATAATACTCCGCAGCATACTCTATCTCTATCTCTATGTTTCTTTTAATCAACTCTTTTTTTACTAACTGATACCCTGCGTTTATAGTCTCTTTTGTATTTGGAAAACGGTGAGACATGATATGTGGAGTAGTGATAATCTTTTTAAAACCTATCACTTTAAGTTGGTTAATTATAGCAATGCTCTCTTCTAAACTCTGAAGACCATCGTCAATATTTGGAATTAAGTGCGAATGTAAGTCTACAGTATGTTTCAAAGGATATCTTCTGCTTAAAGCATAAAGTAAGCTTTCTGGCATTTTTTCTAACATCTGCAGACCTCCTAAAATATTTTATTTGTGAAACGAATTCTACTATTTAAAGCTTTATATATTGTATTGTACTTCTAATTTAATTAAAAATCAGTAAATTTATATCTAAATAGTATTGGTTTATATGCTTATAAATATATATACAATAGAATGTCAACACTAAAACTTTTAAGGTTATTTATGGATTTCTTATTTAATACAAATGTTCAATTTTTTATACTCGCTTATCTCATCGGTGGTATCCCTTTTGGTCTTTTACTCGCAAAAAAATTTGCCGGTGTAGATGTAAAAGAGAGTGGAAGTGGTAGTATTGGTGCAACCAATGTTTTAAGAGTTGTAAAAGAGACAAACCCTGCTCTTGCAAAAAAACTTGGAGCGGCGACTTTAGCACTTGATGCTCTAAAAGGTATCTTTGTCTTAGCGATTGCATATTTTATGGGAATGAGCGAAGCCACTCTCTGGGCCATAGCTGTTTTAGCAGTTATTGGTCACTGCTTTTCTCCTTATCTTAATTTTGAAGGTGGAAAAGGTATCGCCACAGGTATGGGTGTAATGATGTTTATGCTTCCCATTGAGACCATCATTGCTTTAATGGTTTGGGGGATTGGTGCAAAAACTATTCGCATATCTTCTGTATCATCACTTAGTGGTGTAGCTGCACTTCTAATCTCTAGCTTTATCATACACCCTGAGATGGCTCATGCTCCAGTTGTATTTATCGTTTTTATCCTCTACTATAAACACATACCAAATATAATTCGCGTTTTTAAAGGCGAAGAGAAACAAGTTATCTAAATTGACAATTCATATAGAGGATTTAAAGTTTCAATGCATCATAGGAATTTTAGATTTTGAAAGAACAACCGAGCAAGACTTGATTATAAACGCAACTATAGATTATAACTATCAAGATCTCTTTATAAACTATGCAGAGGTCAGTGAATTCATCAAATCACACACTAGAGAAAACAAGTTTTTACTAATCGAAGATGCACTCTCCTCTCTTAGTACTAATCTCAAAGATAAATTTCCACTCATTAACAGACTTAATTTAAAAATAACAAAACCTTCTATATTACCCGATTGTAGGGTAAGTGTGAGCAATACTTACAAGTTCTAATCTTAATTAAAACTTCACTTTTTTTTAAAAAAAATTGAAAAAAACTTTAAAGTAACCTAAAATTATGATATGATTCCATCAAAATATTATTGACATAGGAATATATTAATGCGCATTCTAATTATAGAAGATGAAGTAACATTAAATAAGATGCTTGCTGAGGGACTAAAAGAGTTTGGTTACCAAAGTGATGTTGTTGAGACACTTAAAGACGGTGAATACTACCTTGATATCCGTAACTACGATTTAGTTCTTATGGACTGGATGCTTCCAGATGGAAACTCAGTAGATATTATAGGTGATATTAAAACTAATACACCTAAAACTGTTGTAGTTGTACTTTCTGCTAGAGATGACAATGAGAGTGAAATCGAAGCACTTCGTGCTGGTGCTGATGATTACATCAGAAAACCATTTGATTTTGATGTTTTAATCGCTCGTATTGAAGCTCGTCTGCGTTTTGGTGGAAGCAACATCATCGAAATCGAAGATCTGACTATCAATCCAGAAGAAGAGAAAATCACTTACAAAGAGCAAGAGATAGAACTTAAGGGTAAACCTTTTGAAGTACTTACTCACTTAGCTCGTCACCGTGATCAGATTGTTTCTAAAGAGCAACTTCTTGACGCTATCTGGGAAGAGCCGGAACTAGTAACTCCAAATGTAATTGAGGTTGCTATCAATCAGATTAGACAAAAAATGGACAAACCATTAAATATCACTACGATTGAAACTGTTCGTCGTCGTGGTTACAGATTTTGTTTTCCAAAAGAAATTAATTAATTTTAAACTTCTAAACCTTACGGCCTTTTACGGCTGTAAACCTTCCAAAACTTTTTTATTTTAAATTTACTAAGTTATAATTTTAAATAACTAATTATTTTAAGGTAAATATATGTTCTCTAAACGCAGTATTAGAACGAGTTTTCTAATCCAACTTATATTTTCATCAGCATCGTTAATACTCATATTTTCATCTTTTTTATACTTTTATATTGAAAAATCTATTTTCGATGATAAACGCAGTGAACTTGTTCAGTATGCAAAAAATATCGCGAATGAGAAATCCATTATTGACGCTGGTGAGTATTTAATACCTGAGAGTGTTTTCGCTCTTGATGTTGAAGTTGTTTATCTTAAATCATCTCCACTAGAGGTTGACCTATACCAAACAACTAAGGAGAGTCGTACATTTTTAACTCTACTCTACCCATTTAATATCAACGATGAAAGTTATCTCAAAGTGACAAAAGAGATTACACCAACAAAAACACTACTGGCTAAGATTTTAAACTATATTTTCATCATCAATATAGCAGGTTTTTTACTTGTAATTTTATACGCTATTGCCCTATCTAAAATGCTTGTTAGCCCAGTAAAGACTCTTAGCTCTAGACTTTCAAATATGAATGAACACCTTATGAAACCTATCAGAGTCGAAGAGTTGCCTCAAGAGTTTGAACCATTAGGTAACACACTTAACCATCTTATCTCAAGAATTCAAAACTTTGTAAAATACCAAAAAGAGCTCTTTATCGGAACTGCTCATGAGCTCAAAACTCCACTTGCAGTTATTAAACTAAAAAATCAAGTTACACTTTTAAAGAAAAGGTCACCTGAGGAGTATATAGATGCTCTAAAAGTTACAAATAAAACAATTGATGAGATGAACATCATTGTCTCAAATATCTTAAATATAGGTCGACAAGAGGGTGCACAGTTAGACAAACCAGTTCAAGTTGATATCATAGAGATTCTAAGAAATAAAGCAAATGATTTCAAACTCCTAGCTGAGAGTGAAAACAAACAACTTCATATGAGTTTTGAACCTAATGGTTTTATGGCAACAATCCAAGTAAGTCTTCTTAATCAAATAGTTCAAAACTTTCTTCAAAACGCTCTAAAATTTACCCCTCAAGACAAGTCTGTAACACTTAGAAGTTCTCAGGATAATGTCGGCTTGCTTATCGAAGTTATAGATGAGGGTTGCGGTATTGATGAGAGTGTTGATCTCTTTGCTCCTTTTAAACGCCAAGGGAATAAATCCGGTGTTGGTCTAGGACTATTTTTAGCAAAAAGTGCAGCGGATGCTCTGGGTGCAAATATAAAGATAGAAAATAGAAAAGATGGAGTTGATGGAACAGTTGCTTCTATTCAACTGAACTCAAAACTTTCTTGCATCTTACCCATTAAATAGACAGCATTTAAAACACACTAAAGGTTTATTTTGTTATAAATCGGACACTAAAATACAAACAAATATAATATAAGGTTTCTTAATGGCTTTAATAATCAATGATGAGTGTATCGCTTGTGATGCATGTCGTGAAGAGTGTCCTACAATCGCTATCGAAGAGGGAGATCCGATTTACTACATCGACCCTGATCGCTGTACTGAGTGTGTTGGAATTTACGACGAACCCGCATGTATCTCAGTCTGTCCAGTTGACTGTATTGTACCAGACAAAGACAATGTTGAATCAATAGCAGAACTCCAGTTTAAACATAAACACTTAGAGATAGAAGAGTAAATTTTGGCAAAACGGGTTTCAGTCATAGACATCGGTTCTAACTCAGTTAGAATGGTTATCTATGAGAAGACTTCTCGTTATGCATTTCACCTACTACACGAAGAGAAGTCTAAAGTTAGAATCTCTGAAAATGCCTACCAATATGATGGCAACCTCCAAACAGTTCCTATGCAGAGAACCTTTGACGCTCTGAGTGACTTCATAAATATCAGCAACTCTTTTTCTGTAAGAAAGACACTCTGTGTAGCAACTTCTGCTCTTAGAGATGCACCTAATCAAAAAGAGTTTTTAAAAAGAGTAAAAGAGAAACTCAAGCTAAATATTAAAATTATAAATGGAGAAAAAGAGGCATACTTTGGTGCTATGGCTTGTGTCAATCTTCTTCCCCCGCTAAAATCTGCACTAAGCATAGATATCGGTGGTGGCTCAACTGAGTTCACACTTATAAACAATACAAAAATATCAAATAGCATCTCGCTCAAAATCGGTACCGTACGACTCAAAGAGCTCTACTTTGATAACAATAACCTAAACGCAGCTATAAAATATATAGACTCCGAGCTAGAGCCGCTTAAAGATATAGATGCATCAACATTAGTTGGTATCGGTGGAACATTTCGAGCAATATCATCTGCAATTATGAATGAAGAAGAGTATCCACTTAACAAAATTCACGCTTACGAATACTCAAAAGAGAAGTTTCAATCTTTTATATCAAATGTTTTAGATGCAAACGAGAGTAAACTAAAAAAACTCGGTATTAAAAGTAATAGGTTCGATGTTATAAAACCAGGTGCACTGATACTCTCAAGAGTTATCAACATGATAAAAATACAAAATATTATGACTAGTGGTGTTGGAGTAAGAGAGGGTGTCTATTTGGCTGATCTGCTTCGTAGCTCTAAAGATAGATTTCCTCACAACTACAATACATCTGTAAAGTACATTATTGACTCTCATGTTCAAAACAGAAGTTTTTCAAACAATCTTAACTCTTTGAGTAAAAAGCTTTTCGATTTAACAAAAGATTATCTTGGATTAGATAAAAAGTACAGATACGAGTTAGCTCTTGCGGCAAAACTTTATCCTGCTGGTAGCAGCGTTCACTTCTACTCTCAAAATAAACATACCTACTACCTCATTCAGAGTGCATTAGAGTATGGTTTTAGCCATAAAAGCATCACTTTGATAGCTACCCTTACAAAGTATGCAAAAAAGAGACTCCCTGCCTCTTCTCATCTGAAAAAATATAATGATTTACT
>JAYEMB010000117.1:8897-12764 GCA_034717855.1 Campylobacterota bacterium
GTTGGTGAAAGTGAGTAGGACTCATACCCTCTAACACTACCTATACCACCCATATAGAACTTTTCTGCGAGTGGAATATAGCCATTGTCAATCACAGCATTAAATCTAGCCTTGTATCTAAAGATAGCATCAAAACCTATATACTCTTCTAGACCTATAAATTTTCCAAAGTTTGTTCTCGATTTAAAATAGTTTGCATCCGCACTCAGACCTGTTTTTTCAAAACTCTGAGAGAGAGTGAAACCTTTTCTTGGAAGATAGTAGTCGTCAGTATCATCCCATTTTGCACTAATTGTAACTCCACTCTTATCATACTCTTCAAAATAGTTTGAACCAATACTGTCGTAGTAAGTTTGATTAAAATCTTCTCCAAACTCATACTCATTTTTAGAGTAGCCATACCCCATATAACCTGTAATATGACGAGAAAATCTATGCCCGACACCCAAAGTAACACCATCAGAGAGTGTCGTATAGTCATTATACTCATACGTAGAGTGATAGATAGAGAAGTTACCGCTAAAGTCACTATCATTAAGTCTGCTATTTGAGATATTAAAAGAGTAGTTTCGTGTTGTCTCTGACTTCTCAGCTTTTACACCCATGTTGATACCTGAACCCCAGATATTTCTGTCATTTACACCAAGGCTAATCAAGATACCACCATAAGAGCCATATCCACCACCTATCTGAACATTTCCAGTAGGAGCCTCTTTTACCTTAACAACTAAATCCATATTTGAGTTATCAATTCTCTTCTCTTCAATAGTGTTACCCTCAAAAAAACCTAAACGACCAAGAGAGTTTCTTGAGTCTGTAAGGTCTGTTAGAGAGTACATATCTCCAGGTCCCAAATAGAGCTCACGACGAATAATTCTATCAAGCGTTCTCGTATTTCCAGATATAACAACATTTCTGATTTTTACTTTTGTGCCCGGATTGACTTTAAATACAACTTCAACCGTCTTATCCTCTTTGTTCTTTTTTAAGTCTGGAACAACTTGCACAAAGGCGTAGCTCAAATCGGCTATGAGTGTTTTAATTTTTTGAGAATCATCACGAAATGTTTTGATATTAAAGACTTCGCCACTTTTTAGAGATATCATCTCTTTTATCTTCTCATCTTCTATAACATTTTGAGCTTGATGTATAGAAACGCCACTGATAGTGTAGGCATCACCCTCTTCTACCTGATAGCTCATATCGGCAGTGTAACTGTCAAAGTTTACTCTCACAAAAGGCTGTTCAACTTTTGCATCAAGATAACCGTGCTGCATATAAAAATCACGGATTCTAAGATTGTCATACTCCATATCTGCTAGACTCATCTTTCCATCATTCTGTCCCCAGAACCAGCCCATGAACTCTCGTTCTTTATTTGCTATAACAGTGTCAAAATCATCACTATCAACACCCTCAACACCACTGTATTTTAAGCTCTCAATACTAATCTCTTCACCCTCGTTTACCACAAAAGTTACTTTTATACTTCCATTTTCAAGATACTCTTTTTGAATCTCTACAACAGAATCAATCTTTCCATCTTGATTAAGTGCTGAGATAATTCTTTTCTTCGCAGCTTCTAACTTTTTTTCATTATAAAGAGAACCTTTTTTTATCTGTATAACGCTCTCTTTTATATCATCTTCATTCTCTTTCCAACCCTTGAGTGCAACCTGAGAAATAATCGCTTTCTCCTTAAAGTAAAAAGTTAAATCCCCATCTTCTATCTCAACCCACGCATCATTAAAATAACCTTGGTCAAAGTACTTTTTCAAAGCATCATTAACCATCTTTGCATCAACATCGTCACCCTTCTCAAACGGCAACATTCTCAGGGCAACAGGCTCTGATATATGAACCATTCCCTCATAATTTATAGTTTTGATAATCTGTGCAGATAGGTGTGAAGCAAAAAGTATTAGTAAAGTAGTTAGAAGTATTCTCATTAAAGTTCCATGTTCAAAATTAGAAGAGATTTTACCCGTTATGAGGTTAATATTAAGTAAATTCAGTATAATTTTGCAAATAAACAAAAAGATTAAAAATGAATATAGCGATAATCGGTTTAGGTCTCATGGGTGGCTCACTTGCACTTAGTCTTAAAAAGTTAGACTTTGTAAATTCTGTGGTCGGAAGTGATCATAATGAAGAGCATCAAAAAACTGCTTTAGAGTTAAACTTAGTAGATAAGTTTGTTAGTTTTGAAGAGCTTAAAGAGTATGATGTGATATTTCTTGCAATACCAGTAAACGGGATTATAGCATCACTCAAAGCTCTTACAGATGTAAAAGAGTCCACTACAATTATCGACCTTGGAAGTACAAAAGGTAAGATTGTCGCATCTGTTCCTCCTGCTATTAGAAAAAATTTTGTAGCTGCACACCCGATGACGGGAACTGAGAACTTTGGTCCAAACGCAGCTATAGAGGGTCTCTATCGTGACAAGGCAGTCGTTTTATGTGACCTCGAAGATAGTGGTGAACATCAAAGAGATTTAGCTAGAAAAATATTTAAAGACTTAGGCATGAAAAAGTACTTTATGAAAGCAGATGAGCATGACAGACACGCTGCGTTTATATCTCATATGCCTCACGCTATCTCCTACTCTATAGCAAACACAGTTATGAAACAGGAGAACAAACACAACATTTTAGCACTTGCTGCCGGTGGATTTCGCTCTATGAGTAGGCTTGCAAAAAGTTCACCTGACATGTGGGAAGATATCTTTAAGCAGAACAAATCAAATCTGCTTGAAGCAATTGAACTCTTTGAAAAAGAGCTCTCGCACCTCAAAGAGAACATAGAAAATGAGAAGTGGTCAGAGGTTCATAAAGATATCTCTGATGGAAATGAGTTGCACGATATCTTAGAAGACTAAACGCAGCTATACTTCACTACTAAACTGAGCATCTAAGAGTTCCGAAGATGTGCCTGTTATCCTTTTTCCGTTCGCACTGCCTTTTAAAGTAACATTTAAAAATCTAGTCCGAGTATCTATGGTGTCAGAAACTTTATCTGAACTTTGAGAGTGTATCGCTCCATAACTGTCATCAACATTATCAAAGATCTCTCCATTCATAAACTTGCCGCCTACACCATCTTTTTTAAAGTAAATTCCACCCTCTTTTTTGGAGCCGTTTTGAACTATTCTAAAACCATCAAAACTTGGATATGTTTTACCAGACATCTCAATAGCTGCGTTTCCTATTGTAGTCGTTATCTGTAAATTTTTTACTGTTCCAGAGTAGCCATCGTCAACATCAAAATAATCATCTTCACATCTAGTTATAAATATGTTGGAGAGGTTAACCGTTCCTCCCCATATCTCTATTCCATCATCTCCAGAGTAATCAATCGTTATGTTATCTATAACCGTTTTAGAGCCTACTCCTAAAAGACTAAGACCATTAATCTCCTTGTCCTTTTCCATAGCAATACCAGAGTTGAGTATCTTTACATGTCTCAAAACTCCCGAACTGTCTTCTAAGTTTGACTCTCCAGCGTAAAAGGCATTGTGCGCTTCATAAGAGTCCACTTGGGCATTTGCAGCATCACCAAATATAGTCAAACCTCCCCACTGTCCAGGAGCCGACTCTCCTCCAAACAAGGCTTTTTGGGATGTAAAAACTATAGGTTTACTCTTAGTACCCTCTGCAAATATTTTTGCCCCATTCTCTACTATCAAGTAGCTTGTATCGTGCCCTGTACCATCCATTCCTGCTATTGTGGTTCCAGGTTCTATAGTAAGTTGCACTCCACTTTTTACCACGACCAAACCATTCAACAGCCAGTAAGTATCTGCTGTAAAAGTCTTATTTTTTCTAATAAATTTTGATATTTTAACAATCTTTTTATTGTGAAGTT
>JAYEMB010000118.1:0-3039 GCA_034717855.1 Campylobacterota bacterium
GAGACATTTTTTGTATTTAAAAAGCTTAGTACATTAAAGCCTACCTTTGTTAGTGTAAACTCTAGTAGCTCTAATATGTCTCTGTCATCATCAACAATTAAGATGTTGTTTTTCATTTATAATACCCGCTTTGCTTTATAATCATAATAGTACTTCAATTCAGTTACCTGTTGATTACAACTTAATATTTATAAGAAAGAGATATGCTATAGTCTCTACCCTTTTTAAATCGATTTGTAATGTACTTTTTACTCTCTTGAAACCATACAGTTTCTCCATCTAGCAAATTACCTAACTTAACTCTAAAGCTAAGACCATTTTTATATTTTTCTATCCATACAAAATCAAGTACTGCTGCAGGGTCTTCCATATAGTCTGGATATCTACTATCAGGCAGTCCACCACCATTAGCTTCAATCATTCCGACCTTTCTAATTCTCTCACCCATTTTATTATAGTTTAGAGTTACAGATCTACCTCTTTGTTCATAAGAAACCCCTGCATTTAAAACAACTTGTGAAAGACCTTGAAGTTGTCTATGGTTATTCGTATAAGTAGCTTCTTGCTCCTTAGTTAATGTCACATCTGAATCAGTGTAAGAGAAGTTACCAGAGAGATAGTAGTTGTTTAATCTGCTATCTATAAAGTCAAGTTTTTTTCTACCATCAATCTCAAAACCGAGGAGTTCAGCACTATCTGAGTTATCAAAAGAGTATATCGGTAGAGAAGAAGTAGGCATCATTACATCCTCAATAGGTTTATCGAGCTTTTTATAAAAAAGACCAAGTTTTATATTTTCAGAATTAGAAAAGTAGTGACTATATTTTAAATCATAATTAACTATATTTGTATATACCAGATCTGGATTCCCTAATATATCAGCAATCTCATATGGGTGAGAGTATATTCCATCTGAGGACTCCCTAAAATCTGGCATGATGTAGGTTGTCGAGTAAGCAAGATCGATATGGTTGTTTTCATCTAATTTAGCTTTTGCAGAAATACTAGGATAAATATCGTCTATAGAGAGTTCTTTAGATGTTCTTATAATATTTCTTCTTAATGCAAAATCCGGATTATCGCTATCTTCTTGATACTCGTATGTTGTTTGTGTCACATTAACCTGTCTAGCTCCAAATAGTACTTCTAGGTTATCTAGGGGTTTTAAAAATGTATTTAAATAAAAATTTGACTCATCAACTTCCGCATCAAAATAATCAGATGGAAGTGTCAAGTTGCTTAGAAGTAAATTTCTATCATCATAATCAATGTCTGAACGAACATGAGTATCGTAAGTTGTGTCTATATCATCAGTATATGTATTTACAGGTGTTGTCGCTGTATTTGCATAACTTAAAAAGTATTTGTTTTGTTTTGATTCTCTTGTTTTACTGTTGGCAGTGAAACCTACATCGATATAATCATCTTCACTCAAGAGGTCTAAATGAAATTTATTTTTTAAATATAATGCATTTTGTTCATCATTAGAGTCTAAGTTTACAGCGACATGATTTGAGTTTTGGTTACTTAAAAATGGTGCTCCATTAATAGAACTACTATCTTGTAGATAGTAATATCTGTAGTTGTTTGGTTGAACAAGTGTAGCTGTTGCATACTCTAAACCAAATCTAAAATTTGATTCTTGATTAAAAATCGCATAATCAAAGTTACCACTAATCTGGTTAGTATCTAGTGTTCTCTCCTCCCACTGTAAATCATAAAATGTATATATTTCATCTTGGTTAGAACCAAATTTACCATGAGTTAGTTTTGTAACCTGTGTTCCATTATGTGTGTATAGTTTAGTAAACTTTATTTTAAATACATCAGCGTAGTTGTATCCGATATTAAATATTCCAGATTGTGAATAGTCTGAGTATGATTTTTTTGCTGTTCCTGTTTGAGTTGGTTTCTCGATTAGTGAGTCTGTATAGATATCCATTGAATATTTATTAATCTCTTCCTCTCTATATTTATGCTCCTGTTTATATTTATAATTTCCAAAGAGGGTTATTTTATGCTTATCTGCAATGTCATAGTTTAGAGCTGCTTCAATAGAACCAGAACCACCCATAGGTAATGCTTCGTTATATACCGAGTAGTCTCTGTTTGCAACATATTTTTGTGTAAAGTCAGAGAGTTCCTCTTTTGTAAAATATCTAGTAGTAAAAGCTTTTGTTCTCTCTCCTAGGTTTATTTCTGAGTTATTAATTATAGATGAGTCAATTGCTCTGTATCCATCATCAAAGCCTAAGAAATCACTGCCACTACCTTGATGAGTGATAGAGTCTTTTCCAGTATTACTATTTCCTTTAAGCTCAAGAGAGAGTTTTACATAATCATCTTTAGAACTATCTTTTGTTCTAATATCAATATATCCACCACCAAAATTCACTGGAATATCTGCCGTAGCACTTTTTTGCACTTTCATTGAACTAATAACACCAGAGGGAAAAATATCTAGTGGTACGATTCTTTTAGTAGGGTCTGGAGAAGGAAGAGGCATTGAGTTCATCTCTATATTTGAATACCTGTCACCCAGTCCTCTTACGAAAATACTTTTTCCACCGACAAGTGTAACACCTGTAACACGCTTTAAAGCACTCGCAGCAGAGGAGTCACCTTTTTTAGACATCTGTTCTGAACTTAAAATGTTAGTAATAGCACTGCTTTTTTTCTCTTCAGCCATTACACTTGCTAAACTACCGGTAACCTTTGGTGCCAAAACTATAAACTCTTCAAGCTCCATACTTGCAGGTGTGAGTTTTACCTCTCTTGAGAGAGTCTCATCTTTGGCTACTTTTATTTTAGTAATTGTCTCAGCACTATACTCTGAGTGCACTATTGAGATACTTACATTTGTATTTGCAGGTATAGTAACTGAGAACTTACCATTTTCATCAGTTTTAGCGTCGATAGAGGTTCCCTTAACAAATATTCTTGCGTTTTGTATTGGTTGATTTTTATCAGAGGTTAAAACTACTCCTGAGAGAACACCTGTAAACTTTGATGCATTAACAATTAATCCAGACTCACCTA
>JAYEMB010000119.1:0-3015 GCA_034717855.1 Campylobacterota bacterium
CCTGAGTTTACTGCTCCTTTTGTTGAACTGATTGTCGGAGTTAACGGTGCAGGAAAAACCACTACTATCTCCAAACTAGCACTACGCTATAAAAATGAGGGGAAAAAAGTTATTCTCGGAGCTGGAGATACTTTTAGAGCAGCGGCCATCGAACAACTTACACAGTGGTCACAAAAACTTGACATACCGATAGTCTCTTCTAAACAGGGGCATGACTCTTCAGCAGTTGCATACGACACCATAGACTCAGCAAAATCAAAAGGTTTTGATAATGTCATCATTGACACAGCTGGTCGTCTTCATACGCAGACAAACCTAGCAAATGAACTTAAAAAAATAAATCGCATCTGTGACAAAGCACACCCCGGCTCACCACATAGAACTATACTCATCATAGATGGAACGCAGGGTAACTCAGCGATTGCTCAAGCAAAAGCCTTTAATGAGATGATAGGAATAGACGGTATTATCATCACAAAACTAGATGGAACAGCGAAGGGTGGTAGCATCTTCAGTATTGCTTACGCGCTTGAGCTACCTATACTCTACGTTGGAACTGGTGAACAACCAGAGAACCTAACACCATTTGACAAGTATGAGTTTGTTGATGGCCTACTCGATGCCCTCTTTGTAGAAGAAGAGTAAAAACGCAAGCTCTTTATAAATATATGGCATATTGCCATATATCGCTTCTCCCCTTTTAAAACGCAGTAAAATATCTTCAACATAAAGCATAAGGCGTAACTATGGCTAAGAAAAAAGTACTTTTTGAGTGTCAACACTGTGGATTAACCACTCCAAAATGGATGGGAAAGTGTACAAACTGTGGGGCGTGGGACTCATTTGTTGAGCTCAATGAACATCAGCAAGAGGTAGTAAAACAGACTAAATCAACTGGCTCAAAATCTGCAAAAGCTATGAGTATCAACGATATAGTTGAAGAGGAGATATATAGATACTCTTCACTAGACAATGAGCTTGATACTGTTTTGGGTGGCGGAGTTGTTCCTGGTTCACTTACGCTTATAGGTGGAAGTCCCGGTGTTGGTAAGTCAACGCTACTTCTAAAGGTTGGCTCAAATATTGCCTCAACAAAAAAAGATGTACTCTATGTCACAGGAGAAGAGTCAACCTCACAGATAAAACTGCGGGCAAATCGACTAAAATCCAATCATGATTCTCTTTATCTTCTGAGTGAAATCAGACTTGAACAGATATTAGTGGAGTTAGAGCACAGAGCCTATGACTTTTTAATTATTGACTCCATTCAAACAATCTACTCAGAAAATATAACTTCAGCACCAGGCTCAGTTACTCAGGTAAGACAGATAACATTTGAGCTTATGCGAATAGCTAAAGAGAAAGATATCGCTATCTTTATTATCGGTCACATTACCAAAGAGGGTTCAATAGCAGGTCCAAGGGTATTGGAGCATATGGTTGATACAGTGCTTTACTTTGAAGGTGACAGTTCCCAAGAACTCAGAATTCTTAGAGGTTTTAAAAACCGTTTTGGACCCACAAGTGAAATAGGTGTTTTTGAGATGAAAGCGGAAGGTTTAGTATCTGCCACAGATATAGCATCGCGTTTTTTCAACCGAAACTCAGAACAACCAGGCTCTGCACTCACCGTAATAATGGAAGGTTCTCGTCCCATTATACTTGAGGTGCAAGCACTTGTATCTGAATCACATACACCAAACTCTAAACGCCAAGCTACAGGTTTTGATAACAACAGACTTAACATGCTTTTAGCACTGTTGGAGAGAAAACTTGAGATTCCACTCTCAGGATATGATGTTTACATAAACATTACCGGTGGTATAAAGATAACAGAAACTGCGGCAGACTTAGCGATACTCGCAGCGATTATAAGTAGTTTTCGTGATCGTGCAATTTCAAAAGAGACTGTCTTCATCGGAGAAGTCTCTCTAGTTGGTGATGTTAGAGAAGTATATGCGCTTGATACTAGGCTCAAAGAGGCAAAACTACAAAATATCTCCAAGGCACTTGTAGCAAAAAAACCTCTAGAAAAAACAGCGATGAAAACATTTGTAGTAGATGAAGTTACAAAACTTTTAGAATGGTACTGATTTGATTTATAAAAAATCTCTATTTCCATAAAATAGTTGTATAATTTCGAAATATAATTATTAAGGGTACAAAATGATTGATGCACAGTTTCGTAGCGAAGAGAGATACTCAAAAATATCTATAGCATATGAAGGCAAAGAGGAAGGGAGTAAGGTTTGTAAGGTGATTGATGAGATCACTGGTAAATACGACATGAAACCCGAATCTTACACTTGTAATATATCTCAAAGCAAAGATGTAGTCGTTGTTGAGTACCACGATGATATGGATCGTCAGGCTGGTCAAATCTTTGAAGAAATCCTTGACGTTTTAAATATCAAAGAGTGCAAATAATCGTTAAAAATATTTCAAATAATCCGATATACTACAAAATCAATATATTTAAGGACAAGTAATGGCTGAAGAAGAGAGCACAGAAGAGTCACAACCACAAGCGGAAGAAAAAAAATCTAGTAATGTACTTATGATTGTAATTATTGCTGTACTGATACTCATCATATTAATTGGTGGAGCGGTTGGTATTTTACTTATGGGTGATGATGAAGAAGTTGAAATGTCACAACCAGTGACTAAAGAGAAAAGTGTTTCAAAATCAAAAAGAAGCTCTGCAAGTAGCAACTATGATGATTCAAGACTGTTAAATGATATTGGTATTTTATACCCACTTGATACTTTCACTGTTAACCTCAAAAGTGATGCAGGAAGAAGATATTTAAAAGTTACAATGTCTTTAGAGCTTGAGGGTGAAGAGTTAAGCTTAGAACTTGACGCAAAATCACCTGTTTTAAGAGATAGAATTATTAGAATTTTAACATCAAAGACACTTGAAGAGATATCATCTAAAAAAGGGAAACAAAAAATCTCAACTCAAATCATGGATACTCTAAACGCAATGATTTCAGATGGTACAATCAGAGGTAT
>JAYEMB010000120.1:0-3012 GCA_034717855.1 Campylobacterota bacterium
TCAGCAGAGGGCTCTCGCACCCTTGGTGCTCCCACAAAAACAACACTAGGAATAATTATGGACGTTAAAAAAATATATATGGATGCAGATGCTCTCTTAGAGGGGCACTTTAAACTTAGCAGCGGAAACCACTCTCAGTTTTATCTGCAATCTGCAAAAGTTTTAGAAGATCCAAAAACTGCAAAAGTTTTAGCCCAAGCACTAGCGGAACAAATCAGAGAGAGTGGACTTGAGATAGACACAGTTTGTGCTCCCGCTCTTGGTGGTCTTATCGCTGGATTTGCTCTTGCAACTGCACTTGATGTTCGTTTTATCTTTGCTGAGAGAGTTGGAGGCGAGATGACTATTCGCCGTGGCTTCGAAGTAGAAAAAGGCGAAAAAGTTCTTATGTGTGAAGATATCATTACAACTGGTGGCTCCGCTATGGAAGCAGCAGCAGTTGTAAAAGAACTTGGCGGTGAGATAGTTGGTGCAGCGGCACTGGCAAATCGTGGTTTTTGCAGACGTGAAAACTCTGATATCAAAACGCAGTCTAACTGTAAACTTCCACAAGATATCCCATTTTTTGCACTGGCTGATTTTACATTTGAGATGTATGCACCAGATGCTTGTCCACTCTGTAAAGATGGAAGTGAAGCTATTAAACCGGGTTCACGCGGGAATTAATACTCTGAAAAGGGAACGAGTTCCTTTTTCACTTCTTGTCCAGCTTACAAGTAAGCATTCTCTCCACTAAAATTCTAGCAATCTCAACTTTTCCATCCACAATAGTCGTAATATCCAAATCTTTTAACTTCTCCTTATCCTCTAACGAGATAACTTTTACGATTAGGTTTACATTCTTTGTGTGCGCGAGTACAGCTTCACTTATGAGTCGTTTCTTTTCTATGTTATCAAGTGTAACGATTACAGATGATGCGTTTTGAATATGTAAGGCATCTAGTATTGAACCTCTTGAAGCATCGCCTAGATACGCTTCTCTATTATCGCTAATCGCCTCTTTTACATGCTTGTAACTGTTGTCTATAACTACATACGGAACACCTAGTTTATCAAGGTTTTTTGTAACAAATTTACCTACAACACTGTAACCACAAACAACGATATGATCTTTTCTGTCGCTGAGCGGTGTCAGCTCCTCTACCACACTACTCTCTCGGGAAACAAAATCAACAATTTTCTTAATTCTTGTAATAAAAAATGGGGTAATAATCATTGAAAATATAACTATTAGAACTAAAAACTGAGCCAAATTGTTATCTAAAATTCCGCCCTGCTGTGCAACTGCAAAGATTACAAATGAGAACTCCCCAACTTGAGAGAGTGCCAAAGCAGTTTTAAGTGATGTTGTATGTTTGGATGAGAGACGCACCACAGCATAAATAATTGCAGTTTTGAGAAGTAAAACTCCTATAAACAAGGCTACAATTAGTTCTACTTTTTCAATAAAAAGAAATACATCGATTTTCATTCCAACTACAACAAAAAATGTCCCCAAAAGAATATCTTTAAATGGAGCAATATCCGACTCTACTTTGTGGTGATACTTCGTCTCGGCTATAATCATACCTGCCACAAAAGCACCAAGTGAATATGTGAAACCCATGTAGTGAGCGAGCAGGGATGCTCCAAGAACTATGAACAAAACTGAGCCCATAAAGAGCTCTTCGAGTTCTGATGAAGCAGAGAAGTGCAGAAGCCAAGTCATAAGCTTTTTCCCAACAATAAAAAGCAGTCCCAGTACTATCACCGCACTTAAGAAGGTATCTCCGAGGATGACCCACACACTCTCATCTCCCTCTGTTGCCAAAAAACCTATCAAAATCAGGATGGGAATAACCGCAATATCTTGAAAGATTAGTATCCCTGTAGATTTTTGTCCATATGGACGATATATCTCTTTTGAACTCTTTAGATAGCTAAGCACAACTGCAGTTGAAGAGAGAGAAAAGGCTAAAGCAATGATAAGGGATGATTTGTTATCAAGGCTAAAACCGTAGTGACTTATAAAATAAACAACTACAGCAGTTAGCCCAACCTGCATCAGACCATTACCAAATATCTCTTTACGCATTGAGCCCATTTTGGCTAAAGATATCTCAAGTCCGATAGTAAACATTAAAAATACTATCCCGAACTCACCCATTAGCTCTAGAGTATGGGAGTTATTAAGATGTCTTAAATCAAAGGCATAGACAATTATAGTACCTGTTAAGATATAGCCTATAATCTGCGAAACACCGATGCGTTTCAAAAAAATATTTATAATTATCGATATCCCTAAGGCAACAATAATATAAACAAGTGCGTTTTCCATTCTGAGCCCTCTTCTTTAAATAGGTAATTATATATCAATAAACTTATTTTTTGATAGAATTAGTTAAAAAGAGATTATATATGTATAAATATTTAGTAGTTCTACTTATAGCAATACTAGCTCTTATATTCTTTAACAAAGAGAGGTCTTACGTGAGCAAACTAGATGATAGTGATACAATCTTAGCATTTGGAGACAGTATCACCTACGGTTTTGGAGCGAGATATGAAGAGAGTTATCCCTATCTGCTCGCGCAATCAACAGGACGAAAGGTTATAAACGCAGGTGTAAATGGTGACACATCATCAGAGGGACTTGAGAGAATTCATGTTCTGCTTGAAGATGAGTCCATAGAACTTATAATTTTGTGTTTTGGTGGCAACGACATCTTGCAAAAAAACTCAAACGAGACAATAAAAAGTAATATAAGAGAGATGATACAAATCGCTAAAGCTAAAGATATTGATGTCGTACTCATCTCTGTACCCGATGTATCTCTACTTGGATTAAATCCTCTTGAGATTTATGATGAGCTAGCTGATGAAGAAGATGTCGAACTTATCGAGGGCCTGCTCTCTCATGTTTTAAGCCGCTCTTCACTTAAAAATGACTATATCCACCCAAACAACCTAGGCTACAAATATATGGCTGAAGAGATCCACGAACATCTAAAGTCTAAGAGATGGATTCAGTAG
>JAYEMB010000121.1:0-3000 GCA_034717855.1 Campylobacterota bacterium
CCTAAAAATGCATGTGAGTTTAACCATCCTGCCGCTACTGGATTATCTTCACCATAAGCATCTGGATCTTCTGGGTCAAAGTGACCTGTAAGAGCTGGATTATCTGCTAAAGTCCATAGTTTATCAGGACGTGCCCACTGATGAAGTACAGTTCCTTCTATTCTCTCCATATGACATTTCTGACATTTTGGTGAACTTAGTGAATCATTTGAACCTGAATCGCCACCAGTTGAGACTGCTATTTGAGTAGAACATAACTCCATAAACATTCCGGCACCCTCTTCGCCACCTGGAACTGCAGCACCTGCTGAACGTTGGTGACATGAGAGACATAGACCTTTTCCAGACTCTCCAAAGTGGTTGTTGTTATCAACATCAAAGTGTGGATTTACATGAGCAGCACGATCTGTCTCATCTGTTGCGTTTTCATTTGAAACCCCCGTTACACCATATGGTCCATAGAATGGTCCACCAGTAAAGTGTACTTTTCCATCAGTTCCATTTAAATCTATACTATGCATAGTGTAGCGACCATCTTTTGATTTACCTGCATCAAAATCTGCTGCATTTTTTGGTGTATTTGCATAATCTGTATATTTTTCAGGTCCCCAAAGTCTAAAGAACTTGTTCATGTCTGCGTTTGAAGCATTTACATCGTAAGTAAATACATCTCCAACATCACCTTTTAAAGGTCCATGCGGTCCAACTCTCATTGCGTTCGCTAGAGTATAACTATTGCCATCATTACCAACACCCATAAGTCTAGGAGTCTCTATACTGTGACAAAATGCACAGTTAATGCCTTCGCGATTAGCTTCATGACCGATTTGGAATGTTGCTTTATAAAGTACATCTTTAACACTGTTGGCAGCTACTACAGCTATCTCTCCATTTGGATCAGTTACCTCATGCAGTGCTTTAGCATCTACTAAATCTTGAGTAGCTACACTACCCTCTTTAAGTTTTGTTAATGATACACTTACATCACCAGCATAATAAGCACCTGGTGCATGACACTTGATACATGTTTGCGCAGCACCTTTAAATTTTGCTTCTGTGTATTCTATTCCATCATCTGTTGTAGTAAGGTCACCATCACTATTTGGATGCTGACCAATCTTATTTAGATGTGTACGTAAGAAATCTTGGAACTTAGATTGGAAAATTGGGTCTGTCCATGATTTTCCATGCATTGAGCCTTTCCAAGTATCATATAACTCATTGTGACAGTTTTGACACTTCTTATCTGCACTACCAAAAAGAGTGTTTCCATAACCTGTACCTGTATGGTACTCAGCTGCTGCTGCAGAGAGTTCGGAAGATCTCACTTCATCTTTATAATCTATATAGTGAATAGTATCGCCCACTATAGTCTGATCACCCAAAGATTTTGTATCATCCGAGGCTGCTGCTTCTTTAATAGTCTCTTCGACATGCTCTCTAGCATCTTCAACTGTTACAGCCTCTGGTGTAAGACCTTCAGCTTCTAAAGCACTTATCAGCTCGTCTATATTGTTCAGTTTTCCATCAGTAGCGTTTATCTCTACTGAAGTCGCACCATCAAGCCATATAGCTAACTGCTCTTTGACTATTGGTGTAATAGTTATCCCGTTACTTGCATCTCCATCAGCATCTATTGATTGAAGAAGTGTAATCACATTATCATCTGTCTCAACAAACTTTTGTCCATTTGTAAATCCAGATTGTGCTCTTAGGAGTAAGCCACCTATTTTAAATGTAACTGTGTCCCCATCTTGAAACTTAAAAGCACCCTCTGCGTTTGTTTCCCCTGAAAGGCCTCTCCCATTATCATATTCAACACCCTCAACAGCAGAGTCTAAATAATAAGCTGTTGATGAAGTAGAGCCAGAACCACTATCGCTATCACTACATGCTGTAAAACCTACGCTCAAAAGCGAAGCTAAAGCAACAGAAGTCAAAATTTTCGTATATCTCATCTTTTTCCCCTTTTTTAACTACCTTTATAATATAAAAAAAAATTATAATAACAAAAGGACTTTAGATAAGATTTTATTATTTTTATATCTTTGTTTCAGCTTGTAACATTTTGATTTAATATAAGTTTTTTTTATTTCTTTAATGTTATAAATAGTGACTAAATTTATTTTTAGATAGAAATCTTCAAGTGATTTCTCTATTTTTATTAAAATAATTTATCATTAATATTTACTAAGCTTATTTTTAATAATGCTTGATAAAATTTCTAAATAATTATTATAAGGAAAATATATGAAAAATATAATCACATCTACATTACTAATCGCATCTTTGTCAGTATCAGCTTTTGCATATGACACAAACAAAGCAAAAACACTTGAAAATTTTTATGCTGGTTTTTCTCAAAAAGCTTGCGCTAACTCTAAACTATTTGTTGAAGCAGAAGAAGTTATGAAGATGCTAAGAGAGGACAAGCAATTTACTCTACTTGACATCAGAACAAAGGGTGAGCACGCTGTTATTTCAGTTGGTTTGAAAAACTCTATCTATGTCCCAATCAAAGATCTTTTCAAAAAAGAGAACCTTGATAAACTACCTACAGATCAGACTATTGTAATAGTTTGTCACTCAGGAACAAGGGCTACTTTAGCGGCTGTAGGTCTTAAACAGATTGGCATAAAAAACACTAGAGTTTTAAAAGGTGGGCTCATCTCATTAGCTGATGCTAACAATCCTAAAAACGCACCTTTACGATTAGGTATGAAAATTCAATAATTTACGCTATAATGCCGTTCGTTAAAAAATTAAAAAGAAAGTGGGTGATGTGATATGCCTGGTATCGTACTACGCCATGATGATAACTTTGATGCATCTTACCGCCGTTTCAAGAAGCAGACTGACCGTAACTTAATCGTTACAGAAGCTCGTGCTCGCCGTTTCCACGAAACGGAAACTGAAAAGCGTAAGAAGTTCAAAATTGCATCTCGTAAGAAAATGCTTAAACGTCTTTATATGATGAGACGTTACGAATCACGCCTGTAA
>JAYEMB010000122.1:0-2988 GCA_034717855.1 Campylobacterota bacterium
GATCCACAAACTCAGGCAATGGCTATGGTTTTATCTCTTATGAGTATGAAAAAGCATTCCAAGCAGGTAAATATAGTTTTATGTTCAGACGCTGGAGATTTAGCAGATAAAAACATCAAAGGTTCACCTATCAAAAGACCTAATGGAAAAGCTCCATCAGCAAAAGATCACCTTAAAATGTTAATAGCAAAAGGTGCTAGTGTAGAAGTTTGTCCTCTATATCTTCCAAACTCTGGAAAAGACAAGTCAGTTCTTTTAGATGGTGTAACTGTAGCTAAACCACCAGTTGTTGCAGGAAAACTTTTAAACAAAGATTTTCAAAACATCACTTTTTAGTCAGATTCTACTCTAAACGTGAAGATGCTATTTTAGTAGCATCTTTGCAACCTCTTTTGCGTGATATGAGATAATTATATTTGCCCCAGCACGCTTAAACGCAACCATAGTCTCCATAACAACTCTATCGTAATCAATTAAGTCATTCATCCCAGCCATCTTTAGCATCGCATACTCGCCACTTACATTATAAACAGCCATTGGAAGTGAAGTGTTATCTTTTATTTCGCGAACTATATCAAGATAAGCAAGAGCCGGTTTTACCATCAAAATGTCAGCACCCTGTGCCTCATCAGCGATAGACTCACTGATAGCCTCACGACGATTCGCAGGATCCATCTGATACGAAGCACGATCCCCAAAACTAGGAGTTGACTCTGCAACATCACGAAACGGTCCATAATAACCTGAAGCAAATTTAGTTGAGTAGGCCATAATAGGCAGGTTCTCATATCCAGCCGCGTCAAGTGAAGTTCTTAAAACTTCAATAATTCCATCCATCATTCCAGAAGGTGCAATCATATCAGCTCCGGCTTTTGCGTGGATAACAGCTTGTTGACCTGATATCTCAAGCGTTGCGTCATTGTTTACAGTCTCATTTTCTTCATCGATAATTCCACAATGCCCATGGTCTGTGTATTCACAAAAACACAAATCTGTTACAACAAACATATCAGGATGTACTTCTTTAATAGCACGAATAGAAGAGGCGATAATCCCATGTTCACAAAGTGAATCTGAGCCTATTGAGTCTTTTACATCAGGAATACCAAAAAGTATAATAGAGTAAATCCCAAGTTTTTTTAGCTCTTCACACTCTTTAATAGCCTCATCTATACTCATCTGAAAAACTCCCGGCATAGAGCTAACTTCAGTTTTTATTCCCTCTCCTGAACGGATAAATAGAGGGTATATAAAATCATCCACACTCACATTTGTCTCACGCACTAATGAACGAAGATGCTTATTTAAACGAGTTCTACGAAATCTTTGAAACATACTTAAGCCTTTTTTTTGCTATAATCTCTTTTTTGAAAAAATATTTTACCCTTTTAAAGATTAATAATGAATATACAGATTTCCGAAGTAGCAAACTTACCCTCAAGATTTGGTAACTTTAAAGTAAAAGCCTTTAAAGAAGAGTGCAAAGATACTTGTAAAGAACACCTAGTAATATATAAAGAAAACCTCGAAGAGACACCTATAGTCAGAGTACACTCAGAGTGTCTCACAGGTGATGCTATCGGTAGTCTGAAGTGTGACTGTCGTGACCAGCTAGAGTACGCACTCGAGCTTGCAGAAAAAACAAATGGCATGGTAATCTATCTTCGACAAGAGGGTCGCAATATCGGTCTCTTAAACAAGATAAATGCATACGCACTTCAAGACAAGGGTTTAAACACGATAGAAGCAAATCACCAACTAGGCTTCCAAGCAGATGAGCGAACTTACGAGATGGTTACTTACATACTTCACCACTTCGATATTCATAAGATTAAACTACTTACAAACAATCCGGATAAAGTTAAATCAATTAGTGATATCGAAGTTGTTGAGAGAGTGCCTATTATTATGGAGACAAATGTACATAACAGAGACTATATAAATACTAAAAAAGATGATATGGGACATCTTTTTTAAAATCTGTTTAGTAGAATTTCCCTTCATTTAAAGCTTCTATTCGCCTCTGAGACGAAGCTATTGCTTTTAAGAGTTCCTTAGTCGTAGCTTCTAACTCCGAATAGTAGAGTTTCGCCTTATCAAACTCCATATCACTCACCTTATTTGAACCGAAAGCTTTGGAGAAAAAACCTCTTTTTTTAGATTTAAAGAATATTGCAAAAAGTCTTGAGTACTCCATATGCCACTTAGCATGCAGGGTCTCTAAGTTAGTATAAAACAGTGTCCCTAAAATCTCTTTTAAACGGTTGTTGTCTGCATACAACCACTTTCCAAAATCACACTCTGTTTTTGAAACAGCAGTCGGGTTCTCAACCTCTTTTCCATTGAGCAGAGCAACTATTTTTTTCATCTGGTTTTCATGGGCTTTTTTTGCATTCGCGATTGCTTCGATAGTTTCCTCTTTATTCATGAAGAGTTACCTTTAATTAAAATTATTAATATTATTATTGCATAAATTCAATAAAAAAGTATATAATAACAGAAATTCATAGATAAGGGAATGCCCATGAAACAGATAGTACCGACAGATAATGAAATAAAACTTAGTGAGACAAGATACATAGTTTCAAAAACAGATGCAAAAGGCATTATTACTTATGCTAATGATTATTTTGTCGAAATCTGTGGCTACACTGAAGAGGAATTACTCGGTCAACCACACAATATCGTACGACATCCTGATATGCCAAAGGTTGCGTTTAAACTCATGTGGGATAGAATACAAAAAGGTGAAAACTTCATAGCTGTAGTAAAAAACCTAGCTAAAGATGGTAGTTACTACTGGGTTGTGACGGACTTTGAACCAAAAGTTGATTCTATTACAAATGAGGTTATCTCTCACACTGCGTTTAGAAAGGCTGCGCCACGTAAAGCGATAGAGGCTATAGACCCAATCTATGCAAAACTCTTAAAAATAGAACAAGAGGATGGTATCGAAGCGAGTGAGATGTACCTTCGTGGATTTCTTGA
>JAYEMB010000123.1:0-1166 GCA_034717855.1 Campylobacterota bacterium
TGCCGAAGAGCCCGAAAAAATCACTTTTATATCTACAAAGTCATATATGGTTTTAAGCTCTAAAGCAAAATTTGTAGCCTTGTGTATCTCATCTATGATAAGTAGTTCACCACCAAATGAGCTAAACTCTATAGCGATTTCACTGAGAGTTTTAGTGATGTTGTCCGCGCTAATGTAGAGCATCTTTTGCGATGAGAGAGAGTAGTTTTGAGCTATCTGCTTGATAAGTGTTGTTTTACCAACTCCTCTTTGACCCAGTATCCCTATGAGTTTTGATTTGAAGTCTATTTTGTGAAATAGGTATCTTTTAAATGCCGGTGTTGGAAGTGAAAAGTATAAGTTTGATAGTTCTATAAGTTTTTGCATCCTGACTCCTTTTCAATTGATTGAAAATATTATAGCATAAATTCTTTATTCTATTGAAAAATACTTTGTAGTTAAATTTACAGAACTAGGCTTATTTAAAACAAACTCATCTGTAATGTAGGTAGTATCCATGATTCCGGATTTTGTAGGGAAGAGCTTTTGGGCGTCTTTGATCGAAATAGTAGTTTTTACACCCATCTACAAAGAGCACTTCTGCATAATCTTTTTCCAATCCAAGTCAAAATACTTCTGAACATAAGTTCTTCTATGCGGAATACCACAGCCTGAACAGTCTTGATGGATTTTATCTCCATAAATACCCTGTTTTCCATCTTTTGACTCTATGTCACAAAAACTGTACTGCGTGTTTTCATCTACTTTTTTAATACCCTCATCGTCAAAGCGAAAGTTGGGGCAGGCGCAGAGGTAGCAGTTGAGCTCTTGCATGTCGTGGCATTTTTTAGACTCTTTGTAGAGTGGGCAGAAGTCAGGCTCTGCGTTTAGCATGTTATCAAAGTCAAAGTAGTCGATTATCTGCTCTTTTGTGTAGTTCTTTACTACTAACTTTTCAACAATTTTTTTGTGCTTTTGGGCGTGTTCTTCAAACCATGTGGAGTAACTCATCTGTGTGCCTTTGTAATGATTAAATATATAAAAAATGGACCACCAATTAAGGCAGTAACTATACCGATAGGGAGTTCACTCTGCGTTTGTAAGCCTCTTGTAATTGTGTCACATAGCACTAGGAAAAAACCACCAAAAAGAGCTGTTTTGATGATACGATTGCTCACAGTTGATGG
>JAYEMB010000123.1:1266-2980 GCA_034717855.1 Campylobacterota bacterium
ATTCCAGCTCCTAAAACTGCACCGCTTGAGATTCCTAGAGTGTAGGGTGTCATGAGTGCGTTTCTAAAGAGGGTTTGAAAGAGAAGCCCACTTAAAGCCAAAACAACTCCCGCAAAAAACGCAAACAAAACGCGAGGGATACGAAGATCAAAAAATATTGTTGAAGCCAAGGAGCTAGAGTCAAAGATAGCAGTGATATCTAGGTTCACGGCACCAACAAATGGAGAGAGAAACGCAACTGCTAAGAGAGAGAACCAGATAATAAACTTAATCATATTGTGGCACCAGTGAGTTAAAGGAGACACCGTAGAGTTCTTGAAGTGTCGTGTCATCAAAAAAGTTCTCTTCGTAGTAGTGGGTTGTTCTCTCTTTGATAAAGGCAACAGGACTATTGACATAAGAGGCGAGATGTAGGTCATGTGTAATTAGGATGATTTGATGGTACTCTTTTAAGCCCTTGATGTGCTCTGCAATAACCTTAGAGTTATGCGGGTCAAGGTTCGCAGTCGGTTCATCAAAGATGATGATTTTACTCTGTTGGGCTAGGGCTTGCGCTATAAGTGTGAGCTGTTGTTCTCCTGAGCTGAGGGAATCGACACTGCTATATTTGAGGTGTGAGATTTTTAAAAATTCCAGAGTCTGTGAAGCGATATTTTTATCTTTGTCTGAGTACTCAAAAAAGCTTTTTTTATAAGGAAAACGACCAAGAAGTACAAACTCTTCTACTGTAATAAAGGAGTCATAAATCTCTAGTTTTGCAGGTATGTAAGAGATGAGTTTTGCTTTTTCATTGAGAGACAACTCTTTAGTGTTTGTTGCGTTTATGCTTACTTCACCATCATAAGGAGTAAGTGAACAGATAGCTTTTGCCAAGGTGCTTTTTCCACTTCCGTTTGCCCCAAGTATGCTCAAGTGACTCTCTATATTTAACGATACATTCTCTAAAATAGTTCTGCCATCAAAGGCACACTTGAGATTTTTTAACTCAATCATTCATCTCTCCACAAAGCCGAGAGATAGTGAGTGCCACTCTATGAGATGGAATGTGCAGATAGTTCTCATCAACGATAGATATTTTTTTGTTTTTAGCTGCGTTTGTTGGAAGGGAGTACCAATTATTTAAAGCGCGTTTTACATCTGCATCTGCTTCGGTTGCTAGAGAATGCAGGATTATAATCTGCTCAGGATTTATGGCGATAATGTTCTCGTAACTTAGTACCGGCTGTGCAGTTGAATTGGCTGTGTATGCGTTTGTGTTTCCACACTCATGAATGATATCTTCAAAAAAGATGTTGTGTCCTGCGACATAGGTTGCGTTTCGTAGATCTTCTCTGAGTCCGTAAACTATCATGACTGAGTGGGGTTTTTTAGCTTTTGGTGCGTTTTTTATTGCGTTTTTTATATCTGAAATCAAGAGTGTTGCGTTTTGTGCTGCGTTTATATCTTTAGCGAGTATAGTGATTGAGGTTTGAATATTTTTTAGTGTTTTGAGATTGAGCTGTAGGGTTTTAATGTTGAACTTTTTTAAATTTTCTAAAGTGCTTTGGTTAAAGTTTTGTCCCACTACAAGCGTAGGTTTGTGCGAGAGTATTTTTTCTAAATGTGGATTTTCATATCCACCGATTATCGGCAGTTTTTGCGCCTTTTTGGGATGAAGAGAGTAAGCACTTGTAGCTACTAAATCACTCCCTTTTCCAAGAGCAAAAACTATCTC
>JAYEMB010000124.1:0-2962 GCA_034717855.1 Campylobacterota bacterium
CTCCCCAAAAACCATACCACCTGAAACGGAATAATTCATCTCTAAATGGATAAAAGGTGGGTTTACACAATTAAGTTTACAGTCTCAAGCCTATTTATATTCGAAGTAATTCTATTTGACTATCAATATCTCTTTTACAATCTTTAATAGTATCTTCATCAAGTTCAAGCTTCATAGCTTTATCTTCAAAGGTTTTTGCAACTTTTATGCAATCATCAATAATTTTTGCGGCAGTTACAGGCTTTATAGATTGAGCTTTCGCAATTTTCAGCACATCTTCCCTTGTGATATCCAAATCTTTTCCTGCGATTGTTGTTGTGTGTGATTTCATTGCACCTTTTGAATATGTAACATCATATGCAGGTGACAATCTCCATTTTCCATTTCTGTCCATTAAATATGCAAAGTTTTTTGCATGGTCGTCAAAGTTAAAAGCCAAGGTATTTAATACCATTCTTTTAAATAGTTCCTCAACATCTTCTTGAGATTTACACACTTTTCTTGTAAGCATAAATAACTGTTCGTATGATATTGCTTTTATAATAGAGATATCAATGTGCATTAATCCAGATGCACTGCACATATGTATTTTTTCATCATTCTCATCTCTATCAAATCTTTTTACAAGTAAATGCTTAGCTTCACCTTCATTAATTAATTGAAATTCTGCAGTATTTATACCTATTTCTTTTGCCATACTCATAAATATATACTCTAGTTTGGTAAGACCAATGCTCCCCATATACTCATAAATTTCATCAAATTTAATAATAGCTCTTTTATATCCATCATGCAACTCTTTTTTGTTTAGTCTAATCTCTAGAGTATCATAGTTATACTGTACAAGCATTTTAGGTCTTCCCCCACCAACAGGCGATACACTTTGGCGAATATTCACTAAAGTTTCAATTGAAGAATCATCTCGTTCTAAGCCTTGTTTCATCTCCTCATATGCGTCTTTTGCATTAATTGTAACATCTGGAGCAACTGTACCATCTTCCTCTTTTGGTAGGTATTCAAGAGCTCCCATACCTCTATCACCAATAAATGCAAGTTTATGCAATGGAGTTACTTCAAAAGGTCTCAATCCTTGCTTTTCAAAATATCTATCAATGAAAGGCATACCATGTTTATCAGGAAGTGAATCAAAAAACACTCCAGCCATGCCTTGATAAAGGCTTGTATGGTCCAAATTAGTGTAAGCATCTTTTGTTTTTGTTGTATGAAGTTTAATAGGGGATATCTCTAATCCTTCTAATTTAAACTCTTTATCATACTCAAAATAGACAGTTCCCTCATACTCAATCATTGTTCCTATTTTTTTACCATAAATATATGCGCTAATCTCTTCCATTAATTCAACCTTTTCTTACTCTTTTTCTCTCTTTATGCATTTTTTGACTTCTAATTTCATCAATTGAAGTGTACTTTTCTTGATCGAGCAATGACTCTAACTTTGATGTCATATCAAGAGCAATCATAATGTTGATAATATTTTCAAATTTTGTTGTTTTGTTACTCATAAAGTTTGCATATGATTTTGCGGACATACCAGCAGCTTTATATAAATCTACTTGAGTCATATTTTTTCTAACTCTTTCTTTTTCAATAACATCAACAAATTTTTCCATAATATCATACGGACTCATAAGTTCAATCATAATTTACCCTTTTAATAGTAATTAAATACACTTTATATATTTATTTTACCCTTTTATTATAAATTATATCACAGATACCTATTTATTTACAAATCTATTACATAAATTTTCTTGATTAAGTAGATTACACAATCACCTCACAATTTTTTTCTATAGTTTTAATACTTACTTGAAGGAGTTCGATATGAAAACTATTAAAATCTTAGTGTTAGTTAGCATACTAGCAGTTACTCAATCTTTTGCGCTTAGTAAAACTCAAAAAAATATTTTACTTGGTATCGGTGCAGGTGCTATTATAGTTCATGCCTTGGAGTCTCACAATAACACTCTCCATAAAAAGCCTCACTACTCTTACAAAAAGCATAAAAAACATCATATGAAAAAGCATCACCGTCGTGGTCATCGTCACTATAGTTATGCTAGTCAACATAATAAATTTTATGGTAGAAAACACTATAAAAGAGGCTGTAGCAGATACTAAGAGAGGCGTAATCTTATACATTGTAAAATACGCTTAAAACCAAAGGAACTAAAAATGTATACTGTATATCTTGCTGGAGAGATTCATTCCAACTGGAGAGAAGAGATTATTGATGGATGTAAAGATTCTGATATAACTTTTCTCACACCTGAATATGACCATACTAGTAGTGACGACATAGGAAAAAATGTACTAGGTGAGCAAGAGAGTGATTTTTATAACGACCATGTTAGTGCAAAAATAAACTCTATTAGAAATCTTACCTATCTTAAACGTGCAGATATAGTGGTAGTAAAATTTGGAGAGAAGTACAAACAATGGAACGCAGCCTATTATGCTGGCTATGCTGATGCATTAGATAAAAACTTAATTGTCATTCACCCCAAAGAGTTTATACATGCACTCAAGGAGATTGATGCTACTGCTTCAGCCGTTGTAGAGTTTGAGTCACAGGTCGTTGATATACTGAAACATCTCATTAGAAAATAGGTAACACTATGCAAACGCTATCTTTAAAAACTAAAAAACAGATTGTACTCTCTCGTATAATCTACGACTACATAATCAATGGGCTAACTGACTCTCTTAGTTCTCTATCAGAACAAGAAACGCAGCTACTTGTTATGAGAATCAACATGCAGGTAATCAACCATGCTATTGATATATCTCAAGAAGAAGAGATAAAAGACTTTGATTACTCTTTTGACCAGCTTGGATTGTCATTTAACACACTTGTACCTCTCTCTCAAGTTGAGTTCACATCTGCGTTTATAGACAATCACATAAATCTTATGCGTAGTGAACTTGGTGATGATTTTGA
>JAYEMB010000125.1:0-2962 GCA_034717855.1 Campylobacterota bacterium
TATTAACTGTTTTTGGAGTATTTATACAAAATTTACAATTGATATTTAGGAAGCTTGTTTTTTACACTTCTTGAGGTAGGTTTTAGACAGGTTGATTGGCTATGAATCCGACAGACTCCTAGAGCTAAAGGCAAACTTTTAGGTAGACAAAAAGGTCAACAAGTAACAAGTAAATATGATGTTCACAAACACAAAATAGAAGAACTTTATCAACTTGGATTGTCTGTTCAAAAAATCGTTGATTATATAGGGATAGGAACTCAACCTTCATTGAGAACATATATCAAAACAAGAAATATTTCGAAAATAAGAGTTCAAAATGTATAAACATGATTATGATAAAAACGAGAGTGTAAATCTAACTGTGTAAACCCAGCTTTTATGTTGTAAGTTTAGTGTATCTGTTAGACTGATTTATGTCTGCTTTAAAGTTTATTCGCTTATATTTAAATCTTATTTATTATAACCCAGACATAAAGGTATAATGTATCCCATTTTCAAGACCAGTAAAACAAGTTTTCTTATTCCACCTCTCTACGATACCGATGGTAACAGTTTTGCTCCTTTTGAGTCTGCATTATTAACAGCTTGATAGTAAATCTCATTTGGAGTTTTATAGTCAATTGCTGAATGTAATCTTTTTGAGTTGTATAAATTCATATATTTTTTTATAGCTCGATTGAGAGCTTTTATGTTTTTGTATTCGTTTAAATAAATTTCTTCATATTTAATACTTCGCCAGAATCTTTCAATGCAAATATTGTCAGTTGCTCTGCCAACTCCATCCATTGAAATTTTGATATTGTGTTTTTTGAGAATATCAGTATGAGCTTTTGAGGTATACTGACTTCCCTGATCTGTGTTAAATATTTCTGGCTTAGGGTAAAGTGCTAAAGCTTCACTTAGTACACTTGTGACTAAAGAGATGTCCATCGTGTTGGAAAGTCTCCAAGAAAGTATTTTTTTACTGTGCCAATCAATAATTGCAGCCAAATATACAAAGCCTTTTTCAAGTTTAATATATGTGATATCTGTACTCCACACTTGATTGGTTTGCTCAATTACAACGTGTCCAGCGTAATCCCTAAAATCTTTTAGGAGATATGGGTACTTGTAATGCTCTTTATTCGCTGTAGTAGTACCCAAGGGGCATAGCAATCTTGGGCTTTGTGTATAAG
Organism: Campylobacterota bacterium; assembly: GCA_034717855.1. Classification (GTDB taxonomy): domain Bacteria; phylum Campylobacterota; class Campylobacteria; order Campylobacterales; family Sulfurimonadaceae; genus Sulfurimonas. The sequence continues at coordinate 1,179 of JAYEMB010000125.1, forward strand.
GCTTCTATATCCATATACTTCATAGCTTTGGTAACAAACTTCTTCCCAACATTAAAACCATCTCTTAAAAGTTGGGCATGGATTCTTCTAGAACCATATGATGGAAAGTCAGAATAAATATTATTAATGGCATCAAGCAACCTTAAATCACTACCACTACTAAATGGTTTAGTAGGTTTGTAGTAGAGACTTGACTTACTGACATGAAGTAGTTGACACTGTTTATTTAGCGAAATATTAAGCTTGGTATCTACAAGAGTTTTTCTCTCACTTGATGATGCCAAGCTTACGAGCTTTCCCTCAAGAAAATCCTTATCGACAATCAAGTTGCCTACTTTTTTAGCTAACTCATCGTTAGATTTTTGAAGAGATTCAATCTCATCCTTGTACTCTTTAACGACCGTGCTTTTGTCAAATGCTAAACTCATATTTTCAAGAAACTGCTTTTTCCAATTTTTTAAACTCACGGGTAGAACTTCATATGCACTTGCAATCTCATTGATTGTTTTCTCACCTTCTAAAACTTCAAGAACTAATTTAGCTTTGAAGTCTGCACTATAACTTTTTCTCTTTACACTCATTTTTATATCCCTGTATTTTCTATTTAAATTTTATCATTTTAAGAATAAGAAAACTGATTTTATTGGTTCTGTTTTAGGGGTTCATTATAGTGTAGAGTGTGGCTATAGTGAAGAGATTGAAAGTTTAGCAGGTTACGAGTGTAAAGAGTGTGGTGTGATACATGGGAATGATGCTAAATTTTTTGCAGATGATAGTAAACTCTATTTAGTTTGTAGTAGTTGCGAAAGTCATACAGTTGTAAGTGAAGCAACAACACATGATGAGTTAAGAGCAATATTTGATAAAAACTTAATGGAAGCGATACAAAGCAGGGTTACAGCTCAATATGTTACATGGTTAATTGAAACGAAAGGTGCAAAGTTCCCATTTACAGATGAAGCAATACAGCAGATAAAAGCAGTACAGGATTATATCCCACTCTGCCCTCACATACTTTTTAATTTTGATAGTAAAGAAGTCATGGGTGATGGGTGGAGTGTGAGACTAATATTTAAAAGTGAAAATATCAAAGTGCTGAAAGAAAAGTTTTTTGCTTCACATGGTTTTGATGAGGTGGTGGCATTATTAAACAAGATACTTAAGGCTGATAACAAAGAGGTATTAAAAAAGTGGGTAGTAGATAAGACAAAGCTACAGATAGAAGATAGTGTAATTAATGGCATTGAAAAAATGACTGTAAAGCGATTGAAAAATCTTTATAGCAATAAAAAAGATTGTAACACTATTGATAGTTTCATTCCTTATATTGAAGCTCAAAGAGTTTGATTATCAAGAATAAAGATAAGGTACTGTAAAAGCTTTTGAGTTTATTAGAGGTATGCAGAGCCTCGTAAAGTATCTGTATCGGATATATTTTGAATCAATTGCCTATGTCGTATAGTTTAGCAGAAATAAAACATTATAATACAGCAGTTGAAATCACCACATACTATATAATAGAGAATTGAGTTTTGAGGGATTATAATACACCTTCACCTATGCAACCACCTATGCAATTCAAAGAAAAGATAAGGTACTGTAAACGCCTTTTGATTATACAGGGGTATGCAGAGCCTTGTTTTCTCTGTTTGGTTTAGATATTTTGGTGGATGTCCATGTCCCAAAAAAAATACTCATAATATTATAATGCAGACAGTAAAAAAGAGAAAAGCATACTACATATAATTAAAGATGGTAAATAAGGCGATATTTACTGAACAAAC
>JAYEMB010000126.1:0-2958 GCA_034717855.1 Campylobacterota bacterium
TAGGTGAGTCTGGATTAATTGTTAATGCATCAAAGTTTACAGGTGTTCTCTCAGGAGTAGTTTTAACCTCTGATAAAAATCAACCAATACAAAACGCAAGAATATTTGTTAAGGGAACCTCTATCGATGCTAAAACTGATGAAAATGGTAAGTTCTCAGTTACTATACCTGCCAATACAAATGTAAGTATCTCCATAGTTCACTCAGAGTATAGTGCTGAGACTATCACTAAAATAAAAGTAGCTAAAGATGAGACTCTCTCAAGAGAGGTAAAACTTACACCTGCTAGTATGGAGCTTGAAGAGTTTATAGTTTTGGCTCCGAAAATTGAAGGGAGTGTCACAGCCCTGATTACAGAGGTTAAAGAGTCAAATAGCATCTCTAATATTATCGGTTCTGAACAGATGAGTAAGCAGGGAGACTCAAACGCAGCCTCTGCACTCAAAAGGGTCGCAGGTATTACTATAATGGGTGGTAAATATATCTATGTTCGTGGTTTGGGTGACAGATACTCTGCAACTGAACTAAACAATATGAGTCTACCTTCTCCAAATCCGATTAAACGTACAGTTCCACTCGATATGTTTCCAAGTGGTGTCATAGGAAGTCTGCAGGTACAAAAAACTGCTTCAGCTGATATCACTGGAGCCTTTGGTGGAGGTTATGTAAACATAAGAACTAAAGAGAAATTCAATAATGACTATGCAAAAATAAAACTCGGAATAGAGGCACACAGTTCACTTGGAGAAAATACTATCACTGCTCAGGGTGGTGGTAGTGACTGGAGTGGAAAAGATGATGGATACAGAGCTTTTGAAAATAGTTTTGTGTCGTCTATTACTCCTCAAGTAGGTGGTATAGACCCTAAGTCCGTTGCTCTTCCTGATAACACAAAGATGCAAGAGATAATATCACAAAGAAGCTATAACCATCAAAACAGTTCTGTTCCTCTTGGTACATCTGTCGGTCTGGAGTTTGCAAAGAAAATTGAACTTGCTGATGAACATGACCTCTACATATTAGGTGGCTATGGATATAAAACTAAAAGTAAAAATATAATCTACACTGACTATGATTACATAACATCTAGAACTGGTGAGCAAGAAGATGAACCAGACAACACAGTAGAGACTGCTAGAAACGTCAACTCTATTCAACATGGTGGTATGTTAAATATTGGCTATAACTATAAAAGTCTTGATCTGAAATTTTTAAAACTTTATGTACTCAACACTCTTGATCAAAGTAGATTTGCAGAGGGAACATTTGGAGAGAATAACTCAGATGAACAACAGACATATTTTGAGTGGCAAGAGAGAGAACTAGACACTAATCAACTTTCAGGTGGATTTGACTATAAAGTTGTTGTGCCAAATAGGTTTGATTTTGGTGTGGAGTATGCAACTGCAAATGAGTATGTGCCAAATGATGTCTATTATAACTATAAAAAAAATACTCTTCCTGATGCTGAATATGCTTTTATGAGAAATCAAAGTGAACTAACATTTCTTAATAGAACTACAGATGATGAATTAACAAACTATTATTTAAAAAATAGAACCGATATTCCTCTTTTAAGTGATAAAGATTATCTTGAAATTGGAATGACTACAGAGTCAAAAACTAGAGAGAGTCGTATCAATAGAGTTCAAATGAAAAGTTCATTAAGAGATCAAGATATTACTACGGGAGCTATTGATGGGATTGTTAATAGCGAAAATCCAGATGATGACCTGCAGTTTAACCTGCTCTCTCTTCCAAAAGAGAGTTTTGATGCTTCACTTGATAAAAATGCTTACTATCTTAAATCATTAATCAAACCGAGTGAAGAGTCCGATCTTACTCTTGGTGTTAGGTATATCGACTTAACACAAACAATACATCAGTTTGATACATTGGATAATATAGTAGTAACTGAGGACAATGCTCTATCATTTCAAAAAACACTTCCGAGTGTAGCTTTCAAATATGCTTTTAATAAATCTAATCAATTTAAAGTAGCCTATTCGGAAACATTTGTTTACCCTGACTTTAGAGAGTTCTCTAATACTGAATTTATACACCCGGTTTTCATAGCAAAAGTTGCAGGTAATCCGGATCTTATTGAGACAGATATTCAAAGTTTAGATTTTCAATATGGATACTACTTTAATGATACAGATAATATTACCGCTTCTCTTTTTTATAAACATATGGATAATCCGATTGAAGATGTTAGAGCATTCTCCACCTCTACTTTAGATAAGTTCTCATTTGAAAACTCGTCTGAAGCAGATTTAGCCGGAGTAGAACTTAGTTGGTATAAAAAACTAGATTTTATGCATGAATATGCAAAGAATTTTATCTTTTTTGGTAACTACACATACATAGACTCTACTGTGACACTTACAGAGGAACAAAAGACAAAATTTGTTACATCTGAGAGAGGTTTGCAAGGGCTTTCCCCTCAGGTAATAAACCTCGCTTTATCATATCAAGAGAAAAAACGCAGTTTAAATATTTCATACAATAAAATGTCAGAACGTCTGATGCGTGTAGCTTTAAAAAATGGAGATGTTATCTTAGGTCTTGATGATTATGAAGAGCCTCCTCATCTTCTTGACTTTACTTGGATTGAGAAGTTTAGATGGGACTCGATAGGAAGTGATATAGATATGACTTTTAAAGTTAAAAATATTCTTGATGGAGAGACCACTTGGAGACAAAAAGATAAAACAACATTGAAGTATAAAACAGGAAGTTCATACTCTTTATCTTTTAGTGCAAAGATATAGCTTTTTGTAATCAATAGGTAACTGAATTGAAGTACTATTATGACTATAAAGCAAAGTGGGTATTATAAATGAAAAACAACATCTTAATTGTTGATGATGACAGAGACATATTAGAGCTACTAGAGTTTACACTAACAAAGGTAGGCTTTAATGTACTAAGCTTTTTAAATACAAAAAATGTCTC
>JAYEMB010000127.1:0-2903 GCA_034717855.1 Campylobacterota bacterium
GATGAACTACTTGGAGGCAGAAGTTATAAAAATACAGCACATGAGGTAGAGGTTCTGCAGATGTTAGAGGCCTGCCAATTATATGATGAAAAGGCAAAGGTTACAATCTTTGCGATAGTGCCTGAAGATATCGGGAGTGTAAAAATAGGGCTAAGTAAGTCAGTGTCAAGGAGCTTTGATACTTTGATTGAAACTCTTATTGAAGCGATTGAAGAGTTAGGTGTAGAGGTGAGAAAAAAAGCTGATATATCATTAATAGCTTTAGAAGAGAAATTACTTAAATACGAGAAAGTGGGAGTCTAAGATGCAACATTTAGTAGGAAAGAACTGGCATAGTATAGAGAGTGAGAAAGCAGTAGAGATATTTGAGAGTGATGCTACTGACGGTTTAGGGCCGCTTAGTATCAAACACCGAGAAGAGTACTTCGGTAAAAATCTCTTAAAAGAGAAAAAACAGGACTCTAAACTCAAAAAATTCTTTCTGCAGTTTCATAATGCACTTATATACATACTACTAGGTGCTTCCATCGTCACAGCACTGCTTCAAGAGTGGATAGACAGCGGGGTAATCTTTGGAGTGGTAATTATAAACGTTATCATAGGTTACATACAAGAGGTAAAAGCACAAGAGGCGATAGAGTCACTCAAAAAGATGATGAATACCGAGGCTGTTGTAATCAGAGACGGTAAGAAGATTACTGTCTCATCTATGGATATAGTACCAGGAGATATAGTCCTGCTCGAATCTGGCTCAAAAGTACCGGCAGATATGAGACTTATAGAGTCAAAAGATCTTAAAGTCGATGAGTCTATGTTAACGGGTGAATCAGTCAGTACACTTAAAAATATAGCACTCCAAGAGAGAGATATTACGCTCAATGACCGAGATAATATGACATACTCAGGAACATATGTCACCTATGGTAGAGCCAAAGGTGTGGTTGTTGCAACTGGGGAACATACAGAACTTGGAAAAATTGCCCATCTTATAGAGGAGACTACCTCTATGGATACACCTCTCACTAAAAAAATATCTGCTTTTTCTAAAATACTGCTCTATGTGATTTTAGCTCTTGCTGCATTTACATTTATCGTTGGAGTGCTACGTGAGAACAGTGCAGTTGAGACATTTATGGCTTCTGTTGCTTTAGCTGTTGGTGCTATTCCTGAGGGCTTACCTGCTGCTGTTACTATCACTCTTGCTATCGGTGTGAGTCGTATGGCTAAGAAAAATGCCATCATAAGAAAACTTCCGGCAGTTGAGACACTTGGAAGCGTTACGACTATCTGTTCAGATAAGACAGGAACACTGACGCAAAACAAGATGAGTGTGACTCATATATTTTGTGCAGGTTCTACCTATGAAGTGACTGGAAACGGATATGAACCTGAGGGCGGATTTTTTAAGGATGATAAAGAGGTAGAGTTTATAGATGACTCTCTTAAAGAGATACTCAGAGTCGGTTACCTCTGTAATGAGTCATATTTAGTTGAAAAAGATGGACACTTTAGTATTAATGGTGATCCGACTGAGGGAGCACTGGTTGTAAGTGCTTTAAAAGCCGGATGCAGTGAGCATATACTCAATACAACCTTTCCAAGATTGGATCTACTGCCATTTGAATCTGACAGACAGTTTATGGCTACACTCAACAAAGATGTACCAAATAATCAAAATATTTTATATTTAAAAGGCTCAGTAGAGAAGAGCTTAGATATCTGTGATTTTGAATCAGTAGGTGATAAAGTTGTTGCTATTGACAAAGAGAAGATACTGCAGCAAGTAGAGCTCTTTGCCTCAAAGGGTTTAAGAGTGCTGGCTGTAGCTAAAAAGGTCACTTCAAGTGAGACAATTGAGGAAGATGAACTCACAGATAAGTTTATCTTCTTAGGTCTGCAGGCTATGATGGATCCACCACGACCAGAAGCGATAGAGGCTGTAAAAGAGTCTATAGGTGCTGGAATAAAGATTATTATGATTACAGGAGATCACGCTTTAACAGCTTTTTCAATCGCTAAGATGATGTCAATCGTTCCTCAAGAGACAGAGTTTGAAGGTTCGGTTATAAGAGGAAGTGAGCTCTTTAATCTTACAGATGAAGAGTTGATTGAAAAAGTTGCAGAGGTAAGAGTCTTTGCGAGGGTTGAACCTGAACAAAAACTGCGCATAGTGGATGCACTCCAAGCTAGAGGTGAGATAGTTGCTATGACCGGTGATGGTGTAAATGATGCACCGGCACTTAAACAGGCAGATATTGGAATTGCTATGGGAATTGGCGGTACTGAAGTTGCAAAAGAGGCCTCAGATATGATACTCAGTGATGATAACTTCAGCTCAATTGCACATGCAGTAAAAGAGGGTAGAAATGTATTTGATAACTTAATCAAGTTTATCACATGGACTCTTCCTACTAATCTTGGAGAGGGGCTTGTAATTTTATCTGCGATTATGCTTGGTCTGACCCTTCCAATCCTTCCTGTACAGATTTTATGGATAAATATGTCAACTGCAATCTTCTTAGGTCTTATGCTTGTCTTTGAACCAAAAGAAGATGATATTATGGAGCGTCAGCCAAGAGATCCAAAAGCGTCTATACTCAGTAGAAGTATGATTATTCAGATGTTAGTTGTTGGATTCTATATGCTTGTCGCATCCTACACTATGTTTAACTATGCAATTGCTCAAGGGTATAGTGTAGAGTATGCTAGAACAGTCGCTGTAAATATTTTTGTTTTTGTAGAACTTTTTTACCTCTTTAGCTGTAAAGATTTGGACGACTCTATATTTAAGACAAATATCTTTAACAATAAGTTTCTGCTTTTAGGTGTAGCTCTTATGATTTTTGTTCAGGTTACATTTACACACGCGGGCTTTATGCAACTTATGTTTCAGAGTGAGTCTT
>JAYEMB010000128.1:0-2875 GCA_034717855.1 Campylobacterota bacterium
ACTGTTCCAGGTGAAACTAGAAGTCCATTTGTAACTTCAGGTATTCGTGTTGGTTCTCCCGCACTTACAAGTCGTGGTATGAAAGAAAAAGAGTTTGAACTTATCGCTAACAAAATGGCAGATGTTTTAGATGATATCAACAACACAGAACTTCAGGCAGCGATAAAAGAAGAGTTAAAAGCTTTAGCTCAAAACTTTGTAATCTATAACCAACCAACATACTAGGCTAATACAATGACTGCAATGGACTTAAAACTTATAAAAATGGTGAGTGACCACTACTGGGAGAAAAAAGACACAGTAGTAGATAAACTCTCCTTTAAGGGTCGTACTTTTTACAACAAGTTCGAAAAAATTAATTCTCCATTAACTCAAGCAGTTATAAACAAACATATTAAGGGTGAGATTACTGTTGCTCACTCTATTGTAAACTCTCGTGGTAAAGTTGAGAATATCGTTATAGACTACAATGGCAGAGACCCTGAACGTTTTTACCATAAGGCACAACTTTTACTTCGTGAAGAGGGATACATAAATTTTACAGCATACAAGACTAAAACAGAGGGGCATCTTCATGTTTATATACATAAAGGTCATACTACTCTACAAGAAGCTATTCAACTCGGTAAAATGATATCTATGAAACTAGCTGCAAAACAGCCAAAACAGTGGAGAATGTTTCCAAACGCAGATATGCCTGATGAGTACAATATTTTAACACTGCCATATGAAGTGTATGCCAAAGAGCGTGGAGCTTCTTGGTCTAAACATATGTGAGACTCGTTAAAAAAACGCCAATTTCTTGGCGTTTTTAGACTCGAATCAAGACTGATGTGCGAAGCACCAGTTGCGAAAGTGTCGAGCAATTTAAGTACAAAGCGTATATAAACACGTTTTTTGCTATGATAAAGTAATTAAATTTTGAGGAACGATTATGAATGATAAAAATGAACTTAACGATATTATACTAAACAAGGGTGCTTCAGCCAACTCTAACAAAAAAATTATACTAGCTGTTGCTACGCTTGGCGTTATCTTAATTATAGTCGTTATGCTTATGAATTCACTCAGTTCAAGCGGTACTGACAACCTACCTCAAGCAGCTCTACCTCCAGAACCACAAACTCAAGCTCTTGAACAAGCTACTGAAGAGCCACTCTTTGAAGAGGTAGAAGTAATCCAAGAGGATGTTAATAGTGACTCAAACCTTGATGAGATAACTCAAAAATTAAAAGAGGAGAGTATGGCTGAAGAGGAAGTTGTTGTAGCCACTCCAGAACCTGTAAAAACTGTTACTCCGAAAAAAGTGGCTCCTCCTAAAGTAACTCCGAAAAAAGTGACTGCACCGGTTACTAAGAGTACTACTTCTGGAAACTACTATATTCAAGTTGGTTCTTTTTCAAAGTACAAACCAAATAAAAACTTCTTAAAATCTATTACTAACTTAGGTTTTGATTATAAGTTCCATCAAGTCAACAAAATGAATAAAGTTCTAGTCGGACCATTCAACAGTTCTAAAGCGGCAAAAGATGCTAGACGTGTTCTTCGTGCTAAAGTTGAGCCAGGCGCTTTCTTAGTTAAACTATAAACGCGTAAGGTTTACTTTGATATATTCTAAACAATTTACTCTAGACCAACTTGCACCTATTGCTGTTTACTCAAAACTAAAAGCACTTTTTCCTCACGAGATAACTTATCTTTTTGAAAGTGCTGGTCAATCTGACGGTAACTATAGTTTTATCGCTATAGGAGCACGTGAAAGACTCCAGTATATAAATGAGCAAACAATCTATACCGATTTTAATTCCACTAAACATATTAAAGAAGAGAACCCCTTTACATTTTTAAAAAATTACTATAAAAATATAGATACTAAAGAGTATAAAGAAGCTACTAGAAAACTTAAAATTGGTTATGTAGATGGGTTTATAGGCTACATTGGTTACGATATGGTAAAAGTATTTGAACCAAAACTTGGCTCAAGTATGGACAACTTAAGGGATGAGTTAAATACCCCTGACTTAGATCTTATTTTACCTAAAATGATTCTTGTCTACTCTCATAAAAACAATCAAATATCACTTGTCTCAACACTCCAAGAATATAGTGATAAGTTTCAAGATATACATGATGATTTAAAAGGCTCTTACACCTATAAACATAGAGTTCATAATATCGGCAGTGACAAAGGAAGTTTCGCGCACTCTAAAGAGACATTCTTTGAGATGATCGATAAATCAAAAGAGATGATTAAGAGTGGTGATGTATTTCAAATCCTGATGACAAACCGTTTTACTAGAAATATTAAAGTTGACCCTTTTAGTTTTTATAGAATACTCAGAAGTAAAAACCCATCACCTTACATGTTTCTCATGGAGTATGAAGATTTTAGTATAGTTGGTTCTTCTCCTGAAGTAATGGTGCGTTTAGAAGATGGTGAACTTCTTCTTCGTCCAATCGCTGGAACTCGTAAACGCGGGCTCACTAGAGAGCAAGACAGAGAGCTTGAGCTTGATCTTTTATCAGATAAAAAAGAGTTAGCTGAGCACTTAATGCTTATAGACCTTGGTCGAAATGATGTTGGTCGTGTTGCAAAAACAGGAACTGTTAAAGTAGAAGATATGATGCATATAGAGCACTTCTCCCACGTTATGCATATTGTAACCGATGTAGTTGCAGAGCTAGCTGATGATAAAGATATGTTTGATCTTTTTATGGCAACATTTACAGCAGGAACGATGACAGGTGCACCAAAAATTCGTGCTATGGAGCTTATAGCTGAGTACGAAGGTCTTAAGCGCGGTTTTTACAGTGGAAGTGTGGGCTATTTTGGGTTTGATGGAAATATGGACAGTGCTATTACTATTAGAACTGC
>JAYEMB010000129.1:0-12105 GCA_034717855.1 Campylobacterota bacterium
GCCTCAGTATCATCTAAAATATCTTCTTCATCCATATTTTCAGTGTCAAAGCTATCTGCACTTAACCTTAGTGCCTCTTCTATACTTTTTGGAGAGATTAAATCATCTACACTATTATCTTCAATGAGTGTCATATCAAAAGTCTGTTTATTTACACCAGTAAGAGTAATGGCTTCGTTTAGACTTAACATACCTACTTTAATGTTTGCATCAGCACTGTTTCCCTCTGCACCGTAAACAAGCATATCTTTTGTTATCTTGTCACCAACATTTAACTCAATTACATTGCCATGAGAATCTTTTGCAAAATACTGACCGTCTACTGCTTTTACTGTTCCAATAACTACATTCATGATATTTTCCTGTATAAATAAAGTTTTAATTATTCAGATTATAGATTAAAAAAAATATTATGGGTATTGTCCCTAAGGACAGTAAGGTCAATGAATCCTTACTTTAGGAGAAGTGCGAGGGCTAGTCTATCTTTAACATTTAACTTTGTATATGTGTTTTGAGCATGGGCTTTGACAGTTCGGGGAGTGATATTGAGTTTTAAGGCTACCTCTTTATATGAATAGGCTTCCTTGAGAAGAAGTGCTACTTCTCTCTCTCTGGGTGTAAGAGTTGATAATTTATCTTCATTATGATTCTCTTGAGACTCCGGTATATCCATAATAAGTTGGGATGTTAGCTCTGGATGCAGCCAAATCATCTCATCTTCTATAGCATTGAGAGCTGCGACAATAAAGTGATCTCGCATAAAAGCATTTCCATACCCCTTTGCACCAGCTTTTAAAAGCTTTTTGGCGATAAAAAGCTCTGGCGCTCTATGGAGCATTAAAACTCTATTATTGTTACCTGATAAGGTTTTGAGAATAGACTCACACTCATTCGAACACGCCGAAAAATTTATAATTATTAAACTTGATTCTACTTTACATAACTCATCTAGGTCATCTATAGTTTTACACTCATAATTAAGAGATTTTTCCCAGTGTGAAAGTAGATTTATATCATCACTATGTAAAAAAATTTCCATCTTATCTCTCTGTAAATGTATACTGTTTTGTTTTGAGTATAGGTTTTAGGATGTAGTCCAAGACACTTTTTTGCCCGGTAATTATATCAACACTCACAGTCATACCCGGGATAATCTTAAGTGGCTTATTCTCCTCTCCAAGATAGTTTTGATGCGTTTTAATTCTTACTGTATAAAAAACATTATCTTTTTCATCTTTAACTGTATCCGCACTTATTAGTACGACTTCACCATCTAAACCACCATAGATTGCAAAATCATAAGCGGAAAACTTCACTATGGCTTTCTGTCCAAAATATATAAACGCAATATCTGAAGGCTTGATTTTAACCTCTACTAAAAGAGTCTGGTCACTCGGAACAATCTCCATAATATCTTGACCAGGTTTCAAAACACCACCTACTGTATGTACGAACAGTTTTTGAACTACTCCATTCATCGGAGAGCGAACAACGGTACGACTGACTTCATCTTCTAAGGCAGTAGAGCTTGCTCTTAAGCTTCTTAACTCAGCAGTAGCCTCATTCATTTTCACCTTCGCTTCGCTTTGAAAAACAAGAGTAGCCTCTTTAATAGTACTTCTAACCTCTCTAATAGCAGAGTTCAAACGCGGTATCGATTTTTTGGTTGCCTCGTATTTTGATACTATCTCATTTGCCTCACGTTGCAGTTTTAAAAAATCAATCTTAGAACGTACACCTTTTGCAACCATTGGCTTTGTCATTCTTACCTCTTTAGATATATAATCCGAAGATGCTTTAAGATACTCTAGTTGATTGTTTGCTTCTGAGAGCTCTTGCTTTTTTTGGTTTAACCTGGCTTTTAATGCATTTAGCTTAGAGTCTAGTTGCTGTTTATTAGTACGAAACAGGCTCTCTTCATTTGCTACAAACTCAGGGAGCCTCTTCTTTAACTCAGAAGAGACCTTAAACTTTTCTCCACTCGCCTCCGCACTAAGCCTTACTATTTTTGCCTCTGTCGCATCTGCTTTAATTGCATTTGAGCTAAATGATGATTGTGATTTCTGGTTATCTATTTTGAGTAAAATTTGTCCCTTTTTTACCTCTTCACCCTCTCTTACAAGTATCTCTTCAACTATACCACCCTCAAGGTTTTGTATGAGCTGGTTTTCACCGCTAGGTATAATCTCTCCATCACCTCTTGCAATCTCATCGATGAGTGCAAAGTTCGCCCATACTAAAAAGAGGAATATTGCTACAACCCAAAAGTAGAGTACAACTCTAAGGCGAGTGGGAGCAACCTCTAGCACAGCTGCACTCAAAGAGTGCATAAATTCATAGTCGCGTTTTGAAAGGTTTTTACTTTCGTTATTTGACATTTGAACCACCCCCTAGCTGCGCAGTAACTTCCTCTTTTGAACCATCTAGTAAAACTTTGGACTGGTGCATTACTATTACTCTCTCTGCCATATCTAAAAGAGAAAGTTTTTGTGTAACTATTAGTACCGTCTGGTTTTTAAGCTCTACTTTTAATTTTGAGAGTAACCTAGACTCAGTTGTTTGATCCATAGAGTTACTTGGTTCATCCATAATCATTACAGAACTCTTTTTCATGAGAGCTCTTGCGATACCAACACTTTGGCGCTGTCCACCAGAGAGACCTGCTCCTCTCTCACCGATTGGCATATCAAAGCCTAAGGGGTGTGTTTGAACAAACTCTTCAACACCACTAACTTGAGCAGCATAGATAATATCACCAACATCAGGATGTTGTTCAGATGAGACTATGTTCTCTTTTATAGTTCCTTTAAAAAGATTCACATCCTGAGGTACATAAGATACAAATCTACGCAAGTCTGCTGGGTCTATTTGAGTTATATCAATCCCATCTATCATTATCTTTCCGCTTGTCGGCTCATAAAGTTTTAAAATAAGTTTTGCGATAGTACTCTTTCCTGAACCTATTCTACCAATCATAGCCACTTTCTCTCCCGGTTTAATGACAAAACTTACATTTGTTAAGGCAGGTACCTCTGTACCAGGGTAGTTAAAACAGACATCTTTAAACTCTATTTTCCCCTCAAATCTAGGACGTTCTACAAACTCTTGTCCAGCTGGTCTCTCTGCCTCTCTAGAGATAATCTCATTCAAGGTTGTGTAGGAGGTTTTTGCATCAGAGTAGTTAGAGATAAGTGAGGCAGCTTGACCCATAGGTGCTACTGTTCTAGAGGTTAGAATTACTACAGCAATCAGTCCACCCATAGTAAGCTCGAACTCTTGAATGAGATAGACACCAAATACTACTACAAAGACTGTATTTAGTTGGATAAATAGATTTGTAACATTAGGAATCGAAGATGAAAGTAGACGAGACTTCAGATTCTTCTCTGCAATCTCACCTGTTGACTCTTCCCACTCCCATTGCATTTTTCCGCTCATACGCATAGACTTAACAGTCTCAATATTTTGAAGCGTCTCTATAAGGATTCCATTCTTTTTAGCACTCGCCTCGTGAGATGACTCTATACTCTCTTGTAGAGGTTTTCTAATTACCAAGGCGTAGAGTAGAATAAGAAGCATTGTAATCATTGGCACCAAGACTAAAAGACCGCCAATATAGTAAATTACGGCTAAAAATATAAGGGCAAAGGGAAGGTCAATAATAGCTGTCATAGTAGCTGTTGTGAAAAATGAACGTACTGACTCAAAATCTTTTAGATTATTTGCAAAAGAGCCTACTGAAGGGGGATGCTCAGCCATTTTGAGATCTAGTACCTTCTCAAATATAATAGAGGACATAATAATATCACTCTTTTTACCCGCAAGCTCAAGCAGATATCCCCTTATAAGCTTCAAGAGAAAGTCTAAGAGATAGACAAAAACTATACCGATAGTAAATACCATCAGGGTCTCTTGTGCATTATTTGGAATAACCCTGTCATAAACATTCATCGTAAAAAGAGGTGTTGCTAAAACAAAAATATTTACAAGAAAAGATGCCCACAAGACATCTCTATATATAGGTGTTGAGAGTTTCAGAGTACTCCAAAACCAATGTTTCTGTTTGAGCTGAAGCGTTCTTGAATTTTTATTATCATATTCAAACTCTTTTTTAAGCATATATGCAAAACCAAGATACTCTTTAGATAAATCTTTTACACTTACCCACTGCTCAAGACCTTCACCCTCTGGATATATAAGCTTCGCCTGCGTTTTATCATCATTAAATTGCTCTAAAATACAGACATTATCATTACTCAGAAGAAGAATCATTGGGAGGTGAAGACCAAGCATATCCTCTATTGGTCTTTTTACAAGAGTTGATTTAAGTCCTGCACGAGCAGCTACACGAGAGAAAAGAGATTTAGACTTCCCTTTTGAAAAGAGCTTTTGGTCACCATGTATTGGTAATCCACTTAGAAGCGCCTCTTTTGTAAAGGGTTTGTGAAAGAGTTTTGTAAATAGAACAAATACATCTAAAAGAGAATCTTCATCTACTGTTATTACGTGCTCGTTCATCTACACCCTTACCTACTCTTTAATAAAATAGTTCTACTTCTATACGACGATTTGCTTTTCGTCCCTCTTTTGTTCTGTTGGACTCTATTGGGTCAAGTTCTCCACGTCCAGCTGTAGTTAAACGGGAGATATCTATACCCTCTCTAACTAAGGCTCTCTTCATTGAAAGTGCTCGTTTTTGTGAAAGCTCCATATTTATAACTGCTTTACCGATACTGTCTGTATGTCCAACTATTTTAGCTTTATATAACTTATGCTCTTTCATAAACTCTGCAAACTCTTTAACTTGAGAGAGTGATTCGGACACTATTTTATCAGACCTTGGTTTAAAGTTTAGCTTTAAAGTAGTTTTCAATGGACATCCACTTGGATCTACCTTAAAACCCCTCATAGTATTTAAACATTTATCTCTGTAATCAGCTACTCCATCTTCATCTAAATCAAGTGGACAGCCTCTTTTATCTGTACTTACACCTTTTGGAGTCTTTGGACACTTGTCTTTATAGTCAATCACTCCATCTCCATCACTATCGATAGGACAGCCTCTTTTATCTACCTTTGAATGTCTTGGCGTATTTGGACATTTATCATATCTGTCAAACACACCATCTCTATCACTGTCAATATCTGATATATGCTCAACATACAGAGTAAGCATAACTCTATTTGAGAGTTCTCTTCCCTCACTCTCTGCACTACTAAAAGCCAAATCTTTTCCAGCTCTATGCTCTACAAAAATAATCTCTTGACTGATATTGTTATCCAAAAGTTTCTTCTCAATCGCAGTAGCATAATCTTTACTAAGTGTACTACTATTATTCTCATTTAAAGAGTATCTAAAAATATTTTCAATACTGTTTGCATATGTACCGGAATCTATTTTATTTTCATTAAAATCATCTGTTGGTTTATCAGTATGTCCAATAACAGTAATCTTTATATCTCTCTTATTTTGGATATATTCATTAATCGTCTTGAGTATTTTATCAAGCTCATCTTGAGATTTCTCTTCCATTTTTTGATTACGAAAGTTGAGCATATCGAAACGCAGTATCTCAGAAAAGTTTCCATTCATAAAAGTGTTGTCATTCTTTTGAGTAGGCTTCTGTGATGCGACTACACTATAGTTATCATCATATGTCGCTCCATGCAGAGACAAAGTACTTAGTAACACTATTGCAAATAATTTTATTATATTCATTCTCTTTTAACCTATTATTATTTCTATTTCAACACGACGGTTCAAAAGTTCACCAGCAGCACTACTATCATCAGAAATTGGATCATATTCACCTCTTCCCTCTGTTGTAATCGTCTCTGGAGAAACACCAAACTCAACTAGGACTCTCTTTACAGAGAGAGCTCTTTTTTTGGAGAGCTGCATATTAAACTTCTCATCACCTATAGAACTTGTATGTCCTATTATATTTAACTTATAGTTACTGTTTCTCTTTACAAACGTTGCGAGCTTGTCTATATTATCATAAGAGTTTTTCTCGATGATGTCACTTTGATGTTTAAAGTTTACTCCAAGGTTAAGTGATATTGCACATCCAACATCATTTACCTCATATCCCATAGGAGTCTCTAAACACTGATCTTTATAATCTTTAACTCCATCCATATCATTATCTACTGCACAACCATTGGGATAGACCTTAACATTTTTAGGAGTTAGAGGGCACATATCTTTACTATCTACAACACCATCACCGTCACCATCTCTACTGATTTTTTTACAGCCGTAAGGCATGATGTTGTTTTCCAAAAGTGAATTATCACAAAGGTCTTGATTATCTGCTATATTATCTTCATCTACATCAAATTTAACAGGGACTCTATCTAATATTTCGTGAGCTTCTCCATCAGAGTAGAGGTTAACACGAGAGTTAAACTCCTCAGTATCCCCGACAATTGCTTGAGGTAAAAGACCCATTGCATCTAAAATACGGTACCTTGCTAAAAGGTGGTCATACTCTGCAATAATTATTTGTGAACGAGAGTTTATTACATCATTTTGAGCTGAAAGAAGATCAAGTAGGGAGCGACGACCTAAGTCATACTCCTCTTTATAGAGCTCCAAGGTCTTCTCACTAAACCGACTATACTCTTTTAGGTCTTTAAGCTGTTGAGCAATCATCTCATAAGCATTCCATGAGAGATCTAAACCCTCTATAACTTGGCGTTTCAGGTCTCTTTTTATCTCAATTTCTTGATTTATTTTACTTATCTCTCTCTGTGCTGCTGCTCTATCTGCACCACCACGAAAAATATTATACGAAAGTACCAATCTTGCACTAAATCTATCATCAGGCTGGTTAAAAGAGTTTCTCTCATCCGCATCATTATAATTTTGTGCTAGTTCTAAATCAAGTGTTGGATAAAAACCTTTTTGAGTCTGTTTGTGAAGTGCTTGAGCACCTTTTATATTATACTGACTTACTAAAAGTGATGGGTTATGATTCACGGCATAGAGAGCTGCTCTTTGTATACTCTCAGGCATAGATATATTCAACTCTGGTCTACTCATCGTAGCTACATCAGGCATACGACCTAAGACTCTTCTGAAGCTATACTCAGTATCACGTGCATTATTTTTTTGTACTGTAAGGTTTGAACGCGCTAAAGAGAGAGAAGATTCGATTTTTTTCACTTCCGAATCTGTTGTTAACCCTGAGTCAAAGAGATCTTTTACCTTTTTGTACACTTCATCATTTATCTGAACATTCTCTCTTGCAGTTTGTAGTAGTTCATAAGAGCGGATAACACTTATATAAGCACTCGTCATCTTAAACGCAATGTCATTAGATTTCTCTACATAATTATATGCAGCTGCTAAGATTCTAGCCTCTTGATAATCTACCTTGTTAGTAGTGGAGAAGCCATCAAAGAGGTTTTGGGTTAGGACTAAAGACGTTTCATAGTTATTGTACTCTTCATCTATTACTTTATGATGCCAATCTCCATCTCTAGAGTCTTTAAACTCTCCGGCATTGTTATATCCAAGGCTTGCTCTAAAGTCTACACTTGGATAATACTCTGACTCTGCAACACTAAGGTCTTGCTGTGTTGCTCTATAGTTTTTAAGTCTTTCTGTAACCACTGGGTTTGTATTCATAGCTTCTACAACACTCTCTTTTAGTGTTAAAGCGGATAGTGATGAGAAAAGAATAGTACTTATAATAGTAAAATTAAAAAACAGTCTCAATATTTATCTCCATATATATAATCTTATTATTTAAAAGTCATTAGCACTTTTCATTCCGTAGAATTTCATAGTTAACTTTTGTGAAACTGAATTATATCTGCTCAAAGTGAGCTAATTGTGAATTATAACTTAATTGTAAATTTTACACCATCGTTTTTATTTTTAACACGAATAGTTCCACCCATTTTTTTCTCGACAATATGCTTACAGAGATAGAGTCCTATTCCTGAGCTTTGCTTCTCCTTATCGGAGAAAAACTGGTTAAAAACTTCATCAATTATCTCTTCATCAATTCCACCTGCATTATCCTCGATAGATATTACAACTTTTCCGTTGTGCTTTTTTACTACAATTGTCACTTGAGGCTTAACAATAGCTCTTTGAACAATAATATCACGAGCGTTAGATAATATGTTAAGTATTACTTGAGTAAACTCATTTAAATGTCCAAGAACTTGTACCTTATCATCATCAATATATGTCATACTGATACCATATTTCATAAAATCATACTCAAGTAATCTACTCACTCTCAAGTATGCGTTTCCTATTAAAAAAGGTTTTTTATCCTGGTCTTTCATATAGAAAACTTTAAAATAATCAACAAGATTAGTCATATAATCAAGTGTACTACTCATACTGCTTAAAGACTTCTGGAGTTTATAAGCTGATATACCGCCTCTCACCTCTAACTCAGTCTCTAAAGCTACAATATTTGAAGATATCTTTGAAAGAGGAGAACGCCACTGATGTTCTATATTTGTTAAAGTTTCACCAATAACTGCTAACTTCGACTGCTCCTCTAAAACGAGTTCTTGCTGCATTTTATTATCTGAGAGCTCCTTAATTATGTAGAGCAGCATAAGCGAGAAAGTTATCATCTCCATTATTATCAAAACCTTCCATATTATCGGGTTGTAAATACCTGCCATCACACCATTAATATTTAGATAGAGAGTTAGAGATGAAGCTAGTAAAAACAGAAGTGCAATGGCTATAAACGCAGAGTACTTGACACCTTTGTAAAACATATAGAATAGACTTGTGTACATCAAAGTTACAAATAGTGGAAGTACATACATATTTTTTATGTGACCTAGATCTCTATTTTGAAAAAATTCCAGCAGTAAGATGTAGATGGTGATTGTTGTCATAACTTTAAAAAACTTATATATCTGAGGAAAATTATCTTTCATCTTAGTGATGTTCATTAAAAATAAAAACGCAGTTATGATAGTTAAATCAACTGTAACTTGGACTAAAAGGTCTATCTTGCCTACTCCACTTAGCCAAGTTAATGAGTTGTTTACTGCTAGTTGCATTAGCAGTGATGAGAATAGAAAAAGAAAGAAAAACTGATATGTTCTCTCTTTTAAGTAGTATGCGAGAATAGCTATAAAAAACATGATTAAAAATGTGATAGCAACCATCACCGTAGTAACATCGGCTCGAAAAATCAGAAACTCATACAACTTAACTTTAGAGTCAAAAATTTTATTCTCTAAAGACATAATCCCTTTATGTTGAATTTTAAAATAGACAACTCTATTATCTATTTTACTCAGAGGAAGGGTAAATACTATCTCATTAAATGGAAACTCTCGCTCTCCAACTGCTCCACTACTAAACTTCTCTACTTTTTCATTACTTTTATAAACCATCTCAACATAGTTTAATGTAGGATAGTTAAACAGAATATATTTATCGGAGTCACCCTCTTCATACTCAGAGAGATCAAATTTCAACCAAATAGTAGAGTCTGTGTAGGAGTATGATGCTCTATCTATTGTCTCAAAACTCTCTTGATAGTTAAATATCTCATCCGCTAATATATGTGAACTACGCTCCTCATATACGCTAAACGCAGTCACATTTGTTGTAAATATAAAGATTAATATAAAAAGCTTTGAGAGAGTTGTTTTCAATTACTTAGCCTGTAGCCTAAATCGTTTTCATTTATTATTGAGTCTTTTCCAAGTTTTTTTCTAAGTTTTACTACTAGGGCTTTTAATGAACCCTTATTTAGCTCCTTAGAATCCCACACCTCATCTTCTATCTCACTATAGTATGCAATAGCGTTCATTTTTCTAATAAATAGTTCTAAAAGTAGCTTCTCTTTATTTTGCAAAGCAACCTCCTCTCCATGTTCATCTTTCATAACACTCGATGTGAGGTTATAACTGTAACCTGTAGGAAACTTGATTGCTACTCGGTTTAACTCTTTTAATCTATCATAACAAGAGAGAAGGCTATCTTTTAACTTACTGAGTGAAATAGGTTTTACGATATATCTCTCAAGATGAAGAGATACAGCATCGAGTAAAAACTCTTCTGTTGTATATGCCGTCATAACAACTATAGGTATAAAACTATCATCTTCTCTTACTCTAGCTGCAAGCTCTAACCCATTCATACCCGGCATATCAATATCTGTGATAATTATATCGGGAGAGTATTTCTCATAAAGGGAGTACGCCTCATCACCATCTCCAGCAGAGAGCACATCTTTTACAAAGTACGACAAACTTTGAGAGATGTTTTCTCTTACTTCATTATCATCTTCGACATATAAAACAGTGAGGTTTTTTAAATTTTCCATATCATTCCAAAAATATATTTTCACGAATTGTACTACTAGTAAGTTAGTAAAAAGTGAGTTTTTAAAAAACAGCACATCATAAACCTTTAAGTCACATTGATTTATAATATTATAAAAGAGCTAAGGAGTCCCTTATTTACGTCTCATCGTTCAGTACTTATATCGGTGCAAACTCCGCTCCCAAAACCCAGAGCAGCAATTCACAAAAGAGCGACAATGCAAGCACTTTCTCTGCAAAAAGTTTTCAATCAAAAATAGTTAAAAATTTAGACACAAGTTTTCCACTCAACTATATATCTAACTATAAAGCACTGAGTAACCAACAAAAACTACACGAAAACGAGCAAAACTCTTTTCAAGCAGAGTTTAAAAAGGTACACTCTTTTGAGAGTGCCAAAAATGCTTATAGCGACAACTCTCAAATATTCTCTTTACTACTTGAACCTAAAACAACTCTAAATCAAGCGTCAAAAATAGATAAAAACCTACCACAAAATATTCAGGATATACAAGAGAGTAATTTACGACACACTATGCTAAATACCTATATTTCAAACGAGAACTACTACAGAGTAACTGCCTAGTCTTCAATCCAAGCATCAGTTCTAAGCAGACGACCATCATCAAACTGTTTTAGCTTAAACGCAGCCTCACATTTTCCATCATTTATATCCATAACAGCTATCTGTAAAATAGATTTACATTTTTTAGGTATATCAAAATGCCCTTTCATTCCAGTAAGAAACTGTTTTAAAGGAACTTTTTGATCCATTCCTATTACATTGTCTCTACAGCCAGTCAAACCTATGTCTGTTAAATATGCTGTTCCTTTAGATATCTGAAAGTCATCAGTTGAAACATGAGTATGCGTTCCGATAATTCCACTGACTTTTCCCTGAAGAAGCATCATCATAGCGCGTTTTTCACTTGTAGCTTCAGCATGAAAATCTATAAATATACTCTTAACACCATCAATACTACAGAGAGACTCAACTGTCTCCTCTGCACATCGAAAGGCGTTGTCAGTGTAGGGCATAGAGAAGTGTCCCATAAGATTTAAAATAGCCAACTTCTCACCCGCTACATCATAAATCTTACAGCCCGTTCCGGGAACCTCTTCTGGGTAGTTGTGTGGACGAAGCAGTTCATGTGTATCAAAAAGAGGTAAAATATCTTTTTTATCCCAAGTGTGATTTCCACCACTCATAACATCAATACCAAAAGAGACCAGTTCATTTGCGTTTTTAGCAGTCAGACCAAAACCGTGAGATGCATTTTCATAGTTTGCTATGACAAAGTCTATCTCATACTCTTCTCGTATAGATTTGAGATAGTTTTGAATCATCTTACGACCTGGTTGACCTACGATGTCGCCTATAAATGCTATTCTCATTAAAGTACCTTTGGTTTTGAGTTTCTGAGATAATGAAGAGTCTCCTTGATGATGTCATCATCATCTTTACTTCTTGACTTGATGCTCTCTTTGGACTCATTTAAGTATGTAAAAGTTATATTCTGTCCATAATTAGAGATAGATTTTATCTTTTTTTCCAGTGCAAGTAGCTTAATCACCATCAATTCAAAAAATTGTTTTGTCGGACTATCCAACTCTCCAAACCTGTCAATAAGCTCCTCTTCAATCTCATAAACCTCAACAGCCTCTTCGCATTGAGAGAGTCTTCTATAGATATCTAAACGCAGTCTATCCTCTTTAACTACCTCATCTGAGATAAAGGCTGAAATAGTAAGTTTAATATCTACCTTCGCTCTCTCACCTTCG
>JAYEMB010000130.1:0-2861 GCA_034717855.1 Campylobacterota bacterium
GATTTGACAGACTGCTTGAGCAAACCAAAGATTTTGGTAATCCTGCTTTCTTTATGGAATCGACAGGACGATTCCATCTTACTTTGCTTCAATATCTCTTGAATCATGGTAAGGAAACTTTTATCGTTAACCCTGTATTGGTTAAAAACTACTCGAAAGCCCATACCCTTCGAAAAACTAAAACCGATATTGTTGATGCAAGGCTGATTGCTGATTTTAGTCTTCACAATTCTGGTAAACTTAGAAAAGCGGAGTTCGGTTTGATTGAAGAAGTTAGATCTTTGGCTAGAAGACGCGAGCAGCTGGCCGAAGAAGTGGCTAAAGCAAAAACTCAATTGAAAGCCGACCTTAGTGTTGCTTTCCCGGAAATCCTTACTGTGGATGTATTTACTAAAGGAATGCTGAGTCTTCTTTCTCATTATCCCTCTCCTCAATTCATTCTGTCTGCCTCCAGTGAAGATATCACTTCTGCTTTGAATGATGGTAGAAAGGGGCGAGGATCCACTGTAACGGCTGATAAGGTTATACAGCTGGCTCAGGATTCTATTGCCATTGAAGCCTATGGACTCATGGTTAAAGATTCTGCTAAAAACCTTATATTTATCCAGGAAAGAGAAAAGACTGTTACTAAAACCTTTTTGGATCTTATAAAAAAAGATCACAAACCGGAATCGGATATTCTTGAATCCATTCCAGGAGTTGGTAAAATTACTGCTGCTCACTTTCTTGCTGAGGTTGGAGACATTACTAATTTCTCCCGGTATCAAAAGCTGATCGCCTTCTGTGGAACTGATCCTGGGATCTATCAGTCTGGAACAATTCTTAAGCAGGGGCACATTACGAAACATGGCAATAAAAGTCTTAGAAAGTATGTTTATCTGATGGCTTTTGGAACCTTGAAATTCAGTCCTTTTTTTCGAGCTTATTATGATAAAAAGAGAAATGAAGGTTTTTCTCATCGAAAAGCTATGGTGGCTTTGATGAATAAACTTCTTAAAATCATCTTTGCATTGCTCACCAAAGGAGAAATATTTGTAGTTCCAAAATAAATTATTATAAATCATTCTTTATAGTTGACTCCTTAGTGCACATAATATTATAAGCACAGTAATAACACCAGTTATGGTAATTTGCAATACCATATTACTGGATTTAATACATTTAAATTGAGACCTTTTTTCCAACTTGCCAATACCCCTAAGTTCCAGAGCCATGGACAATGCAGGAATTGATTTTACGGAGTGTATTAATACAGAAACAAGAGTTGGAAATATCTTGTTTAATTTTTTCCAGAATAATATTTTATTTTTGCTGCTGTTTACTCTTAAGCTGTGGGCTTCCTGTATATTATTATAAATAATAATCATAGAGGGGATATATCTTAGAGCAATCGTAATTATAAGGGCTGCTTTATAGGGTAGTCTAAACCATTCCAATGTCAGTATAAAATTACTAATACTGGTAGTAGAGAAAAATATGTAAAAAGATACAGTTATCCCTGTAAATCTTAAAATAAGTCTAAGAGTATGAAAAAGACCTTCTGATGTAAGAATAATTATATTATTAATTATCAGAATTGTTTCTCCACCCCTAAAAAATAGAGGAGTAAGTATAATAACAAATATAATAATTGGAAGTATCATTTTTACCGGCTGAAGGGCCTTCAGAAATCCAAGACTGTATATGCCTATTAATACAAGACCTGTAAAAAATATAAATATTGCAGTAATTGACAGAGGTAAAAAAAATAGAATTACAGTGCATAAAAGAATAATGGTTTTTAAACGGGGATCAGTCTTATGCAGAAATGAATTCCCCTGGATAAAAGTACTTGTTATCATAAATTTGCTGTCTCTGTCATAAAGTATGTATCCAAAGTATTGTGCAGATCAGTTTTAATTTCTTTTACTATCTTTCCTGAATTTATAAGGTAAACACGATTGCTGTAACGTGTACATAAATCGAGATTGTGAGAAATTATAAGAATACTTTTGTCTTTTTTATATAATATATTTATAAGCATATCAAAATCTTTTAAAGATAAACCTGCATCTGCCTCATCCAGAATGTATATATTCCTGTCCATAAGATAGTATACAGCTGCCTGCAACCTTTTTCTTGCACCATAACTCATTATTGAGGGAGGAACATTCCTGTTTGGAAGTTTGAACTTTTCTATAGTCTCTCCAATTTTCGCATCAGTCAGTTTGAGACCAAAAGATAACTCTTCTTCTACTGTAGGAAGGAAAATTTGATAATCAGGATTTTGAAAAAGATATGCGCATGATAAATTATTTTTTTCATTCACAGTAAGTATTCCACTTTCTTTTTCTTTTAAACCGGCAATTAGTTTTCCCAGTGTAGATTTACCTGAGCCGTTTTTTCCAGCCAGAGAAACAATTTCTCCTTTATTAATATGGAAATTATCAATATGCAGGTTAAAGTTAATATTGCCAGGGTATTTGTATTTAAGATTTTCAATTACAACCTTGTGTTCTGAGTTTAAGCTTTGTTTATGTTTTAATGCTTCATGTTTATTGTCAATAATTAAACCTTCTTCGACCATTAAGCTATCTAAATCAGAATTATTCATTTTATCTGCTGCAAGTAGATTGCCGTTTTTCATAATAAAAAATTTAGATGAAATACCTTTAAAAATATCCAGCATTTTAGATGAAAAAAGAATAACTGTTCTTTTTTCTTTAACAAGTTTTTGTAAAATATTTAATGCTGATCCAGGATCAAGTTCATCAATAATTTCATCCAGAAGCCACATTTGGGGATTAGCTGCATATAGACATGCAATAAGAAGTTTTTTCTTCTCACCCCCCGAAAGAGTTGCAGGATTTCTGTCTCTAAGA